>JBELAI010000053.1:0-72598 GCA_049508975.1 Occallatibacter sp. | reverse complement strand
GCGGATTCTTCGACTCACCACCCCCGAACTGAAGAACGTTCGGGGCCCCGTTCGCTCAGAATGACAGCCTCTGTTTTGCTATGGGCTTCAGAGACAAAACACAGTTTTATCGGGGCATAGCTCTGTGGCGAATTTTTGCGCGGTTATTGCTGCTGGCGCAGATGCTCGGCACGAACATCGTTTGCGGTGAACAGGCTCAGGAATGGCGCACCGGCAGCAGCAGTTTCCACTGCGGGCCGCCCGTTCGCTTCTTCGCGCTCCACGATGCAGACCACGGCCGCGACGGTCATCTGCGCTTCGCGGGCTGCCTCGATTGCATTGATCGTGGAGGCTCCCGTGGTGCACACGTCATCCACAATGACAACGCGCGCGCCAGGATGGCAGAAGCCCTCAATGCGGCGGCCAGTGCCGTGTGTCTTCTCGGCTTTGCGTACAAGGAACCCGTGCAGCAGCGGCGCGGATGGCTTGGTCAAGGCGCGCCAGGCACTGGCCGTGGCGACGTTGGAGACAATAGGATCGGCGCCCATGGTGAGTCCGCCTACTGCGTCCGCATCGATGTTGTTCGCTTCAAGAAGTTCGAGGATAGCGTGCCCGGTGAGACGACCGCCCTCGGCATGCAAAGTGGTCGTGCGGCAATCGATGTAATAGTCGCTGGTGCCGCCGGAAGAAAGCTTGAACTGCCCGAGGCGAAAGCTGATTCTGGCAAGCAGAGCGAGTAGCAACTGGGAGTGGGTGGTCGTGATCATCGATTTTGATTGTAACGGGTCGTCGAGGTGGGGTTTCATTGCGTCCCCGATTCGAAACTCTTTGGCGATTCGGGCACCGCGGCGCCGTCTGCACGTGGATCGGATGCTCCGAAGTTGACTTTGCTTCCGCTATCGTGAAGCACTGCCTGGCCGCGCCCCATGGTTGTTGAATATTCCTTCCGCACTTCAAGCACGTGACCCATGTTTGTGAGGTGGTCAATGGATTCCGGCGTCACACGCGACTCGATCACGATATTGCATCCGAGTTTTGTGTCGACTGTGAATCGCGGCTCCTCCAGCGCGGCCTGGATATTCATTCTGTAGTCCACAACATTGGAAACAAACTGGGCATGCGCCAGCGGCTGATTCATGCCGCCCATGATGCCGAAGCCGATGTGCTCGTCGCCGTGTTCCATGAATGCTGGAATGATGGTGTGAAAGGGCCGCTTTCTTCCTTCCAGCGCATTGGGCGACGCGGGGTCGAGCGAGAACAGGCCGCCGCGGTTCTGCAGTACAAAGCCCATGCCCTCGACCGTTACTTTCGATCCAAATGAGGAGTAATCGCTCTGAATGATCGATAGAATGTTTCCTTCGCGATCGACCACGGTAAAGTAAGTCGTGTCGCTTCCGGCAAGAGCGCCAGGGGCGACTGTGCAGTTGGCTTTGGATGGATCGATGAGCCTGGCACGTTTGGCGGCGAATTGCTTGGAGAGCAACTCTTTCACTGGAATTTTCCCAAACCTCGGGTCGCCATCGTATGCTTTGACATCCGCATATGCCAGCTTCATCGCTTCAATCCTTGTATGGATCTCGGCGGCACTATGCGGTCCATCGGGAGCGGGTTTGAACTGCTCCATGATATTCAGCATCTCCAATGCGGCCATTCCATCGCCATTTGGAGGTAGTTCGTAGATGGCCCATCCGCGATAGGTGGTCGAAATCGGTTCGACCCATTCGGCGGAATACTGCGCCAGGTCGTCGGCGGACATGGTGCCGCCGAGGTCCATTGAGGACTTGAGAATCGCCTTTGCGATTGCGCCCTTGTAGAAGGCTGTCTCGCCCTCATTTGCAATCAGCGTGAGAGCCGCGGCAATATCGGGATTGCGGAAGACCTGGCCCGTTTCAGGCACTTTGTCGCCGGGCAGGAAGACGCGCCGGCTCTCGGGATTCTGCATCAGCGCGGGCAAAGTCGCCTTCCAGTAGTCATGAACGATTTCGGGCACGGGGTAACCGTTCTTCGCGTAGAAGATGGCGGGCTGAAACAGGTCGCGCCAGGGCAGTTTGCCGAAGCGATCATGAAGCTTCTGCCAGCCGTCCACCGCGCCGGGCACCGTTGCGGAATCGATACCGGCCTGAGGCATTTCAATGATGCCTTTAGATTTGAGATGTTCGATGGTCAAGGCCTTCGGCGCCCAACCGCTGGCGTTCAAGCCGTAGAGCTTGCCCGTTTTGGCGTCCCAATAAATCGCAAAGAGGTCGCCGCCAATTCCGTTGGTCATGGGCTCGGCTACGCCCAGCACGGCATTGGCCGCGATGGCCGCATCAATCGCTGAACCGCCCTGCTCCAGAACCCTGGCGCCTGCCTGCGAGGCCTGGACATAGCTTGTTGCGACTATGCCGTACTGGGTTGAAACCACGGAGCGCCCGTAGGAGCGATCTTGTGCGTGCATGCAGGCTGCGGCCGCTGTGGCTACAACAAAAGCGAGTGCGGCTCTTGGCTCAATCATGGGCATGTCTCTCCAATCAAGTTTCCATTCCCTCGGGGGCTAAACCCCAAGTCAATATTGCAGAGGCCATGTACGGGCTGAAGCCCGTACCCTTCACCGTTTCGAGTTTTCCGCAGCCTGTAAAGCCGAAGACTAAATTCGTGGTCAACATACGGGATGAATCCCGTACCCTCCAGCGCCCAGTTTCTTTGAATCTACGGGATGAGTCCTGTACCCTTCAATGCGCAGTTTCTTGGCTGGATGGAACTGCGGCTATTTTCAACTCACATTTTATCGAGGTGCTTGAAGCCGCTGGTGCCAAGCAGCATGAGCGAGAAGAGCAGAAAATTGTAGCTTGCGTGGACCAGGACGCTGGCCGCCAGAGAGCGAGTGCTGAGGCGAGCCCAGCAGAGCACTAGACTCACGCATACGAGCAACAGGAACGGCCCGAGCGACCAGGCGGTCTGTTCGGCGTGCATGAGCGCGAACGGAATGCTGGTGGCGATGGAACCGAAGACCACGGCGGACAAAGACCAGCGGGGATGGCCGTTCGATTCCAGCGGAAGCGGTGGATAGCCGGTGGCTTTTTCGACAGACCAGTCGAAGGCGGTGCAGAGAGCGGGCAGAAGAAAGCCGCGGAAGATTGCCTCCTCGAAGAAGGGCGCAAAGGTTACACCAAAGGCAAACAGAAGCCAGGCCGCTGTCCCGTTTTCAAAGAGCTTGTCGATGGGCGCATTGCTGGGGCCGGGGAGCACAATCTCATCGACCATGGCGAGCACAAAACAGATGCCGGCCGCACCCATGAGGCGCCATCGGAGGCGCAGGGCAGTGGCCAGGTTCCATTGCAGGCCGGCGAAAAGGCTTTTGTGCCAGATGAGAGGAAAGAGAAGCATGGCGGCGGTGAAGGTGATGACGTACAGGGCGGCCATGCTGCCGATTGTGTAGTGAACGTCTGTGAAAGACTTTTGGACAGTTGAGATACCCCAGAGATGGAAGTGGAGTGCGGAGGTCCTTAGGAGTTCAGAACAGAGGTCGCCGACAAAAGCGAAGAGTGCCAGCAAAAGCAAGTGGCCAAAATTGGGAATGCGCGGCTCTGGCGGCAAGGGCTCAGGTTCCGACCAGGATTGAAAAAGGGGTGGTTCCTCCGGCGATGGTGGTTCTTCCGGGTGGATGTATTCGGGAACGTCGTAGGGGAAATACCTGTTCACCGCCGACAGAACCTCGTCGTGAGTGCGGGAGTCTTTCCGGCGAGGCGCGTCGGATTCCGGGTCGAGCGGATCGCTCTCGGGAAGGGTGCTCATGCGCGGCCCATTTTATTCTCGCGGATGCCAGGAGATTGTGCGCTGGTCTGGGACTGCGGAGGACGGCGCGATGCTGGATGGGATGGAAAATCGACCGGAATATCATTGATGCTCGACACCGTTTCAACGGAATCGACTGCCTTCACCGCAGCATCGTCCACAAGGCGAGGTTGGTCTGGATCTTCTTCCGCCGCGCCGCTGACGGGCTTAAGCCTGTTGATCGATAACCAACTCGTGTCGGCAAGGTTGCCGTACAATCCCGGGCGCGCTTTCGCCGGTTTCTGGCGTCCCAGCGGGGTGAGTTTGTGCGCGATTTGTTCCGGAGGTTCCAGCCAATCCATGACAAGTTTTTTCGATCCGGCTCTCTCTTCTACTGTGAGTTTGACAGGCACAGAGTATTGACTTGTCGATGGCATGGTCCTCAGGTCACCGTCTTCCTCAGGCCCCGGGACTTCCCAAATGCGCAACGGGAATTCAGGGATTGTCTTACCCACGTCCCAATTGGTGCCGTCAAGGTCGGCTGGGGTGAGATACGGGCTGAAGACCACGCCTTCGAAAGAAGGAAGCTCTTCATCGCCGTCCGACACGCCGGGCTGTCCCTCGACGGGAGTGCCGGATTTCCCGATGAATGGGTCGAATTCAGGGCGCTTGTTCATGCTTGGCCGGTTTTCTTTTGGCGGTGGCCGTTGGGCTTGGAGTTGGTCTCGACCGAGGCAGAAAGGCTGGACTTGGCGCGCGTGGCTGCGAGGTCGTCTTCGGCTGGCGTGTTGCGGCGTGTGCGCTTTGGTTTGGGAGTCGAGCTATCTCGCCCAGGTGCTGGAGCCGGAACAGTGGGTCCTTCGACTCCATTCTCGGCGCTCCCGTCGCTCAGGATGACAGGTTTTTTATCATCCTCGGTATGACCATCCTCCAGCGGGTCTTCGGCGAGATCGATGGCGGCAAGTTTGCCATTGCTCGACGCGTAGTAGCGGGTAAGAAACTGGCCGGTATAGGAGCCTGCGGTCGCTGCGATTTTTGCGGGTCGGCCCTGGCCGACGATGCGGCCGCCGTCTTCACCGCCCTCGGGACCGAGATCGAGAATCCAGTCGGCATTGCGAATGACGTCGAGATTGTGTTCGATGATGATGACGGTGTTGCCCAGGTCGGCGAGCCGATGCAGAACTTCAAGCAGCTTGCGCACGTCGTCGAAATGCAAGCCGGTGGTGGGCTCGTCGAGAAGGTAAAGTGTGCGCCCTGTCTGCCGTTTGCTCAGTTCGCGCGCAAGTTTCATCCGCTGGGCTTCACCGCCGGAGAGAGTGGTCGCGCTCTGACCCAGGTGCACGTAGCCGAGGCCGACATCGACCAGCGTTTGCAGCTTCTGGCGAACATTCGGTACGTCTTCAAGGATCGAAAGAGCGTCTTCGATGGTGAGATCCAGGACATCCGCAATGGAGTGTCCTTTGAATTTCACGGCCAGCGTCTCCTGGTTATAACGGCGGCCGTTGCAGACTTCGCACTGGACGTAAACGTCGGGCATGAAGTTCATTTCGATGCGGCGTTGGCCGTCGCCCTGGCAGGCTTCACAGCGGCCACCCGTCACGTTGAAGCTGAAGCGGCCCGGCTTATAGCCGCGTTCGCGCGACTCGGGAAGCATGGCGAAGAGATCGCGGATAGGCGAGAAAACCTGGGTGTAGGTTGCAGGATTTGAGCGCGGCGTGCGGCCGATGGGCGACTGGTCGATGCGAACGACTTTGTCTAATTGGTCGGCGCCGGATACAGAATCGTGCGCACCGGGTTCCTCGCGCGAGCCGTAGATGGATTGGGCCAGCGACCGATAGAGAATGTCGTTGATGAGCGTGCTTTTGCCGCTGCCGCTGACGCCGGTGACGACGGTCATGACGCCGAGCGGAATGCGAATCGTCACATCCTGAAGGTTGTGCTCGCGAGCGCCTGTGACGACAAGCCATTTCCCGGTGAGAGGGCGCGGATGGGCGCGCTGCAGCATGGTTTCCGCGCCGGAGAGATAGCGGCCGGTGAGGGATTCGGGACAGGCCATGATCTCATCGGGCGTGCCCTGCGCGACGACGTAGCCGCCGAGACGGCCTGCGCCAGGGCCGAGATCGAGTACATAGTCCGCGTGGCGAATCGTGTCTTCGTCGTGCTCGACCACGAGGACGGTGTTGCCGAGGTCGCGAAGCCGTTCGAGGGCTTGAATCAGGCGCATGTTATCGCGCTGATGCAGGCCGATCGAGGGCTCGTCCAGAACGTAGAGAACGCCGCGCAGGCGCGAGCCTATCTGGGTTGCAAGCCGAATGCGCTGGCCTTCGCCACCGGAAAGTGTTGCGGCATTGCGATCGAGCGCGAGGTAGTTGAGGCCGACGGCGCACAGGAATTCGAGGCGCTCGACAACTTCGCGTCGGATGCGGTCGGCAACCAACGCCTCGCGCGCGGTGAAGCTGAGATTGATGGCCGCGGAGAGCGCGCGATTGAGCGGCAGCGCGGTGAAGTCGGCGATGGAGAGGCCACCGATTTTGACGGCCAGCGACTCGGGGCGCAGACGCTTGCCGCGGCAGACGGGGCACGGCGTGGCCGACATGAAGTTCATCATGTATTCGCGATAGCCGTCGCTGCGAGCCTCTTCAATGGAGTCGCGCAGGAAGCTGAGGATGCCGTGGAAGCCGGTGCGTGGGGCTTCGCCCTTTGGCGGGCCGTAGACCAGGATGTGCTGGTGCTTGACCGGCAGGTCTTCGAAGGAAAGCTTCAGGTCGATCTTGTATTTGTCGACAGCCAGATGGATGAGCTTCAAGAGATATTGCGAGGCGGAGCCGGGGCCGAGGCCGCCATCGAGCAAAGGCTTCGACCAGTCGGTGATGACCTTTGCAGGATCGAAATCGTAGAGCGAACCCAGACCGTGGCACTCCGGGCATGCGCCGAATGTGGAGTTGAAGGAGAAACTGCGCGGCTCAAGCTTGGGGACATCGAGACCGCAGTCGGGGCAGGCCATGGAGGACGAGAACAGCTGCTCTTCTTCACCGGCGACGGCGACCAGCACCAGACCGTTGGCGAGTTGCAGAGCCTTGACTACCGCCTGTTCGAGACGCTTTTCAACGGAGGGCTTGGCGGAAGACATCGCAGGCGGTCGAGTTCCCTCCCCGGTCCCCAAGTGCGAGGGGCCGGGGGCACCCGCGTTGGCCGTAGGCGGCTTGAGGAGAATGCGGTCGATCACGGCTTCAATGGTGTGGTTCTTGCGCCGGTCGAGCAGAAGCGGCTCGGAAAGATCCTGTAATTCGCCATCCACACGCGCGCGGAAGCCCTGCTGGTCCAGCTGATCGAGCAGGTCTTTGAACTCGCCCTTGCGGCCTCTTACGATGGGAGCCATGACGGTGACGCGTTCGCCGCGGCCGAGTTCGAGGATGCGGGCAACAATCTGTTCGGCGGTCTGGCGGGCGATGGGCCGGCCGCAGTTGGGGCAGTGCGGTGTGCCGACGGAAGCGTAGAGCAGGCGCAGGTAATCGTAGATTTCAGTGATGGTGCCGACGGTGGAGCGCGGACTGCGGCTGGTCGTTTTCTGCTCGATGGAAATTGCCGGCGAAAGGCCTTCAATGGAGTCAACATCCGGCCGCTCGATCTGGTCGAGAAACTGGCGGGCGTATGCGGAAAGGGTCTCAACGTAGCGGCGCTGCCCTTCGGCATAAATCGTATCGAAAGCGAGCGAGCTCTTGCCGGAACCGGAGAGGCCGGTGACCACCGTGAGTGTATTGCGGGGAATGCGCACGCTAATATCGCGTAAATTATGCTGGCGCGCCCCGCGCACCGAAATGTGAGTGATGGCCATGATAGGTTTCAGCGAGCAACTTGGATCAGATTCCAACTACGCAAGTAGCACAGTGTCACGAAAGCAGGAAAATGGTCACTTTATCATGATACATAGCCGGATAATCGGCAAGAGATAAGATGCGGGCGATCCTGCGGAGATTCATCCGACGGGGTTGATGGGCGCCGGTTGTGCCGTTCCAAAATGGGTCAGTCCCCGGAATACTGGTTCGATTCGGGTCAGGCATCACATTGGTTAACAGGCACCGATGTAATGATTGGGTCGACTTCTGAGAGAATCTGGGAAGTATTTGGCGGGGACAGGGAGTTTTATGTCGGACGGAAGCCAAGAGACGCGAGAGTTCGAGAATCCAGGATGAGTGAGGCAGGGTGGTAAGGATGACGGATCTGGTAAATTTTGTGATGTTGATTGCGGTCTCGATTGGTTCCATGGCATTTGGAATCCTGGCCGCGTACGGGTTGCTGAGGGCGGCATTTACCCTGATGCGGCCGCAGAGCCAGAGCGGTATTCTGAAGGCGCGGGCGCGTGTAGCCCGGGTTTGAGGAAAAGCCGGCTCTCTGTTTTCAGTTTTCAGCGAAGTCAATTCTCCCCGCAACTCCTGGTTCCAATATTTTCGTAGTGATAATAGATAGAAACCGATTGCGATACCTTCCTAATTGGTGCGTGGTTTCCTGTGTCAAATTTATCCAGATACGGCTTCTGGACAGGCGCGGAGCTTCCCCTATGGACAGACAACCGGCCACTCAAACTGATAACTACATCAGTTCGGCTGTTGCGGTTGGCCCGGCGGAGGGGATTGATTGGGTTGTTGTTGCTGTTGATTCTGCTGGTTTTGCTGAATCTGCTGCTGCCGGTCATGCATCTCCTGCATGATTTGCTGGGGGGTGCGCGGCGGTACTCCAGGCGGGAAAGCGGGCCTCACAGGTGGCTCAGGCTGCTCTGGAGGCGAAGGAGGTTCATCAGCCTCGTCTTCCTCGTTATTGTTGTTCGCTTGGTTCGGTCTCGCAGTTGAGGCGGGAGTGGTGGACTGGCGGGTGCTGAGCAGAATCTGTCGTGGGGTTCCCTGGCCCTGATCCCCAACCATGATGACGTTGTAGCCCGAGCCCTGCAAAAGCTGGGAGAGCACATCGCGCGCCTGGCCGGGTCCATAGACGCCGAAAACGCGCTGATCGGACGTGATGCCATCGATCTTGACGCCGGTGGCGGTGGAGACGTCTTTGAGAATTTGTTGGAGGCTGGAGTTCGTGGCGTCGATGCTCAGTCCGTGGCTATCCCAAACCACCGATGCCTGGGCTGGTTGGTCAAAGGCTGGCCATTTCGGTTTTTCCGGCTTGGGGACCACCATGTGCGCCTGAACGCTAGTAGCCCCGGTTGCGCTTGCCGGGTGGGCCGGACTGGGGCGTTTATGGATGAAAACGGGCTTTGGGGTCGACTCAGGGGCTGGGGTTGGATCGGCTGAGGCCTGGGCAGAAAGCCAGAGCGGGGCGCCCAACAGCACGAGCCCGGCAGCAGGGAGCATGAGCGCCGTGCCGAGGTGCGCAAACCTGAATTGCGGCGAATTCACTGTGCGCATGGCAATCAACTCCTCAGCACGGCTGCGGCGTTCGGCGGCCATTGCGGCACACCGCTCGCGGCGAGATCGTTGCCGCTCCACTCAGATAGACTATCAGTGGCTCGCGGTCGCTCGAAAGGGGATTCGCGAGGCGGAGAGGATTTTCATAAAATGCGCCTCTGCTGGAGGGTTTGGACTGCCGCTTTGGGGTTGGTCGTTCTGGGGGCTATGCCGTCGCGGATCCAGGCGACGAGTTGCACCACGCAAGGGGAATTGCAGCCGCAGGATCGAAATGCGATCTCGTCGATCGCGGGACGTCTGGCGCTGGCCATTGTAGGACAGGATTTCGGATCGCTGCAGGCCGCACTTCTGCCGGCTGAGGCAGGGGATTGGGCCGGAATCCACGATTCAGTGGAGTTGGGCGCGCCGCTGGTGAAGGACGGCCAGGTGCAGCTGCGGAATATTTATCTCCTGGATGCAAGCACGCAAACCGCGACGGAGGACACACAGTTTTTCTGTTCCAACACAACCGGGTCGCTGACCGTGACCATGAACATGCGATCGCTGCCGCCCGGGAAGTACGCTGTGGTGCTGGCGGATGCAGTGGGAGCTCCGCTGGCTGGGCAGATTGGGCTGGTCCTGGCCTTGGATACCACCGGCGGGGCTCCGGCCTGGAAGCTGGCTGGCCTGACTGTGCGGCAGGGAACGTTTGACGGCCACGATGGGGTTTGGTACTGGTCGCGGGCGCGGGAATTGGCCAAGCCGGAGCAGGCCGCAACCAGCGGCTGGCCGGCATGGTTCGCTTACGAGGCGGCGCGTTACCTGCTGGTCCCAGTAGATTTTCTTTCGTCGCCGAACCTGGAAAAGCTGGGCCAGGAGCAGGCGCAGATCAAGAATTCGCCGGTGGACGCGTTTCCTTATTCGCTGCAGGACGGGGACCGGACGTGGAAGATCGATGCAGTGCGGCTGGATGCGAGCCTGCGCCAGCCGGATCTGGCTGTGATTTATGAGTCGACGGGCGTCAGCGACCCGGCAGCGGTGCGGACGGAAGCGGGAGCGGTGCTGAGCGCGGTGCTGAAGGCGCAGCCGGGGCTCAGGCAGAGCTTTCACGGGCTGTGGGCCGTGGCCATGAAGGATGGGAAACGGACGCCGATTATCGAGTTGCCGATGGCGCAAATACCGTAAGAGCAGGGAATAGGGACTAGGGACTAGGGACTAGCAAAGACAGGAAGGGAAGAGAAATTGGCGGGAATGATTGATCTGCGTTCGGATACGGTAACGCGGCCTTCGGCTGAGATGCGGGCGGCGATGGCGGCGGCCGAGGTTGGGGACGACGTTTATGGCGAAGACCCTACTGTGAACCATTTAGAGCGCCGTGCGGCTGAGGTGTTTGGGCGCGAGGCGGCGCTGTTTGTACCGACGGGAACCATGGGCAATCAGATCGGCATCCGGCTGCACACCAAGCCGGGGCAGGAGGTGATTGCCGAGTCGCGGGCGCACATTCTGGATTGGGAGATGGCGACGACGGCGGTTTTTTCCGGGTGCCTGGTGCGGGCCGTTCCCGCGGATCGAGGCATCCTCACCTGGAGCCATATCGAACCGGTGATCTACGCGCGCGGGGCATTTCGCGCGGCGACGGGACTAATCGAGATTGAGAACACGGCGAACATTGCCGGTGGAGGCTGCACGCCGCTGCCTGTGTTGGAGGAGATTTGGGCGGGGGCGAGAGAGCGAAAATTGCCGACGCACCTCGATGGGGCGCGAATCTTCAATGCATCCGTAGCTCTGGGTGTGGACGTGAAGACTTTGACGCGCGGCTTCGACACGGTGATGTTCTGCTTGTCGAAGGGACTGGGCGCGCCGGTTGGGTCGATGCTGACCGGCTCGGCGGAACTCATGGACGAGGCACGGCTCCTGCGCAAGGCACTGGGCGGTGGCATGCGGCAGGCGGGCGTGCTGGCGGCCGCGGGATTGATGGCGCTGGAACAGGGGCCGAAGCGGCTGCATGAGGACCACGCAAATGCGCGGCTGTTGGGCGAGGCGCTGTCGAACCTGGACGGCGTGGATATCGATCTGGATGCGGTGGAGACCAACATTGTGATCTTCAAGCTGAAGGGCGGGCGGAGCATTCCCGATCTGGTGGCGAGAATGAAGGCGCGGGGGATCGTGATCAGCACTGTGGGACGCGATGTGATTCGGTTGGTCACGCATCTGGATGTAAGCCGCGGAGACTGCATCACCGCCGCTGAGGCGCTGACTGAGGAGATTGAGGCGGCCCAAGCGCAGTAGTTGCACAGGGGTTGCGCCAGGCACATCCACCGAATACACTCATCCCGAGCGAGTTGCGGACTCTCGATTCAGCCAAAGGAAGACCCATGCGCGTCGGGTTGTTTACACGGGAATACTCACCACTTGTGTACGGCGGGGCGGGCGTCCACGTCGACTATCTGAGCCGCGAGTTGGCCCGGACCATCGAAGTAGAAGTCCATTGCTGGGGGCCGCAGCAGGCGGACAACGGCAACTTGCATGTGCGCGGGGCGGAACCCTGGGCCGAGATCACCAACGGGACCGAAGGCAAATTCAAAGGCGCGCTTGAGGCCTTGAGCCTGAACCTGACGCAGGTGAAAGCTCTCGAGGGAATCGACGTGGTGCATACGCATACGTGGTATGTGTCGATGGCCGGATTCCTTGCGAAGAAACTCTACGGAGTCCCCTTTGTCCTGACCACGCATTCACTGGAGCCGCTGCGAGCCTGGAAGGCCGAGCAACTGGGCTCGGGATACGCCATGAGTTCGTGGATGGAACGCACGGCGATCCTGGATGCGGATGCGATCGTCGCGGTCTCCAAAGGCACCAAGGCCGACATTCAAGCGGCGTATCCGGATGTCGATCCCAGCCGGATTCACGTCATCTACAACGGCATCGACCTGGCCGAGTATCAGAAGACCGCTGAGACGAAAGCGCTGACGGATTACGGCGTCGATCCCGCCGTACCGTATGTTCTGTTTGTCGGCCGCATCACGCGGCAAAAGGGCGTGACTCACCTTGTCGACGCGATCAGTTATCTTCCTCCGGCGACGCAGGTCGTGCTTTGCGCTGGAGCGCCCTTTGCGCTGGAGCGCCGGACACTCCGGAGATTGCCGCCGAACTGCGCGATAAAGTGGAGGCGGCTCGCGCCCACCATCCACGCATTGTGTGGATTGAAAAGATGGTCACAAAGCAGGAGGCCATCCAGCTTTACAGCAACTGCCGGGTCTTCTGCTGCCCATCGGTCTATGAACCGTTCGGCATCATCAACCTTGAAGCCATGGCCTGCCGCGCACCTGTTGTCGCCAGCTCTACGGGAGGCATCAAAGAGGTGGTGGTCGATGGAGAGACAGGCTACCTGGTCCCCTTCGATCAGGATCCGGTGACCAGCTTTCCAACGGACCCCGGGAAATTTGCGCGTGATCTGGCGGCGCGCATCAATGAGATGCTGAGCGATCCGGAGCGGTGCCGGCAGTTTGGCGATGCGGGACGGCGGCGTGTGGAGGAAATCTTCAGTTGGACCGCCATTGCGCAGCAGACGATTCGGCTTTACGAACAATTGATCGAACAGCGGAAGTCCAGTGCGCACTCCTGAGGAGTTGTTCTACAAGCCGCACATCGAAGGGTCAACCAGCCCCGAATTCGCAGAGCTTTGTAACAGGGCATGACTTTAGTCGTGCCGAAAATGCAGAAAAGTGATTCCGGGCTTTAGCCCCTGAGGGAATGCGAAGCCAAAAGAAAAGCTGGCGCTGAGTTTTTGAAGTCCAGCCCGCAACAAAGGAAAATGGTTCGACCATGACAGTGACTCAAGAAGATGGACGCAGGCGCGTCATCATTGAAGGAATTTCCCCAGTCGTAGACGGCGGCAGGTTTCCCGTAAAGCGCACGGTGGGCGATCACGTTCGCGTGGAAGCCGATATTTTTACCGACGGTCACGACGCCATCGCGGCCGCATTGCTGGCGCGTCGCGAAGGCTCGGATGAATGGGTTGAAATCCCCATGCGCGCCATCGTAAATGGGAACGATCGCTGGGCCGCGTCCTTTCGTGTTGGAGAGATAGGCCGTTATTTATTTAAGGTGCAAGGGTGGGTCGACCATTTTGAAACCTGGCATCGCGACTTGCTGAAGCGCATCAAGGCAGAGACCGATGCGACAGTGGACTACCTCATCGGCGCCGATCTGGTTGCCGCGGCTGCCGAACGCGCGCAAGGATCGGAAGCAGCGTGGCTGCGGGAGCGGTCTGAGCTCCTGCGCTATGCAACCGAGCCGGTGAAACACCGCAGCCTGGCGACGGACGATAAGCTCCACGATTTGGCTCTGCAATATCCGGATAAGCGCTTCGCAACAGAGTCAGACCGCGAATTCGGTGTTGTGGTCGATCCGGTGATTGCGCGATTCAGTGCGTGGTACGAGTTCTTTCCCCGCTCGGCGGCGCAGGAGGTTGGAAAGCACGGCACATTTGCGGATTGCGAGGAGCGGCTGCCCTATATCGCGGAGATGGGCTTCAACGTGGTGTATCTGCCGCCTATTCATCCCATCGGGGTGAATTTTCGCAAGGGCCGCAACAACAATCCCCAGAGTCAGCCAGGGGATTGCGGCAGCCCCTGGGCTATCGGATCCGCGGAGGGTGGTCACAAGGCGATTCATCCGGAACTCGGCACGATTGAAGAGTTCCGCAACTTCGTAGCCAAGGCGAAAAAGCTGGATCTTACGGTTGCATTGGACATTGCTTTTCAGGTCGCGCCCGATCACCCGTATGTGCGCGAACACGAGAACTGGTTTCGCAAGCGGCCCGATGGAACCATTCAGTACGCCGAGAATCCGCCCAAGAAATATCAGGACATCTATCCTTTCGATTTTGAGAGCGAAGATTGGACGGGCATGTGGGAGGAATTGAAGAGCGTCTTCGATTACTGGATCGAGCAGGGCGTGACAATTTTCCGCGTAGATAATCCGCACACCAAGGCATTTTCGTTCTGGGAATGGGTGATTCCCGCAATCAAGCACGACCATCCTGAAGTGCTTTTTTTGGCTGAGGCATTTACGCGGCCCAAGATTATGTATCGGCTGGCCAAACTGGGGTTCAGCCAGTCGTACACCTACTTCCCGTGGCGCAACGCAAAGGGCGAGACGGCGGCCTATCTTACCGAACTGACTCAGACGCCGGTACGCGAATTTTTCAGGCCCAATCAATGGCCCAACACGCCAGACATTCTCACCGAGTTTCTGCAAATGGGCGGCAGCGCGGTGTTTGGCATTCGCTTGCTGCTGGCAGCGACGCTGGGTTCAAGTTATGGAATCTACGGACCTGCATTCGAACTGATGGAGCACGTTCCCGTGCGTCGCGGCAGCGAAGAATATTTGGACTCGGAGAAATACGAAATCCACCACTGGAACCTCGAAGGGCCAAACAGCCTGAAGCCGCTGATTACGCGGGTGAATGCGATTCGCAAGGCGAACGAGGCGCTGCAAAGCGACTGGGGCTTGAAGTTCCATTTCAGCGAAAACGAACAGCTCATCTGCTATACGAAGGAATCTGAGGATCGATCGAATCTGATTCTGACGGTGGTCAATCTCGATCCCCACCACACACAGTGGGGCTTTGTCACTTTGCCGCTGGGTGAGTTGGAAATTCCGCAGGATCGCGGCTACGAGGCGGAGGACTTGCTCACGGGAGAGCGCTACCTTTGGAACGGCCCGCGCAATTATGTTGAGCTGAATCCGAATAAGCAGCCTGGTCACATTCTGCGCATCCATCGGCGGATGAAAATCGAGACCGATTTCGACTATTTTCTTTGATCGCGCACCGAACATGCTCAGTTCTTACAGCCATCCCGTTATTCGTTTGAGGGAAGCGGTAAAGCGAGTTGAGCAATCCGGGACAGTAATCAGCTGACCAGGGTTGTACAAGGGGAGTTAGAGCGGCTGCCGAGTGTGCGCAAGGGTTTCAGCCGCGTAGCCTTTGAACAATCAACCAGCCGAAATTGCAAATCGATTTCGGCGATGCAGCCCTGGAGATTCATGATCAAGAAGATTGCAACGGCAGCATTGTTTGCTCTGATGCTTGCGCCTGTGGCGTCGTTTGCGCAGGATGTGATTCGCGTCGGGCCACCGGCACCAATAGTTGAGCGTCGGGGACCGCCTCCGGATCGAGGCTATGTTTGGATCGATGGTTATCACCGTTACGAAGGCGGCCAATACGTTTGGACAGCTGGCCGTTGGGATCGTCCACCGCACGAAGGGCAGCGCTGGGTAGCTCATCGGTGGATTCACCGCGGCGACCATTGGGAGTTGCGTGAAGGGCACTGGCGGTAGATTGGCAGCTCGAAAGCAAAAAAGAGCGGGGCTCAGGCCTCGCTCATTTCGTTGGTGCATGAGGCAGACTCATAATGGCTTACGATAGACGATGAAGCCGGATTTTTCAGCGACTTTGTCATAGAGCTGCATCGCCGTGTTGTTGGTCTCGTGCGTGAGCCAATAGACGCGGCTCGAGCCAGCTTGCTTCGCGCGTTCGTAAACCTGCTGAATGAGGGCGCGGCCGACACCGTTTCCGCGTGCTGATTCAAGCGTGAACAGATCCTGTAGATAGCAGGTTGGCGCAATCGAGATGGTGCTGCGGTGGAAGATGAAGTGCACCAGGCCCAGCAACTGCCCTGCCTGGTCCGCAACGAGCGCATGCATAGGTTCGTACGCATCGAAAAAGCGCGACCAGGTCATGTCGGTCGTTGCATCGGGCAATGCTGACGCGGCTTCGCGGCCGTAGAATGCGTTGTAGCCATCCCAGAGGATCTTCCACTGCGGAAAGTCAGCAGGCTGGACCGGGCGAATCAGGATGTTGTCGTTCAATTCGACTCCTGCAATACGGCAGCACGTAACTGATCTTTGCCGTTCCAGTTAGGCGGTGGAGCGGTGTTGCGGCTGTGCCATAAAGCTCCCGATGCTACCCACAGCTTTCGAAGTTCTTGATGCGATTTTCTGGCGTCGTCGTAGCCGAACTCGGTTCCACAACTCGGACAAATTTCAAAGGATGCGCACCCTGCACTGTCGTAGGCCGGATCAAGCAGCCCATCAAATCCACAGACCGGGCATGAGTATTGGTCATTTTTGGGCATTGAAACATTCCAATTTTCTCGCCAGATGCCTCAACTAATTTCGATAACATCCGTTGCTGCCGCGGCAGCCGCTTCGGCGCGAACCATCAGCTTTTCAGCGACTGCGTAGAACTCAGCGGCCTGCGGGCTCTTGGGGCCGGCAAGCGCGACGGGCAATCCGCGGTCGCCGCCTTCGCGGATGGCCGGGACCAGCTCAATCGCGCCGAGGAATGGAATGTTGAACTGCGTCGCAGTGCGCTCGGCTCCGCCCTTGGAAAAGATATCGATCTCATGGTGGCAATGCGGACAGGTGAAGTGGCTCATGTTCTCGACGATGCCGAGGACTTCAACATTCACCTGGGCAAACATTTCGAGAGCCTTGCGCGCGTCCTGCAAGGCGACGTCGGAAGGTGTGGATACGACGATGGCGCCCGTGAGCGGAACGGTCTGCACCAGGGAGATAACCACGTCGCCGGTTCCGGGAGGCAGATCGACGATCAAGTAGTCGAGCTCACCCCATTCGACCTGTTGCAGAAACTGGCGGATGATCTGGTGCAGCATGGGGCCACGCATGACCAGCGGCTTGTCGCCGGGAGAGATGTAGCCGATCGAGATAGTCTTGATGCCATGCGTCAGGTTGGGGATGATCAGGTTTCCTGGGCCTACGGCGGGCTGCTTGGCGGAGCCCATCATGAGCGGGACATTGGGTCCATAGATGTCGGCGTCGATGAGGCCGACGCGCTGGCCAAGCCGCGAAAGCGCGATGGCCAGGTTCACGGCCACGGTGGTTTTACCCACACCGCCTTTGCCGGAACCGACAGCTACGATTTTTGAGACACCGGGGAGCGCGACGGGCGCGGGCATATTCGGGGCGTGTGCCATTTTCTTCACTACTCCTTTTAAAAACAATGGGGATCAAGGGATCTTTTCGCTTGAGAGAGTGGATGGTCAGGCCCACTCGTGCCTCGACCGTCTGGATTGGTGGTTTCCCCGGGCTCAAAGGCGAGACCAGGGGCACCCAGCACCCAGCGTGAGGTCCAACTAAAATCTTACAGGAAGCGGGGATCGGCCTTCTCCGCCGGTTTGAGCAACGGGTCGACTTCAACCCCGACCACCTGCGCGAGAATGGAGTGGATCTGGCGCACTCCTTCGGTTAATGCAGCGGGGCCGGACTGCAAAATGAGGCTCGATCGAATCTCGTAAACGTGATCGTTTTCGACCGCGCTGATCGCAGACCAGCCGGGCCGCGAGCAAATCTCCTGCTTCTTCACCTTCATGCCGCACCACGACGCAATAATGACATCCGGGTTGCGGGCTATGACCAGCGCAGGGTCGACCACGCGGTCTTTGGATTTGCCGCAGCCACGCAGTTCGGGAAAAATCGGCTCGCCTCCCGCAAGCAGCACCAGCTCTTCCACCCAGCGAATGCCGCTGATGAGCGGTTCATTCCATTCTTCAAAGAAGACGCGGGGACGCCGCTGAAACCCCTTCGCGGAAAGCGCAATTTCGTCCAGACCGCGAATCAGAGCTCCGACCAGCGCCTCGCCTTCATGCGGTTTTCCAACCAGCCGGGCGAGCGTTGTCACCATTTCGAGGATTTCGGCGATACTGCGCTGGTTGAAGTTCAGCACCGCAGCTCCGCGCAAAACGAGGTCGCGCGTGATCTCCGCCTGCACGTCGGAAAACGTCAGAACCAGGTCCGGCTCCAACGCAAGAATCGCATCGCAGTCGGCGCTGTTGAACGTGGATACCTGCGGCTTGCGCCTGGCCTCCGGCGGACGAGTTGTAAACCCCGACACGCCGATAATGCGGTCCTGTTCGCCAAGCAGGTAAAGAGTTTCCGTTGTTTCGGCGGTGAGGCATACGATTCGGCGCGGAAAATCAGTCCGGGAAGCAAGGGATTGAATCGCAGCGGACATCTCGGTCTCACTCCATCCGCCGGTTGCGGAGATTCAACAGTTCTTGGCGGGCGGATCCGGCCTTGGTTCTTAGGCTTCCGCGCCTTCCTGCGCCGTTACGGCAAGGTGGCCTTCCTTGCGGCGAGCGGACTCGGCTTCGCGGTGTTCGCGGCGGCGCAGGGCATCTTCGAAGCGGCGAATCTCAGTGGGAGTTTCCGGTATGAGTTGAGGGACTCTCTGCCGACGCCCTTTGTCATCGATGGCGACAAAAACAAGATAGGCGCTGGCAACGTGATTCACGCAGCCGGTACGCGTGTTCTCCGCCCACACTTTCACACCTACCTCCATGGAGGTAGAGAATGCGCGATTGACACTGGAGCGAAGGGTTAGCAGATCGCCGAGGTGGACGGGCCGGATAAAGTCGATGTGATCCATTGCGGCCGTGACTACGTTGGTGCGAGAGTGCCGGTAGGCGGCCATGGCGGCGGTGAGATCGATGAAGTGCATCAGGCGCCCGCCCAGAAGATTGCCGAGGGTGTTGGTGTCGTTGGGCAGGATGATCTCCGTCATCTCCGACTGCGTGCTGGCTACGGTGCGTTCGGTCGGGCTTGTTTCAATGCAGTCTTCAGCAGAACTCATGATTCACTTGCTCCCTTTTGCAGCCTGTGATCCAGACAGCCCGGATGAACGGCACCGTCAGCGGCCAAGTAGAATGGTGTTGGCGGCGGTCCAGGATTCGGTCCTCGGTGCGAGGCTTCAGTTCCAGTTTCGGCAATCCCCGCCAAAAGTGCAAATGACTCAATGGGTTCCTTGAGAACCGGAAAGCCAAAGGCGAGCACGATGGACAAGATTGCGGGACTGAAAGAGATTCTGGCCTTGGACGCAAAGAACAGCTTTGCGCGTTACGGCATGGCAATGGAACTGGCCGCCCGCGGCGAAACGGCGGCGGCTCTGGAGGAGTTTGATACGCTGCTGAAGACTGATCCCGACTATACTGCGGGGTACTTCATGGCCGCGCAAACGCTGTCTGGGGCCGGCCGGAAGGCGGAGGCGGTGGAGCGGTTGAAGGCGGGCATCGGATGCGCGGCGCGGAGCGGCAACCGTCATGCTCTGAGCGAGATGCAGGCAATGCTGGACGAGCTGGAATAGCTGCGGCAATGCTTGGATGCGAGGCTTTTTCGCACATTCGTAAATAAAATCGGCGTTCCGCCAGCAAGGAAAAGTGAAACCTTTGAAACGGATATGCATCTATACTGGCACTATGGCGAAATACTCGATAGTCGTGCCATTTCACAACGAAGAAGAGAATGTGACCGCCTTGTATGCGCGCCTGAAACAGGTGATGGAACAGGTGGGCGACAGTTTTGAGCTGGTCCTCGTGGACGACGGCTCCAGGGATCGAACCTACAAACTGCTTGAGGAGATTGCGGCGGTGGATAGCCGTGTGCTGGTGGTGAAGCTGCGCCGAAACTTTGGACAGACGTCAGCATTGGCAGCGGGATTCGACCACGCTTCGGGCGATTTCATTCTCGCCATGGACGGCGATCTGCAACACGACCCAAACGACATTCCCGCCTTTTTGGAAAAGCTGGAAGAGGGATACGACGTGGTGTCGGGCTGGCGCAGGGACCGGATCGACAACTTTATGATGCGCCGGCTTCCATCCGCCTGCGCGAACTGGCTAATGGCCAGGCTGTCCGGCGTCGCCATTCACGACTTTGGCACGACATTCAAGGCGTATCGCCGCGAAGTTATCCAGAATATTCCGCTGTATGGGGAGATGCATCGCTTTATCCCCGCGCTCGCAAGCTGGTATGGCGCGTCGATCTGTGAAATCCCGATCAAGAATATCAACCGCGAACGGGGCAAGAGCCACTACGGCATCGGCCGCACATTCCGCGTATTCTTCGACCTTCTGACGATCCGTTTTCTGCTCAAGTACATGAGCCGCCCGCTGCACTTCTTCGGAGGGTTTGGCGTGCTCGGCATCATGCTGGGTAGCATCATCTCGACGGTCCTGCTGGGATTGAAACTGCTTCATCCGCACCAGAGCCTGATGGATCAGCACGGCCCGATGTTTGTGGTGGGCGCAGTCATGATTCTGGCTGGAATTCAGATGGTGGCGATTGGGCTGCTGGGCGAATTGCAGGTTCGGCATTACCACACCATGCAGAATCGCACGCCGTATGCTGTCGATCGGTTGGTGCGGCTGATTTCGCCGGAAGAGCAGAGCATATTGTCGGATAGAGACTGAAGAAAATAGGGAGTAGGGAACAGGGAGTAGAAAAACCCCGCTTAGGCTGTGCCTGGGCGGGGTTTGATGTTTTTTGAAGATTCAAGCGGCATGGATTTGCCGGTGCAAAAATGCAAGAAGCTTGCAGAGGCGCGGTATCAGGGTGCATTCTGGCCGTGACATGAAAGCAATTCAAATACACCAGACAGGCGGCCCCGAGGTACTACAATTGGCCGAGTTGCCCATCCCCGAGCCGGGGCCTGGGCAAGTGTTGATCCGTGTGGAGGCTACCGGAGTCAACTTCATTGAGATCTACTTCCGCAAGGGAGTCTACAAGTCGTCTCTGCCCCTGGTGCCAGGCAGCGAGGCCGCCGGCACAGTCGAGGAGCTAGGGCCGGGCGTGACAGGATTTAAGCCTGGGGATGCGGTGGCTTCCGTGAGCGTGCTGGGCAGCTACGCCGAGTATGCGCTTGTTGCCGCGGCAAGCCTGGTGAAGGTGCCCGCCGGCCTCACCATGGAACAGGCGGCGGCAGCCATGCTGCAGGGCATGACGGCGCACTACCTGGTGTATTCCACGTTTCCGCTGAAGGCTGGAGAGACTGCGCTGATTCACGCGGCAGCCGGCGGTGTGGGGCTGTTGCTCACACAGATGGCCTCGCACATTGGCGCGCGCGTCATTGCGACTGTATCGACCGAGGAGAAGGCTGAACTGGCGCGCGAGGCCGGCGCCTCCGATGTGATTCTGTATACGCAGCTGGAGTTCGAACCGGAGGTTAAGCGGCTCACCGGCGGCAAGGGAGTCGATGTGGTGTACGACTCGGTGGGTAAGACGACGTTCGAGAGCAGCTTGAATTGCCTGCGTCCGCGCGGATTACTGGCGCTGTTTGGCGCGTCGAGCGGGCCGGTACCGCCGTTCGACCTGATTCAGTTGGCCGGGAAGGGATCGCTGTTTGTAACCCGGCCGACGCTGTGGCACTACATTGGCACGCGCGCCGATCTTGAGTGGCGTGCCGGCGATGTGCTGGGCTGGGCGGCAAAGGGACAACTGAAACTGCGCACGGAGCATTTGTATCCGCTGGCTGAAGCGGCGCAGGCGCAGACCGATCTGGAAGCGCGGAAGACTACGGGGAAGATCTTGCTGGAGCCGTGAAGGCTGAAAGCTGAGAGCTGAGAGCTTTCTTGAGGAATTCATCATGAGCAAGATTGCCGTAACTGCGGACGACCGCGTCTTTGTGCTGACCGGCGCGGGCATCAGCGCGGAGAGCGGACTGCCGACGTTCCGCGCGTCGGATGGACTGTGGGCAGGACATCGGATCGAGGATGTTTGTACACCGGAGGCCTGGGAGCGGAATCCGGCGCTGGTGTGGGAGTTCTATTCACAGCGGCGTGCCCAAGGCGCGCTGGCGCAGCCGAACCCGGCACACATCGCTCTGGCGGAGCTTGAAAAGCGAATGGGCGAGCGGTTCTTTCTGTGTACGCAAAATGTGGACGATCTGCATGAGCGCGCCGGAAGCGTACGGCTCGTACACATGCATGGAGAATTGGCCAAGGCGCGCTGCGGCGACGAGTGTGGGGCAGAGCCGGTGACCGACCGAACGGTCTACAAGAGTTTGAGTGAAGTGGGCCGGTGTTCGTGCGGAGCGCGGATGCGGCCGCACATTGTTTTCTTTGGCGAGATTCCGTTGGAAATGGGCCGGATTCAGCAGGAGATCCAGAAAGCAACCTTGATGCTGGTAGTGGGTACCTCGGGGTCTGTTTATCCGGCGGCGAACTTTGTGCACTGGGCGAGACAGGTTGGCGCGCGGACCGTCTACGTAGGCCCGGAACCGCCGCTGAACGCCGGTGCATTTACTCATGTGGTCGAAGGCAAGGCCGGTGAAGTGATGCCTGGATTATTTATTTAGAGAAGCTCGCGTTGCAAGTTAGATCTGCGATGAATTCCGGTTTGAGTCCGCCACAAAAGCTCCGTGCCCCGTTCTTGCGACTTTTTTCTGTCGCAAGGGCGGGAAGCCTCAGCCATCAACCAGCCTGTTTATAGGGAGCCTCCACACCTATCAGCACATTCATTCCCGGTTGAAGACCATGATGTCGGGCTTGTCGCGCCCCGGTGCGTGGACGGTCATGGTGAGAGTTTTGCCATCGGGTGAAACTTCGATCTGCTGAGTATAGAGCGTCTTGCCATTAACCTTGTCGACGCGTTCGATGGCATGATCGTTGATGCGATGGCCCGAGGACGTGTAACCCTGCGGCGCGCCGGTACCTGAGCCGGGATACTCTTTGCCGTCAAAATGGAGATTCTGCACTAATTGGCCGCCGGCGTTGATAAAGGAGAGCCCGTCGTCCTGAAAGGGCTGCACGTCGATCTCATAGGTGGAGTTGACGTCTTCCGTGGTGCTTTCCCACGTACCGACGAAGCCGGACGTTTTGGCGTCGGTGGCCGGGCCTGCGATGCGCTGGTAGATGTAGTGCAGGTTTGAGGAGGTGCCGTTGTCGCGATAGCCGGTGAAGTTGTCGGTGAGCGTTTTGCCGTCGGGAGAGAGTTGCCAGAGACCGATGATGGTGGTGCGGCCGTCCTTTTTGCGGACGACCTTCCAGTTGTTGGCGTCCTGGACAATGATCGCGAGGGTTGTGCCGAAGAGTCCGGGTTGGTCTGTGCCGTCCGCGACGATGGTTTCGACGTTATCCCCTGAGAAGTTCATGTTGAATTTGTTAAGCCCGGCCGCCTCAACTTTCATCTGGTCGGTTAGGCGGCTGTGGGCTGGGTCGAGTTTCCACTTGCCGAGGAAGGAGGCAATGGAATCGGCTGGGGCTGCATGGACAAGGGTGCCCAGGACAACGAAAGTCAGCAGGGGGACGAGGGTGCGTTTTGCCATGAGTGTGCTCCGCGGATATTTCTGCGGTACTGCATTTGCACGAGGATGACCAATCTGAAAGCGCCATGAAACGGAGCCGGTGGCGGCCTAATTCATTGCTGCGGCGACGGTTCGGGTGCGCGGTGAAAGCGTGAGCGGAGGGGAGCGATGTTCGCATGCGGACAGCGCTGTGCGAAAGCGGACAAAAATGCTCTTGCGGCTCTCCACGTTTTCAGCGCGTCTTGATGAATTCCTTCCGCCGGAAGCGGAGCGCGGTCCAGTCCTCGTCAATGGCAATGGCGCGCACGGTGTCGAACCCCGCCTCATGAAGTTGAGCCCACCCAGTGTCGCGGTTGAAATCGCATTTCAATTTCTTCGACGTTCCTTTGGGATACGCGAACCAGACAGTCGCGTCGCCCTTGGCGCGCTTGGCGATTTTGGGCGCGAGCGCATCGACTTCGTCCTGTCTCGTCACAAAGGCCAGTGAGAAGCGAATCTCCGGGAGCGATGCGATGGCGCGATGAATATGCAGTACCGGCAGACGGGATAACTCGATCTCGAAACTCTCGGGTGCATTGAGGACGAGCATTTCCTGATGATCTTTGAGCTGAAGTTTGTCGAATAGGGTAGCCATGGAAACCTATCTTAAGCGATTCGCGGAATGAATCTGCAAAGTGTTTTCAACGTAGCCGCGACTTATTCAGTTCGCTTTGGCGTATGCCGGATACAACTTTTCGATGAGCTCCGTTCGTAAAGTCTGGCGCAGGTCGGTGGCGCGATCGGGCTCGGTGTTCGATTGCGGATGAAGCGTCGCCGCCGGCTCCGGAGAGCCGGTATCCGTTGTGTTCACGCCTAGAATGCTCGCGCTGCCTCCAGCGGGATCAACCAGCAGTTCCGAAGAAAAGCCTCCCTGGTCGCCGTCGTGGTAGATGTAGCGATGCCCGGCAACTTCAACAATAAAAAATCCCAATCCCATCTTCGGTTGCGCTCCATGCGGGCCGGAAGTATAGGAGGTCGCGGCCTGACCCGGCTCAACGGCGGGCAGCACCCCGGTCCACATCTCTTCAAGCGACGCCCGCTTCAGAACGATTTCATAGCGTGAGGCGCCCGGACTGCCGATGAGGAAGCGCAGATAACTGGCCATGTCGTGAATGGGTGCCTTGAGGCCGCTGTTGGATGTCGTGATGCCGGTGTCGTAATTGAACGGCTGCGGGGTTAACTTGCCGCCGGCGCGGAGATAGCTTTCTGAGACGTTTGCCTCAAGAAAATAGGGTGCGCGATCGAAATAGCTGGAGTGCATGAGCAAAGGCTTGAGGATGTTCTTGTCGATGTAGACCTCGTAGTCGTCTCCTGTGAGGCGTTCAATGATCTGCCCGAGGAAAACGTAGCCCAGATTGGAGTAACTCCATCTGCTTCCGGGCACAAAGGCAATGTGCGTATACGGCAGCATGGCCGCGACCTGGGTCCATTTTGCCGGCTCGAAGGGCTGCCAGTCGCAGTTGGTCGGGTCGTCGCAATCCCACGGCCAGGTGGGGTTGCGGAAGCCACCGCTATGCGTGAGCAGGTGACGAATCGTAATCGCTTCAATTGGACCATAGGCGTCGTGCACCTCACGCAATTCCGGAATGTACTTCACCGCTGGATCGTCAAGGGACAGCAGACCGCGATCGCGTAGTTGCATAATTGCGATTGCAGTCATGGTCTTGGTGATGGAGGCCCAGTTATACGATGTGTCCGCGTCAACAGGCTGAGCAGGAGTCTGACGCGCCTGGCCGAAGAAGAACTGCGTTGGCGCCGCCGTCCCATGCACGAAAGCGAAGCTGCCGCCGACCACGCCATGTTGGGTGAGCACCTCGTTGAAACGCGGATGGAAGGCATCGATGGGCCATTGTGTTTGGGCTGGGACGACGGTGGGCGGAATCAAAGTTGCGAGTGCAAAAAGCAGGGTTTGCGCGATGCCATGGCGTTCGAACATGGCACCATGATACACAGCGCTCGATCACTCCATTTCAACGTTCATTTAGTGCGGAAAAAGCGGGCGGACTCCCGAAGGAATCCGCCCGCACTTTGAGAAGCGTCCCTGATCAGAAAGTGAAGCGGCTTGCGAACTGGAACTGGCGTGGGGTGTTAATGGTGCTGGTGATCTGGCCAAAATTCGAAAAGCCCGAGCCGGGAGAACTTACATTCGGCCCTGCAAACTGCGCCTTGTTGGTGACGTTGTAGGAAGAGATTTCGAAGCGCAGGTCCCTCTCTTTTCCGATCGTGAAATTCTTGTACAGCGAGAGATCCAGATCCTCGGCTCCCATGGTGCGGACGTTATCGAGATAGGTCGGCGCCGTCCCTGCCACGAATTGATTCGGTGCGCCGCCGCCTTCGGTGCCGGGCGCCACAAAGCAGTCGTGCAAGAACCATTGCGTAGCCGTATGCGGTGCGCCCTTGCTCGGATTGCAGATCATATCGGTACGCTGATTGAAGTAGGAAAAGCCGGCCCCTACGACCGGGGCGTTGATAGGAATGCCGTCGCTCAGATAAGCAATTCCATTGATCGTCCAACCGCCTAGAACGGCATTGCCCGGCCCATTCAGGTTAACCAGCCGGCCTTTGCCGATGGGCAGATCGTAGGATGCTTGCCAGGTGAACTGGAATTTTACTTCCTGCGGGCTGACCGAGTGCTCAAAGTTCATGTTCTTCCAGTCCTGCGGCGAGCCGTTGTGGGAGCCGACGAACCCCAACGGAGGATTGCTGTCGTCGGTCATGATCTTGGCCCAGGTAAAAGTGGCCAGTGTTTGAAAGTGATTGGAGAGGCGCTTCTCGAGCTTGGTTTGCAGGGAACTGTAATCGGAGTCGCCTCCGGGATAGCCATGGATTGTGACTCCTTCGCCACAGCATGCAGAGCCATCGCCGAATTGCGGAAACTCCTGGAGAGCCACCCACAGCGGCACGGTGGCCTGACCATAATTGACGTTTGTCGGGGGCTGAATGGCCGCCCATTGATTGGGCACCATGGTGTTGATCAGTGCTGTCTGATTGCTCGCAATGGTTCCCAGATCAAGTTGATTCAGATCCTCTCCGCCAAGCGGGAGGAACAGGCCCCTGCTTCCCACGTAACCGGCCGCGAGATGGAAACCATGCGAGAGATCGGCATCCCAACCGAAGTTGAAGTTATAGGTTGTCTGCGTCCTCTGCGAGTGGAGCATGGTGCTGAGAAAAGAGCCAAGGTAAGTGGCCAATCCCTGCGACGAGCCGATAAGGGGAATGACTCCGGCGGGAAACGGATTGCTGATGGAGTAAGGCGCGGTCGGGCTGGGTGCCGGGCCGCCGGTGAAATTCGGATCGAGGCTGCTGCCGTAGAGCACTGAGTTCCCGGAACCGCTGCCGCCATCGAATGCAACAGTATTGGGATCGTTGTTCCAGTCCGTGGAATTCCAGTTGGTGGAAGACGAGTAGCCATCGCTGTTTTGTCCAGCGCCGCTGACCATCTGCGCGCTGGGGCCATAATAGAATCCTCCGCCGCCGTGGAAAACGAAATCCTTTGAAACCTGCCACGCAAAGCCGAGTCGAGGGCTGAAGTCTTTCATATTGGTTGTGAACGGAGAGCGGTGGCCGGAGGTTGCGAAGACCTCGCCGCCCGTAAAAGATACGCCATTGCTCGAACCTTGCGCCGTTGGATCGAAATATTCCAGGCGGTTATGCCGCTCCGTCTTACCGAGGAAGATATCCCAGCGCAGCCCCGCGGTAAGGGTGAGTGACGGTGTTATGTGGTAAGTGTCCTGAACAAACGCTGCGTAGTACGGACTTGCGGACGCGACGAAAAGATCCTTGGTGAAGTCGGTCGATTCGCCGCCCGGCGCCGTTCCCATGCCAAGCAGGAACGAGGCGTAGTCGTTGCCTCCAACAGGCGAACCCGCTCCCGATGTCTGGTCGGTCGCAGACATGTCGAAGAAATAATTGCCGGAAGGGAAAGGAGGCTGACCGACATTCAGAAAGCGCTTCATATATTCGAAGCCGGTGCTTATTTCGTGTTTGCCTTTTACCTTGGTCAGGCTGGCAATGACGTCGCTGTTTTCGCTCGCGTATTGAAATGTGTTATAGCAGCAGGTACCGCCGATGCCGCCGCCCACATCGTTGAAATTCATGAGCGGTAGAATTTTGTAAACTTCCTCCGCGGCCAGCGAGGAGGGAAATCCCAGCGTGGTCATGTCGAATCCATTTTGCGCCGGATCGCCGCCCTGGTTCTCATAGTGGCGGGTGAACGAGTAGCGCAACTGCAATACGGTGGTCGGACTCAAGGTGAGGTCGTCCGCGACGATCGCATTGCGCGCGTTGGTTACATTCAGAGCGTAGAAGGGATCCCACATATTGCCAAAAGCATTGAAGCTTGCCAGGGTCGTCCGCGAAAAAGAGAAACGGCCGAAGATGCGCTGCCGCTCGCTCTTGTACCAGTCCACGCGAACGTCGAACTTATGTCCGGTGGTGGGATCGGTGCCGGGAGCGAAGAAGTTGCCGCCGCCGGGGACCGGGTAGGGCGACAAGGCAGTGGCTGCTTCGCAGGTGCTGGGACTGGGCAGGTTGCACTTGGGGAACATGGATAGAAACTTCAGCGCAATCGGGTTCGGGTTGGTGACGATGTTGCCGGCAAGAGGCTGGCGCGTTCCGGCCAGAGGTCCGGTGGCAACGTCGGGCTGGGTCGGATCGTAGATGGTATAAGCGTCGGCTGAAAAATCGCCCGTGCGCTCTGCGGTGGTAGGAACCTGGAAGTAATTCGATCCGTCATACAGCGCCTGCTGCGTTGCCTCGTAATCGCCAAAGAAGAACAGTTTCTTGTGCAGGATCGGCCCGCTGATGGCCCCGCCTTCCTGGTAGCGATGGAAGCTCTGCGGCGCGTTGGCCAGGCCTTGCAGCAACTGGTTTTGCTTATTGAAATATTCGTTGGCCGCCAGAACGTCCGGGCGAAACACGCCGAACGCGTCTCCGTGGAATTTGTCGCCGCCGGACTTGCTGACCAGGCTGATAACGCCTGCTGCGCCGCTCTGGTAGGAGGCCGGTGTGTTCTGCGTCTCCACGCGATATTCGTCCACGCCGTCTTCAGGAATTTCCGACATGGGGATGATGGCGGCGATATTGTTTTCGGCGATCCCCAGCGGGCTGCCGTCAAGCATGTAATAGACGGATCCGAGGACGGCGCCATTGATGCTGTAGGACGAGACGTCCACTCCTGGCCGTCCGCTTGATATGTTGTTGATCTGCGCTCCATCCGCTGAGTTGGGCGAGCCATTGGACGGGGTCACTCCGGCGCTCAATTGGACCAGGTCATACACGTTGCGGAATAACAGCGGAACGCGATCGATGGTTTCAGCGGAGATAAGTTGGCCGACGGTGGAGTTGCTGGTATCGACGATATCGACAGTCTGCGAGACGGTAACCGTATCCGTGACGCTGCCCACTCGAAGCGCAATGTTGATGACGCTGACCTGGTCCACGCTGACAGTTACATTGTCCTGGGCGACGCTTTCGAAGCCGGTGCGGGAGGCCTTGACTTCATAATCGCCGGGGTTGAGGGAGACAAAGGAATACAAACCCGCGGCGGTGGATACGGTGGATTGCGTGATTCCCGTGGCGTGGTTGAGCGCAGTCACCTTTGCTCCGGGAACCAGCGCGCCGCTCGGGTCTGTGATTGTCCCGCTGATGCCGCCCCGGCCGGCCTGGGCCCAGGCTGCAGTTCCGGCGGACAGAAGAAGCATCCCGGTACAGAGGAGGAATCGTGCGAGTGAAGAACTCGTCTTTTTTGTGATCATTTTGGCCATCTCCTATCAAATTGTTGACATTCAAACGTTTGAATAGTAGAAAGCCAATGTAGGTTTAATTTTTCCCCATGTCAAGGGAAAAATCGGGAGCACGGGGTTTTTCTCGAGTTTCAATTGAATCCAAATATATCTCGTCCCGGACAGGGGCAATAGCGACGCTCGATGCGAATTGCGGCAACGCGCGGTTGGAGGGGGAAGTGGCACAACGCAGATCCGGTCACGTGACTTTGCTGGATGTTGCCCGCGCGTGCGGATTCTCCGTTTCAACTGTGTCGATTGTGCTGAGCGAGGCGCCCCTCTCGCAGAATGTTGCGGAGAAGACGCGGCAACAGATTCGCGCCATGGCGCAGCAGCTTGGCTATCATCCCGATGCGTTTGCCCGATCGCTGCGGAAGCGGCGCAGCCAAACCATCGGCGTGCTGGCCTACGACCTTTCCGATCCCTATTGCATTCCGGTAGTGCGCGGCATTCAGGCGGGCTTGAAGCCGAATAGTTACCTGCCGCTGCTGATGGATGCCGAAACACAGCGCGGACTCTTCGATAGCTACCTGCAGATGATTCTGGAGCGCCGTGCGGAGGGCGCGATCGTAATCGCAAGCTGGGTGTTCGATGAAACCAATTTGCTAGGCGACGTCAAAAAGAACAACGTGCCGATCGTGATTGTCAGTCGCGACTTGACCGGGCGCGGAGTGAGTTCGGTGTTGGTGGACAACGAAGCAGGAGGCGCACTGGCCATGCGCCATCTGCATGAGCTTGGGCATCGCAGAATCGGCGTGATTCGCGGGCCGGAAGAGATGTTCGACAGCGCGCCACGCTGGGCTGGAGTGCAAAGCGCAGCGGCGGAGGCGGGAATCAAATTCGATTCGAGACTGGTCTTCCAACTGCTAAACCTGGTCGATCCTCTTTCTGGATTTGAAGGCGGAATGGATTGCGCGAAGCGCATGCTGGCCTCGGGGCGCCAATTCACCGCCGTGCTTGCCTTCGACGATTTGACAGCGCTGGGCGTGGTGCGCGGATTGATGAGTGCCGGGGTGCGAGTCCCGGAAGATTGCTCGGTATTGGGGTTTGACGATGTGCTGCCGGCGGCTGTGTCGACGCCGGGAATTACAACCATCCGGCAGCCGTTGCGAGAGATGGGTCTGTTGGCGGCGGAGTGGGTGGTGGACGCAATTGAGGCGCGCGAACAGCGGCGAGAACAGACGCTGCGTTTGCATCGGGCGCCGCCGGAATTGGTGGTGCGTATGTCTTCGTCAAGGCTTGTGAGTAAGAAGACGAGATCTGGCCGAAGGTTTGCCGAGGTTACTTGACAGAAGCATGCAAAGGAAAGAATTTCCCCCTGCTCGAAAGATTGACTCTGAATTTCAACTGCTTTGTGGAACCCTGCTTCGGCGGAATAAGGATGGCTGGTGACGAATGCGTAGACGAGTGGTGCTTTGTTGTTTGGTCTCATTGGTGCTGTTCCCTGTGCTGCGTGCGGCAACTGTTACGCCGTTGCGAGAAGGATGGCAGTTGCAGTCGGCTTGTAAATTGCAGGCTACGGGCGACTCGATTGCCGCGGAGGGATTTCAAACCGATGGCTGGTTGAAGACCGCCGTGCCTAGCACTGTGCTGGCATCGCAGGCTGCGGCGGGCGTATTTCCCGATCCTTATTACGGCATGAACCTGCGCCAGATTCCAGGCACGACGTATAAAATTGGCGCTATTTTCGCCAACATGCCGATGGCGCAGGATAGCCCTTACCGCTGCGGCTGGTGGTATCGCACGGAGTTCACCGTGCCCGCTGCGGCGCATGCTGGCGAGCGCCAGTGGTTGCACTTCGGCGGCATCAACTATCGTGGCGACGTGTGGCTGAACGGGCAAAAAATTGCGGATACGACCAAGGTCGCTGGCGCTTACCGCACTTACGATCTCGATGTTACAGACTCCCTGAAGCCCGGCAAGAAAAATGTGCTGGCGGTGGAGACGTTTGCGCCTACGGAAAACGATCTCGGCATCAACTGGGTCGATTGGAATCCGTGCCCGCCGGATAAGGATATGGGACTGTGGGGCGCTGTTGATTTGATCGGCACAGGCACGGTGACTCTGCGCTCCCCGTTGGCGGCTACGCACTTTGTCGACAGCACCCTTGGAGTCGCAGAGCTTACTGTTTACGCGGAGTTGCATAACTCCAGCGACCGCGCAGTGAAGGGCGTGGTTGAAGGCACGGCAGCCGGTGTGAAGTTTGAGCAGCCGGTCGAACTCGCTGCGCATGAAGACCGCACAGTTCAATTCACGCCGGAGCAATTTGCTCAATTGCGGATTCGCAATCCCAAGCTGTGGTGGCCGCGCCAGATGGGTGAACCGCACCTGGAACGGCTGACGATGAGCTTCCGAGAGCAGGGCGAAATCACCGACGAGCAGAGCGTTGATTTCGGTATTCGCGAGATCACGTCGGAACTGACCGCGACCGGAAGCCGCCTGTTTCGCGTGAATGGAAAGCCGATTCTGATTCGCGGCGCAGGGTGGTCGCAGGATATGCTCTTGCGCACCGATGAGCACCGGCTCCGCGAGCAGTTCCACCTGGTCGAGGATATGAATCTGAATACGATTCGCCTCGAGGGCAAGCTAGAGACGGAAGACTTTTTTCACCTTGCGGATAAGGGCGGCATCCTGGTGATGTTGGGCTGGTGCTGCTGCGATCACTGGGAGCACTGGAAAGACTGGACCCCTGAAGACCTGACGATTGCAACAGCATCGTTGCGCTCGCAGATGCTGCGCTTGCGGCACCATGCAAGTTTGCTGGTCTGGCTGAACGGAAGCGATAATGCGCCGCCGACAAGCGTGGAGCGCGCATATCTGAATGTGGAAGCGGAAACACATTGGCCGAATCCGATCATCTCCGCAGCTTCGTCGCAAGTGACGGCTGGCGGAGGTCCCAACGGCGTGAAGATGACTGGGCCCTACGATTACGTTGCGCCCAGTTACTGGTATGTGGATAAGCAGAACGGAGGCGCATACGGGTTCAACACTGAGACCAGCCCTGGGCCGGCGATTCCGTCGCTGGCGAGCCGGGAAAAGTTCTTGCCCGACGCGCAGGCATGGCCGCCAACAGCAAACTGGAGCATGCACTACGGCGGTGGCGAATTCCTGAATTTGAAAGTTCTCGACGACTCGATGGCGGCCGTGTATGCAAAGCCCCAATCGGCGGCCGACTATGAGCGAATTGCCGGAGCTATGGAGTACGATTCCGAGCGCGCGATGTATGAGGCGTACAGCAGAAATAAGTATTCTTCGACAGGCGTGATTCAGTGGATGCTCAACAATGCCTGGCCATCGATGATCTGGCATTTGTATGACTACTACCTCGATGCCGGCGCCGGATACTTCGGGACCAAGAAGGCATGCGAGCCGGTGCATATTCAATATTCTTACGATGACCGTTCGATTGTTGTTGTGAATAGTACGTATGAGCGGGTTTCCGGGCTTCATGCGAGTGTGCATGTACACAATGCGGCTTGGAAGGAACTGTTCAAAGAAGAAGCGGCGGTTGATGCGGGTGTGGATAGTTCGCAAATTGTCTTCACGATTCCTGAAAGTCTCTATTCAGATGCGGAAAGAATCTTCTTTATTGACCTGACACTCACCGATAGCGCGGGCAAAGTTGTCAGCCGCAACTTCTATTGGGTGCCGGGAACGCTGACTACCTTCGATTGGGGGAAGACCGACTACACGCATACGCCGGCATCGCGGCATGAAGACCTGACGGCGCTCGCGAATTTGCCCGCTGCCAAGCTTGTCGCTCATGCGGAGATCGAGAAGACTGCGCGTGGCCGCGAGGTGCGCGTGGAACTCGAAAACTCCAGTGAGGCGCTTGCCTTTCAAGTCAGTGCGGCTGTGCGCACGCAAACTGGCGGATTGATCGCTCCTGTAATATGGTCTGATAACTGGATTGAACTTGTGCCGGGAGAGAAACGAGTGTTGACGGCGTTGCTGCCGGAGAGTGGCGCGGATGCTCCGACGGTGCAGATTGCAAGCTGGAACGCAGGTTCGCAAACCATTACACCAACGGCTGCCACGGCGGCGCATTAAAGGACACGCATGGCAGACGCGGTGAGCACGCAGACAGGTGGCACAGAAGCAAAGGGCGCCAGCCTCAATCGCACGCTGGGGCTTTGGAACCTGATCATCATCGGGATGGTCATCATCCAGCCAGTGGCGCCCATGGGCATCTATGGCGTCATCAGCAACACGGCCTATGGTCATGTTGTCACCACAATTCTGATCGCCATGGTCGCCATGCTGTTTACCGCTATCAGCTATGGCCGCATGGCGAGGATCTATCCTAGTGCAGGGTCGGCCTACACTTACGTGGGCCAGGAGATGCACTCGGCTCTCGGCTATGTTGTGGGCTGGGGCATGGTGATGGATTACCTGATCAACCCGCTCATCTGTATCGCTTTTTGCGCCAAGGCCGCGATGAATATCCTTCCTGGCATCTCGTTTTATGTTTGGATTATTTTTTTCGCGGTCTTCTTTACCTGGCTGAATCTTCGCGGAATCAAGACCTCCGCGCAGTTGAACGAGGCACTGTGCGCCGGTATGGTGGTGGTTGTTCTGCTGTTCCTGGCCGCGGTGGTTCGTGCACTCTGGGGCATACACCACGATCCCGGGTTCTTCACACATCCGTTCTACGACCCTGCCAGTTTCCATTTGCAAAGCATATTTGCAGGCACGTCGGTCGCTGTGCTGACTTACATTGGATTTGACGCCATCTCTACGTTCTCTGAAGAAGTCAAGAATCCGCGCCGTAACATCATGCTGGCCACTGTACTGGTGTGCATAATTACCGGCGTGCTTTCCGGGATTGAAGTCTACGCAGCGCAATTGATATGGGGATCCAAACCTTTTGCAATCGAGAATGTGGAATCAGCCTTTGCCATTATCTCGGGCAAAGCGGGCGGCTTAATACTCTTTCAGATCGTTAACTTCACGCTGCTCATCGCCAACATGGGCTCAGGCATGGGATCGCAGCTCGCAGCTGGGCGCTTGCTCTATGGCATGGGTCGCGGCAATGCCCTTCCCAAATCGTTCTTCGGCGTCATTGAACCCAAGCACCGCGTGCCGCGCAACAACATTATTGCGGTTGGAGCCTTCGCACTCGTCGGAGTGGCACTCCTCCAGTTCTTTTCCAATCGACTGGGCGGGGGCGCGTACGATATCGGCGCACAGTGTCTGAACTTTGGCGCTTTCGTCGCATTTATGGGCGTGAATGCGGCGGCGTTTGTGCATCACCTGCGGCATGAGAAGAGCAACAGTCTTGGCGGCTACATTGTGCCGGCCCTCGGCTTTCTGATCTGCGGATTTATCTGGGTGCATCTCAGCAATACGGCGCTGGTTTTGGGTGCAGTTTGGATGATTCTTGGTATCGCCTATGGCGCAGTGCGCACGCGCGGCTTCCGCTCTGAACTGGTCACGTTCGAGGTTCCTTCAGACGTCGCTTAGGAAGTACCGGGCAGCCGAATGTTGAGTCACTCCGCCTTGAAAGTGTAGTCGTTGTAATACGTGACTCCACCGATGAACGAATAGAGCCGTGCATAAATCGTCTCTCCGTTCGTCGGAAGCAGAGGAACGGTCTTATAAGTGTTTGTTATATGACCTGACGCAAAGATGTCATAGCCGCCAGGCGCGACGGCGCTCAGGTGGAGATCGTACGCCGTGACCCCGGTGCCGGCAGTCCAATCAAACCATACGTTGCCGCTTGTAAATGTTGAACCCGGAGCCGGATAGAGGAGCCGGGCTGACGGCCCCGCGGTGAAAGTGTAGTCGTTGTAGACCATCGATCCGTCGGCAGTAAACGTATAGAGCCGCGCATAAATCGTTTCCCCGTTGGTTGGAAGCCTATACACGGGCGTCGAAGTGCCGGTTATATGACCCGATACATAAAGTTCAAAGTCCCCGGGCGCGATGGCGCTCAGGTGGAGATCGTATGCCGAGGCACCGTTTACAGCCGACCACGTAAACACCTCGTTGGTGGATTTCAATGTGCTCCCCGGAGCCGGAGCGCTGAGTGTTGACGGCGAGATGGGTCCTTCGAACACATACGCCGCACCCTGGGAATTATTGCGGACCACCGTGTGATCGGGATCTCCAATCACAGCCGTCGACCCGTCCAAAGCGACGGAAAACCCGAAGTTATCGCCAGAGGCTCCATCGCTGGCATTCAGTTCCTGCTGCTGGCTCCAGGTACCATTGCTTTGCACAAAGACGTAGGCCGAGAGTCCATTTCCAATCACTGCCGTGGTCCCGCTCACAGCGACGGAAACCCCGAATGAACCTGCACCGCTCAGTTTTGCCTGCTGATTCCATGCGCTGCCGTTTTGCACGAAGACAAAAGCCTCGCCAAGATACATCGCTCCAATCACCGCCGTTTTCCCGCTCACAGCGACGGAAGTCCCCAACGTATCGTAGGCGTGCCCGCCGACGAGGGTCAATTCCGCCTGCTGGGTCCAAGTGTCATTGCTTTGCACGAAGACGTATGCCGCGCCCTGATAGAGATTTCCCCCAATGATTTGATCTGGAGCTCCAATCACCACCGTCGTGCCGCTCACAGCGACGGCATACCCAAATTGACCGTTACTGGCCGCGTCGGAGGCAGTCAGCTCCTTCTGCAGGCTCCAGGCGCCATTGCTTTGCACATAAACATAAGCCGCGCCCTGGTTCGGATGGGTTACATCCTTCCCGTAAGCTCCAATGACCGCCGTTGTCCCGCTCACAGCGACTGAAGACCCGAAGTTATCGTTCGTGGCCCCCTCGGAGTCTGTCAGCTCCTTTTGCAGGCTCCAGGCGCCGTTGCTTTGCGCAAAGACGAAGGCCGCGTCGTTCGCCCCAATCACCGCCGTTGTCCCGCTTACAGCCACGGACTGCCCGAAACTGCTCACACCGGAGGCGGTCAGTTCCTTCTGCAGGCTCCACGTGCCATTGCTATGCACAAAGACGTAGGCCGCGCCCGCATCGTCGTTATGCCCGGGCGCTCCAATCACCGCCGTCGGCCCGCTAATGGCGACGGAATTCCCAAAGTTATCGCTCGCGGCCCCGTCGGCGGCGGTCAGTTCCTGCTGCTGAGTCCAGGTCGGGTCAATTGTAAGTGGATACTGAGCATGCTGGTCTTCCACTACGAGCAGGATCTTGTTGTTACGCGCTTCCATGTGTGCTTGCATGACACGGCCAAGCGCATCGCGCGCCGATAATCCCCCATAGCGCAATACTGTCGATTCGCCGGACTTCAATAGCACCGCGCCGTCCTGCTGGGTCAGTGCCAGGGAACCGGTCACACCCAAAGCAATCGTCAGCGGCTGCCCCATGCTCACACCGGCGGGCTTCTGCGCCAGCGTAAAGCCCTGCTCCAGACCCTGCTCTCCGTTTAAATACCACTCGGTGAAATCGCCGCGACGGTATTCGAGCCGCGTGCCGTTCCCGGCCAGCGTCGGGGCTGCGGGCGTCTTGAGTCTGTCCCCGTATCCATACCCTGACAGGTGGAAGCTGACACTGCCCTCCGGATGCGTCAGACGCGCTTCGTGCGCATCGAATTCAATCCGCAGCCTCTGCGCATCGTTCGTGCCGGTCCAAGTTTCGGTTCCGGTTCCGTGGCCGGATTCCTTCAGCGAATAGATCGCCTTCTCGTAGGCCTTGCGCAGGCTGTCATCCGCACCTGCCCGCATCCAGGGGTCTGGCATTTGTCCCTTCTGCGCAAGTGTACTCGTCGCGCAGAGCGCGGTGAGCATCAAGATCAGGATGAGTGATCTATTCATATGGCTATCTATTCCAGTCTGGGGGAAAGGATGAACCGCAGCCGTATTTCTAGCTCATTCTCTTAAATGTCGATTCTACAACTACTATGGCGAGATTTAGCAGGCATCCTGCGCGCTGTCAAGCACTTATTCGTAATCAAAGGGCTGACAATCGTAAATTTTGAGTTACTTCGCCTTGTAAGTGTAGTCGACGTACTGCACTCCCCCATCGATGATCGAATAGAGCCGCGCATAGATTGTCTCGCCATTGGTCGGGAGGCCGGAAAACGTCTTATAAGTGCTAGTCATGGGTCCGGATGAACCCAGGTCATAGCCGCCGGGCGCGACCGCGCTCAGGTGGAGATCGTATTGCATGGCCGCGGCGCCGGGGGTATAGTTGGTGCCCGGGGTCCAATCGAACCATACGGTTGTGGTCGTAAATGTTGAACCTGGAGCCGGATATTTCATCTGCGCCGGCGTCGCATACATCGAGGCGTAGGTGTAGTCGTTGTAATACGTGACTCCATTGATGATCGTATAGAGACGGGCGTAGATCGTTCCTCCGTTCGTCGGGAGATTATTCGCGGTGGTCGAAGTGCCGGTAATATGACCCGATAAATAGAGGTCGTAGCCCCCGGGCGCAACGGCGCTCAGGTGGAGGTCATAGGCCGAGGCGCCGCTTCCAGCCGACCATGTGAACTCTACGCTGGTGTTCGTCAACCCGCTGCCCGGTTTGGGAGATGTAAGTGTCGCCGGCACTCCGATGTTCACGGCACTTTGCGCGACGAGCACCTTACAGGCGTTGAAGACGGATTTGTCGGGCGGGAATTTCGGGACCGTGAATGTGGGGAGCACGAGCACGACACGATTAGAGAGAACGGCCTCTTCATAACCCGCTACCTGTCCCCTTCTGTTGTCAGCGGTGAACTGCTGCCGAATGTTCCCACACCATTTCCTGAAATGTCAACGCAGCGACTCAATTACCATCGCTATTGAGGAGCAGGCTGGCGATTTACCCGTCGCCCTGCGTAAACCCCCTGAATCCAACAGAATCCAGCCGCAAAGTTTCTTTTGCAGGGTTTGCAGTCTAATTAGCTTGAAACGCGCACACTTGAATCATGACCACCACGGCGAGCAAGCTAGAACTTCCATCTGTCACGTATATGACCACCTGCCCGCCCTTACCCCCCTCCCGCCCCCACCCTTTTGTGGGCAACAAAAGACTTAGAGAACGTCAAATTACTTGACCCAACAAAACAAAGCCTTTATAGCGGACAAAAAAGCGGGAAACTGCCCAAAACGCCCATTTTCGAGCGAAAAACAGCGACTTTCAGCCCATTGTCGAGGGTGAGCGGATCGGAATAGATTGGCCATTTTCCTGCGAACCGGGTTCTACTCGTCGTAGTGCAAGAGGCTGAATACTTCGTAATCCTTGAAGCGTTCACGGCCTTTGAGAAAGTCAAGCTCGATGGCGAACGCCAGGCCGGCGATCTCTCCGCCCAGTTGCTTCACCAGCTTCACGGTCGCTTCCATGGTGCCGCCAGTCGCCAACAGGTCGTCCACCAGCACCACACGCTGTCCCGGCTCAATCGCGTCGAGATGGATCTCCAGCGTGTCGGAGCCGTACTCCAGGTCATACGTAACGCGCGCAACAGGAGCGGGCAACTTGCGCGGCTTGCGCACGGGCACAAAACCGGCATTCAGCCGGTAGGCCAGCGCCGGCCCAAAGATGAATCCGCGCGCTTCAATGCCCAGCACCAGGTCGATCTTGTGCTTGATGTAGTGCGCCGCCAGCATGTCAATCAGCTTGGCAAACCCTGTCTTGTCCTTGAGCACGGTGGTGATGTCGTAGAACAGAATCCCCGGCTTGGGAAAATCGGGCACCGTGCGCACCAGCGCCTTCAGGGATTCCACATCAAACTGCTTGATTTCTTCACTCATGCGTACGTTCACTCCTCGATCTGCCGTAACAGGATTTGCGGGAAGAGAACGGGTGAGAATGCAGTTCGACTTCCTTATTGATTATAGAGGAGCGAAAAACAGGGAATAGGGAGCAGGGAATTGGGAATAGAGCGAACACGTATCCCTATTCCCTATTCTCTACTCCCTGCCTTCACCACGCCCCTTCAATCCGAAACGAGCTCAGACCTTCGGCTTCGGTGTCGGCAAGATAGTGCTCGATGAGCCTGTCTACACGGCTGCCGCGCGGGCCGCGGCGCAGGCTCGCGCGCAACTCGGCCAGGTCGGCCTCGTTGCCGTGCGCGACTACTTCCACATCGCCCTCTTCGGTGTTGCGCACCCAGCCGCGCAGGTCGAGTTCGCTGGCTTCCCGGTGCACATACCACCGGAAACCAACCCCCTGCACCCGCCCCTGAATCAGAAAATGAAGGACCATAGATAAGAACCAACGCCAGTTTTGCAGATGTAGCGCTGTCGTGCAACCGGATTGGAAACCTACTGCGCGACGAGCACGCTGCGCCGCACTTCATCTACACTGGAGAACATGGTCTTCGTCCTCGATAACTACGATTCGTTCACTTACAACCTGGTGCAGTACCTGGGCGAGCTCGGGGCCAAGGTCGAGGTCTATCGCAACGACGAGCTGACCGTTGAGCAGGTGGAGGCTCTGAAGCCGGAGCGCATTCTACTGTCTCCGGGACCATGCACACCGGGTGAGGCCGGCATTCTGGTCCCCCTGATTCGGCACATGGCCGGCAAGGCGCCCATTCTTGGTGTTTGCCTGGGCCACCAGGCCATCGGCGAGGCATTTGGCGGCCAGGTAGTTCGCGCAGAGCACCTGATGCACGGCAAGACAAGCGCGGTGGAGCACGACGGCAAGGGCGTCTTTGCCAGCCTGCCCACGCCGCTCACCTGCACGCGCTATCATTCGCTGATCGTGGAAGAGGGGTCGCTGCCTGCCGAATTGGCAGTTACCGCCCGCACGGCTGAAAACGGCGGCGGCTCGGTGATCATGGGATTGCGCCATCGCACGCTTCCCATTGAAGGCGTGCAGTTTCATCCCGAGAGCGTGCTCACTGAAGGCGGCCACCAGATGATCCGCAACTTCCTGGACATGTAGGGCCTATGCAAGCGGCGATGGAAGACCTCGCCGTGTCGAAGGGTACCGGTTTCAAGATGAAGGGTACGGCTTCAAGATGAACGGTACGGGCTTCAAGATGAACGGTACGGGCTTCAAGATGAAGGGTACGGGCTTCAAGATGAACGGTACGGGCTTCAAGATGAACGGTACGGGCTTCAAGATGAAGGGTACGGGCTTCAAGATGAAGGGTACGGGCTTCAGCCCGTACATCTGGCTGTCCAAAATAGCCTGGGCTTTAGCCCCTGAGGAGTGTCTTTCAGGAGCACTCATTATCCACACTTGCGCATTCCTGGCTGTGGCGCTGGCCGTACTGCCCTTGCTCGCCGCTCAGGAAGCACCGCCGGCCCAGGTTCCGCTGACGCCTGCTGCTGCTGAGGATTCCAATGCTGTTGCGGTCTCCCGCCCCATCGCCATCATCCCGCTGGACAGCAGAGATCCCGACGCATCTGCGAAAGTGACGGGCGCTCTTGAGGTATCGCAAGGGCACGCTATTATTGCCGCCAGCGGCAGCGTTACGTCGGGCACAAAGACTACGCAGGTCACTCTGCCTTATCGCGGCGTGCTGCGCGTCTGCGCTTCCACTACCGTTAAACTGGCGGCCGACTCCAGCGTTCCCAACGGTGAAATTCCCGGCCTGATGATGGCCATGGATCACGGGGCGGTCGAGGCCAGCTTCGCCACGGGGCGCAACTCGGACATTCTGATGACGCCGGATTTTCGGATCCTCATCGGCGGCCCCGGCGCGGTGGAAGTCAAAGTGCGGCTGGGCACAAACGGAGACACTTGCGTAGATAACGCCGGGGTCAACGCGCCCTATGTGTTGGTCTCCAGCGTCTTCGACGGCGGCGCATACCGCGTGCAACCGGGCCAGCGCGTGATGTTCGAGCACGGCAAACTGCACGACGTCGTTGACCAGGAAAAGGAACCGTGCGGGTGCCCGCCTGCTCCACAGGGCGCGAATGATTTTCCATTGGCGCAAAGCGAAGGCCTGGTGCCCTTAGCTGCGCCCGCGCTCGATCCGGCGGTGCGGCCCGGCCCGCCTCAGGAGACCACGACAACCCTTGCCTATAGCGGGGCCGAGCACGCACCCAAGCCCGCCGAGGGGGAACCTAAGGCTGCAACGCCAGCCGCCGCACCCGCTCCACCAGCAGAGAAGAAGCCCGGCCTCTTCGGCCGCGTCGGGAAGTTTTTCCGCCGCATCTTCGGCGTCTCTCGCTCGCTGAATCGCACGAATTACCGCCTGCGCTTTGTTGATTGACTCCTGGTACTCCAACTCCGGCACGGAATCGGCCACAATTCCCGCACCGGCCTGCACGTAACCTTTGTCGCCGATGGCAAGCATGGAACGAATGGCAATGCAGGAGTCGAGGTTGCCGGAGAAGTCCGCGTAGAGCACAGCTCCGCCGTATGTTCCACGCCGCGCCGGCTCCAACTCCTCGATGATCTCCATGGCACGGACTTTGGGTGCGCCGCTCAGGGTGCCGGCAGGGAAGCAGGCACGCAGGGCGTCGACGGCGGTCAGCTCCGGTTTGAGGCGGCCCTCAATCGTGCTCACAATGTGCATCACGTGCGAATAGCGTTCGACAAACATCAGCCGGTCGACCTTGACCGATCCAAACTGGCTCACGCGGCCTACATCGTTGCGGCCCAGGTCGACAAGCATTACATGCTCGGCGCGCTCCTTCTCGTCGTGAAGCATCTCATCGGCCAGCGCCTGGTCTTCCTTGTCGGTTACTCCGCGCGGGCGAGTGCCGGCGATGGGCCGGTATTCCACCTTGCCATGGTGGACGCGCACCAGCAGTTCCGGCGATGAGCCCGCTAGCTCCAATGTCTGGAGCGCGGCGTTCTTTGCCTTTTTTGAGCCTGTATTCAGCCTCTTCGAAGTGGCGCCCAGCGGACCATCCGGTGCAAACCGCAGGAAGTACATATAGGGGCTCGGGTTCACCGTCCGCAACGCGCGGTACACCTGAAAGCTGTCCGCCCCCGGCTCGACATCGAATCGCTGCGACATCACCGCTTGAAAAATGTCGCCCGCCGCAATGTACTCCTTGATGCGCTCGACGCCGGCCAGATAAGCCTTCTTCGCCGAGCGATGCTTCACCTTCAGCTTGCCTTTGCTCTTCACGGCAGGGAGTTTGGGCAAGGGTCGCGCCAGGCGCTTCTCCAGCTTTGCCAGCCGGGCCACGGCATTGGCATAGGCATCCCCCGGTTTCCTGCGCGTTACATCGGCTGTAACCACCAGCCAGATCTCCTTGCGGACATGGTCGAAAGCCAGCACCTCGTCGAAGAAGAGCAGGCACGCGTCGGGAACTCCCAACTCGTCTTTGGCTAGCTCAGGCAAGCGCTCAATCTGGCGTACAGCATCGTAGGAGAAGAAGCCAACCGCGCCGGCCGTAAATGGGGGCAGTCCCTTAAGACGCGCCGGCTTGTGTCCGCCCAGCGCCTGCCGGAGTACTTCGAAGATGTCGCCCTCGCTCTGGGTTACGCGCTTGCCTTCGGTAATGGTGATGGAGCGGCCGCGCGCCACAATCCGCTTGAACGGCTCAATGCCGATGAACGTGTAGCGGCCCACCTGCTCGCCGCCTTCCACGGACTCGAGAAGAAATGCCTCCCGCTCCGGCCATGCCGCGCGCAGAAAGGCTGAGACCGGGGTTTCGAGATCGGCCGTAAGGGTGCGGCAGACCGGGACCAGCGTGTGCTCTTTGGCGAGCGCGAGGAATTCTTTGCGGCTGGGCAGGATTGGATGAGAAGAGGGCTTCACAGGGTCCAGTGTAATTGCTCAGCGGGGCAGGAGCGCTCCTCGCTGGGCCAAGGCCAAGCCCCATCCGTTTCATTCTCCGTCCAATGTCACTCGATGGAGATTTAGCACGTAGCCCCAGCCGGGACCATAAAACAGCTGCCACGATAGCTGGATAGCCCGATGATCGCCCCTAACCTCAAGGGGTCGTTGGACGTTTTGGCTATCGGGATGACCTGCATTATCCGAGGCAGGGTTAGCCAGCTCGACCAACAGCTTGTTCAAAAGAGAGCGCGCCGTGACATTGGATCCGGATATGGTCGTTGTCCTTTGTAGGAGCAGGTTTGTCGGAGCCGTTCCCTCCCAAACCCGAGTATCAGTGGATTTAGAAAGCGCCTGACAAATCTCTCCGAGAAGGCCGTCGGCGGTGCGCTCTTTGGGGGGGATTGTGATTTTTGTGTCCAGAATCGGCGTCGCTCCTCTCATTTTACCGTCGCCGTCGAGGTAGTTGCTTGGAATTATGTGGAAAATCCCATCCTCCTCGGTAGCGGTAAAGGTCACCGGGCCTCCAACTCCCATGTAGCCGTCGAGGACACTCGAAATCGCGTCGGATACTTCCAAATCGCTCCCCCTCCAGTCCCGAGCAATCTCGCTGCTCGCGGGGTGCGGACGGGAGGTAGGCTTAAGGGCAAAGGAAAAAGTAACGTCCTTTTGGACTATGACCTTGTGGGAGGGGTCAGGGGTGCGTTGCACCTGCCCCGTAACATCCTGTAGCTGGCTTCCGTGGACAGCTATCGGGTCTTCGTAGGTGATTGGCACGCCGTAGACTCCTTCAAGCATCTGCACGGCCTTTGCAACAGGTCGGCCGTCGGTGACTTCAACAGTTTTGGTCTGCTCTGTGCCAAGATGGCAAAGGGCAAAGCTAAAGAGCAGCAGCGTTCCGTTGGAGATATTGGCGACAGGTCGGGACATCAGTAATTCTCCGTTTCTGTTTTTCCGGCACGTGCGGAGGTAACGGTTGTGGCAGTGATATTGGCTTGCAAGGTATTGACGTTGCCGTAGTTATTGAAGTAGTCCCCAGAGTTAACAAAGTCAGCCGAACACTGCATCTGCATCTGTTGATAGACGGTGAATCCGCACGGCGCTCTGCCTTGGGCCCGGTAATATCCCACATAGTTTGTCGGCCACCCAACGGAGTCTGGGCCCCAGGTATTGCTTGAGCTGACCGGCCACTGTCCCCCACTGAGGCTCGTGAAAGGGGCAAACGCCGAGTTGGGGAACCAACAGGCGTCCGCGCCGGTTCCCGCATCGGCTTCCTGAACAGTGGAGCCAGAAAAGCTGTCGCTGCTCGCGTCTGATAGCGTCTGCAGCCACGTCCCAATCGTCGAGTTGTTCCATCCCTGGAATGCGGTTGATTCCGTTGATGGAAGTGGGCAGCCCTCGATTTGAGCGGTTGCCGTTGCTGCAGGAGTACCAGTCACCGTGAGGTTGGCCGTTTCGTTAGCCACGTTGGCCGGGGCCTCTATAGAAGCGGTAATTTCGGTCGCGCCGACCACGCTGACGTTCGATACCTTCACGGTTCCGGTGCCCGTTGTCACGCCAATTGTGCTCGCGGGGCAAGCTGCGGTGGCAGCCGCGGTCGTTGTGAATCCGGTCCCCATGATGGTGACCGGGGTCGACTTCCCTTCAATCCACACAGTTGGGGAAATAGAGGCGATGGTTGGAACACCGCAGACCTTGGCGGCCGCGGTTGCCGGTGTGGCGCCACTCAGCTTGACAGTTGCGCCCCCGGTGGAATCGGCGGCCGCAGGCGCGATAGTGGCAGTGATCTTAGTCGTGCTAACCACATCGACGCTAGACACCGCCACTGTCCCACCGTTGCTCATGGTTACGGCGACCGTGGTGGCGGGGCAGGGCTGCGGCGGTCCCAGGCCCCCTGGCGGCCCAGGAATTGCGGGGCTGAAGCCGGCTCCCGTGATGGTGACGTTGTTGTAAGTTTGCCCCGCAATCCAGACGTTGGGGGAGACGGACATGATGGTTGGGACGGGGCAGCCAATCTGAACGGGCGCCGAAGCGGAGACGTTGTTATCGGCGGGGCAGGTACCCGAGTTGGCGGTGGCTGGTGCCACGCCAATTTCGATCCCATACATCACAGTGACGCAGGCCGTCTGAGCTGGGTCGCCGGCCGCAGGCGTAACGCTGGCAGTGATTTGCGTTGCGCTGACGATAGACACATTGGATAAGGCTATGGAGCCGGTACCCGTGAGGGTCACGCTGGTGGTGACCGCGGGGCAATACTGGTCCGGAGGAGTGGAGCCGAGGAAGCTGGTTCCCGTGATGGTGATGTTGTAGGTCTGCCCCGGTGCCCAGGTGCTGGGCGTGACTGAGGTAATAGTAGGTGAACTCGGGCAGGTCACCTGTGCATGGCAGACCGCGCCGGAAATGAGAAAGAAAAGAATGGCGGCATGCAGGAATGGCCCTTCACTTGCCCCCCCGATTTCCAAATCAGCTTGCGCATAGATCCATCCCTTTCATGGGTAGGCCACCGGGCTCTCTTACGTGCAAAATGTAACTTGAATCTCTGGGACAAAGCTAGCACGAGTTATTCGATCCAGCTTGTATTTATTTTTCGATGTACGCCATGTTATTCACTTAAGAAACATCACAGTTAGTTACTTTGGACTGTGGACGACGCATCCCTGCGGCGGCTTCGACGCGAAGAAGACAAGTGAACTCGCCCGCCTGCCGCGTCTTCGCGCAACTTCCCGGCTCGAATGTCGATAATCACGGGGATCTTGTGTTGGCTCGGGGTTCCCAACGTGGTACGGGATGGCCCGAAAGGGGTGTCCGGCGGGCTTGACGATGCTGTTTGCGGGGCCTAGACTCACTGGGGTTTGAGCTAGTGAGGTACGATCCACTTGCCCAACTCGCCGGGCAGGGCAATTTGCGCTGCGGACCGGCGTTGGAAATCTCCGTGAATGCGGAGGAAATCTTGTCGTTTCTGATACTTGTGGGAGGGCGATTCCCCGGATCCACCCGTCGGGCGGCAGGCAATCGGAATGGGAGAGGTATATGGCAATCGCAGCACCGGTAATGACGTTAGACCAGGAGATTAACCCCTGGGAGGCACAAAGCGCACGATTTGAGTTCGCGGCCCGCAAGCTGAATCTGGATGAGGGATTGTGGAAGGTACTCAGCACGCCTTCGCGCGAAATCATCGTGCATTTTCCAGTCACTATGGATAACGGCAAGATAGATATGTTTACCGGCTTCCGTGTGCAACATAACATCGCGCGCGGGCCCGGCAAAGGCGGCATCCGCTATGCTCCGGATGTAACTCTGGACGAAGTGCGCGCGCTGGCCAGTTGGATGACCTGGAAGTGCGCGGTGGTCAACATCCCTTTTGGCGGAGCCAAGGGCGGAGTGATCTGCGACCCAAAGAAGATGAGCCAGGGCGAGCTGGAGCGCATGACGCGCCGCTACACATCGGAGATCATCGACTTTATCGGGCCGGAAAAAGATGTTCCCGCACCCGATGTGAACACCAACGAACAAACCATGGCATGGATCATGGACACCTATTCGATGCACGTGGGCCACACGGTGACCAGCGTAGTTACGGGCAAGCCGCTCAACATCGGCGGTTCGCGCGGACGCGTTGAAGCCACGGGCCGTGGCGTAATGGTGGTGTGCGACGAGAGCCTGCGCTACCTGAACATGCCCATCGACGGCTGCCGCGTGATCATTCAAGGCTTCGGGAATGTCGGCTCGAATGCCGCGCGCCTGATGCTGGAGCACGGCTACAAGATCGTCGGCGTCGCCGAAAAGGAAGGCGGACTCTGCAATCCCAACGGCATCGACGTTCACCAGCTGATCGAGTACAAGTACCGCAACGGCACTACGCTCGGTTTCCGCGGTGCGGAGGCCATGCCCAGCGATGAACTGATCGTCAACGACTGCGAGATCCTGATTCCCGCTGCAACTGAGAACGTGATTACCAGCCGCAATGCCGACCGCATCAAGGCGCGCATCGTGGTCGAGGGCGCGAACGGCCCAACCACTGCCGTGGCCGATGAGATTCTGGCCGACAAGCGCATCTTCATTGTTCCGGATATTCTGGCCAATGCGGGCGGCGTAACGGCGAGCTACTTCGAGTGGGTACAGGATCGCCAGGGCTACTTCTGGAAAGAAGCGATCGTGAACGAGCAGTTGGAGACCATTCTGCGCGACAGCTTCGACGATGTAGTTCGTTATGCCGAAGCGCACAATGTGAACAACCGCATTGCCGCTTACATGCTGTCGATCGATCGCGTGGCCTTTACCATCAAGCAGCGCGGCATTTACGCGTAGCAAGGTGGTTGACTGAAAACTGGCAGAAGAACGGGAAACGGGATGGGCAATAAGCTCGTCCCGTTTTTTTATTTTGCGCCACCCTAACCAAATCGGCCTCCTGCCCCTCTAATCTCCGGAAGCCCTGAACGCGAAGGAGAACGAAGATGGGAAATATAACGCGCACTTTCTCACGATGCATTGCAATGATATTGGTTTGCGCGCTGCTTGCATTCAGCGCGCCTTTTGCCTCGGCAAAGCAGCTGACTCCAATCACTGTGCATCAACGCATTCTGAAGCGGGGCATAGGTAACTGGGTAGGTGTTGAGTTACTCAATGGCACGGCATTCGTGGGCAGAATTGTAAGTATCGACGAACAATCATTCGGTCTGCAACTGCACAACGATCCTGCGATTACTGCGGTGAGCTACAGCGATGTGATTAATCTACATACAGGGATTTCGAATGGCGCCGTCTGGGGCATTCTCGCGGCTGGCATTGGCGGATCTGTCGCCCTGGCTCTGATTGCGCATCACGAGTTTGAGAGCAATAAACCTACGCTGCCCACCCAGCCGGCACAACCCGTTTTTCCGTATTGAGTTTCGGATCAGGTACAAGTTAATCTGCCCGTCCCGGCTAGAATGAATCATCTGAGCGCAAAATCCCGTTTTTGCGCTTTCCCCTGGGACGGAGGATCGATGCGGACTGTCTCCTTGATTGCGGGTGTTGTCTGCCTGTTTGCAGTGCTGTTCGATGCTTTTCAGACCATTATTCTGCCGCGCCGCGCAACAGGCCGTTTCCGGCTGACGCGCATTTTCTATATTGCTACCTGGAAACCATGGGCCTTCTTCACCAAGCGGTTCTGCGACTTGCGCCGGCGAGAAACTGCATTCAGTTTCTACGGACCGATGTCGCTGATCTTGCTGCTGGTGGTGTGGGCGGGTTCAATGCTGGTGGGCTTTGCGCTCCTTTTTTATTCTCTGGGCAGCCCGTTCAGCGACCCCGCGCAGGGACCTGGTTTTCGATCTGACCTATATGTGAGCGGGACTACGATTTTTACGCTGGGCCTCGGCGATGTGACGCCCCGCGCAGGTTTTGTGCGGGAACTGATCATTCTGGAAGCCGGTACAGGGCTGGGATTTCTCGCTGTTGTTATGGGATATTTTCCGGTTCTCTACAGTGCGTTTTCGAGGCGTGAAGTGAGCATCTCGCTGCTCGATGCCCGTGCCGGATCGCCGCCCACCGCAGCGGAGTTATTGCGTCGCCATTCCTATGATGGCGGGGACGCGGCTCTGTCGCTGCTGCTGGTTGAGTGGGAGCGATGGTCGGCGGAATTGCTGGAGAGTCACATCTCTTATCCGCTGCTTTGCTATTTCCGATCGCAGCACACCAACCAGAGCTGGATCAGTGCGCTCACAGCCGTGCTGGATACCTCCGCGTTGCTGATTGCCGGTGTGCAGGGACACGAAGCGCGCCAGGCCCAACTGACATTTGCGATGGCTCGCCACGCACTGGTTGACCTGTCCCAGATTTTCTCGCTGGCGCCCGTCAATGGCACTCCTGATAGGCTACCGCCGGAACGCTACGATCAGCTCTACGGTCTACTTTGCCAGAGCGGCGTCAGCGTCTGCCGCGATGGACACTCGTATGAGCGCCTGCGTGACATGCGCGCCTTATACGAGGGATACGCGGAAGTGCTGAGCGATTATCTTTGCATGCCCCTGCCGCCCTGGATTGCCGACGTGCCGCACAAGGATAATTGGCTTGCGGTGGCTAAATTGCGCGCGCAGACTGAGGCGGCTAATCTACCTGGTGGCCAGGTAAAGCCAGATGAGTTACAGACGCAGACCATCGCCGGCCTTGTAGACGATCATCACGACTTTTAATCCGTCGTCAGGGACAGCAAATGCCTCGGGTACCCCATCCTCGCCGCGTCTTTGTTCTTGCGGCTAGGGTGGGCTAGCACGAATCAATCCTCAGTCTGCCCCACACTTGCGCTTTCGAAGAGATCCACAAACTCGCGATAGCGACTCGCGATTTCATCCACCGCTGTCTCACGCGAGATCTTTTGGTCGCGCCAATCCACCAGCGGTTGCCAGAAATCCGTGCGGCCCACAGCGAACCCAATGAACCCTGGAACGCTGGCCGCCGTGGTGAGCCACTCACGCACCTTCGCGTCGTTCTCACCGCGGCCGAGGATGATGCAGCCCACGGTGTCCCGTCCGCCCGATCGCGCAGTGGCCACAATCTTTTCGCAGTCTTCGCGGCGGTCCAGTCCTTCAATCTTCCACACATCCGGCTCGACGCCTGCGGCTTGCAGTTCCTTGATTGTCTCGACCATGAGCTGAGGACGAATCTGCAGGTCGTAGGCTTTGTTATCGCCATTCACTTTCTCAAGCTGCGCCTTCTCCGCGGGCACAAGTAACTCAAACATGAACAGGCTGCGATTGGCTGTGCGCAGATAATCGGACAGCCGCTTTAAACGATCGGCCTGGCGGCGATTCAGGACAGAATCGCCTTCCGGGTTATACCGCACCAGCACCTTGCAGAACGTTGGATGAATGGCCTCGATATGCGCGGCAAAGTCTTCACCATATTCAAAGTCAAACTCATCCTGCCCGCTCTTCTCGGCTGGACATGCGAATGCGAAGCCTTTCTGCGCAGCATCGCGTAGGATGGCTGCGCCGAATTGCTCGTCAACCAGGATGCCGCCCTTCTCCCTGGGCGCACCCTTTGCAATGGCCTGCTGAAACCCGTCGTAAATCACCTGCTTGGCCGCGGCAATCTGCGCAGTCTGCTCAGCATCGAGCGCGCCCTTCCAGCCAAACATCCCTGTCTCAAACGAGCCGCGATGGTCGAACGGGAGAACGTAAAGCGGCTTCGTATAACCACGAATTGTCATGTCTACCCCTTGAGCTTGCGATAGCGTCGAATTACATTATTGGTTGAGCTATCGTGCTTCAGGGTTGGCTCAGCCGCGCTTTCAAGTTCAGGAATAATGCGTTGTGCGAGGACCTTGCCGAGTTCCACGCCCCACTGGTCAAACGAATTGATCTGCCAGATAACTCCTTGCGTGAAAACCGCGTGCTCGTAGAGCGCAATCAACTTGCCAAGCACCGCCGGCGTGAGTTTGTCGGTGAGGATGGTATTCGACGGGCGGTTGCCCTCGAATACGCGATGCGGCACCAGCCAATCCGGGGTGCCTTCGGCCTTCACCTGTTCCGGCGTCTTGCCGAATGCCAGCGCTTCGCTCTGTGCAAACACGTTGGCCATGAGCATGTCGTGATGGCGGCCGAGGGGATTGAGTGACTGACCGAAGCCGATGAAGTCGCAAGGAATCAGCCTCGTTCCCTGATGGATCAGTTGATAGAAAGAGTGCTGGCCATTCGTGCCCGGCTCGCCCCAATAAATGGGCCCCGTAGCATAATCCACCACGGCGCCGGAAACAGTCACGTGCTTGCCGTTGCTCTCCATGGTCAGTTGTTGCAGGTACGCAGGGAAGCGCTTCAGGTATTGTTCGTAGGGCAACACAGCCACTGTTTGCGCGTTAAAGAAGTCGGTGTACCAAAGGCCGAGCAGTCCCAGCAGCACCGGCAGATTGCGCTCGAACGGCGTCGTACGGAAGTGCTCGTCCATCTGGTGGAATCCGTCGAGCATGGCGCGGAAATTATCCGGGCCAATCGCCAGCATCGTTGCCAGTCCGATTGCGGAATCCATGGAGTAGCGCCCGCCAACCCAGTCCCAGAAGCCGAACATGTTGGCTGTATCGATGCCGAATTTGCTGACTCCGTCTGCATTGGTTGAAACAGCGACGAAGTGCTTCGCCACTGAAGTCTCGTCGACGCCAAACCCTGCAACTGACCAGGCACGGGCCGATTGCGCGTTGGTGATGGTTTCCAGAGTGGTGAACGTTTTTGAAGAAACGATGAAGAGCGTCTCAGCGGGATCCAAGTCGATCACAGCTTCCGCGAAATCCGTGCCGTCCACATTGGAAACAAAGCGGAACGTCATGTCGCGTTGACTATAGTGCCGCAGGGCTTCGTAGGCCATGACCGGCCCCAGATCGGAGCCGCCAATGCCGATGTTGATTACGTTGCGAATGCGCTTGCCGGTGTACCCCTTCCACTCCCCGCTGCGGATTCGGTTGGCGAATGCGGCCATCCTGTCGAGAACGGCGTGTACCTCGGCCACAACATCCACGCCGTCGACGACGAGCGAAGCATTTTTCGGCGCGCGCAGAGCTACATGGAGCACCGACCGCTTCTCAGTGAAATTGATTTTGTCGCCACGGAACATGGCCTCGATCTTCGATTCCAGACCGGACTCCCGTGCCAGTTCGATCAGCAGCTTGACGGTCTCGTCTGTGATCCGGTTCTTCGAGTAGTCAACGAACAGGCCGGCCGCCTCAACCGTCAACCGCTCTCCGCGTCCAGGATCGGTCGCAAACAGATCGCGCAGATGAATGTCGCCGATCTTCTCATGATGGGTTTTGAGGGCTTTCCAGGCATTGGAAGCAGTTAACGATTCAATTCCCTGGGCATTCGCAACAGTTGCCGTTTCCATTTTCATGCTCCTTAGGCCTTTTGAAGGCCGTCTCATCCACTTTAGCGAGTAAACCTCGTCCTTGCCAGTTTCCCGAGGGGGACAAACTGACCGCTTCTACTATATCGATGGGATTCACCGGACTTGATAAAGCGTCACGAGCAGGGTGAAAAATCTTCACCTTCATGCGGTCCGCACAAAGAGAAGACGGAGCCACAGTTCACGCCCGGACGAGCGGGGATGCTCACCGATGTGCTGCAGGCTGAGCCTTACGCGCAGCCGCGGCCGCGATTCCGTCGTAGACGCTTGGCACAACGCCTTTGCCCTCTTCGACCGCAAAGTAGCGATCGATTCCCGGCAGAGCGACTGTCTCGAGCTTTCCGTCGGGCCAGCGGATCTCCACCTTATCTATCCTGGTGTTCTGGCCAAGCCCAAAGTGGGGGCGAAAGTCATTCGAAGATTCGTAACTTCCCCCGCTCATCACGTCGGCGCGTTGACGCACGCCCCCGGCGGTCAGAAACACAGTAGCTCCAATCGCGTCGCGGGGACTCTTGAGCCCGCCGATCAGCAGCAGCCCAACCCAGTGATTGTGATCGTTGTTCACATTGCGCAACAGCACCGGCGTGTGATCCATGCAATTGATCACCACGTCGATCTTGCCGTCGTTGAAGAGATCTCCGAAGGCCGCGCCGCGCGCCGGGATCACGTCGGCCAGGCCCGTTCCTTCGACGGCCGGGATGACTTCGAATTTCTTGCCGTGATCGACGTTATGAAACAGCAGCGGCCGTTCCGACCATGACGTCCCCCAGTCGTGCTCGTCCACCTGGGGAAACACGTGGCCGCTGACAAACATCAGATCCTTCCAGCCGTCGTTGTCGTAGTCCAGGAAGGCGGTTCCCCAGCTCAAAAACGGGTAAGTCGGCTCGGCGATGCCCATCTGCGGCGTAATATCCACAAAATTGCCATCGCCGTCATTGCGATAGAGCGGCTTGTAGTCGTCGGAGAAGGTGGTTGTGTAGAGGTCGACCCGGCCGTTGTTCCTGTAGTCGCCAACCGCGAGGCCCATAGACGCGGTCTCCCGGGCATCCTGGTTAAGCGCGAAGCCGGAGTAGAAACTGGCGTTCTCGAACGTGCCGTCTCCCTTGTTGATGTAGAGGTAATTGGGCGAAGAGTCGTCGGTCACGATCAGATCCACCTTGCCGTCGTCGTTGATATCCACAAAGGTGGAGGAGAAGCCGTAATACCGCTTCTTGTCGCTCACTCCGGCCTTCTCGCTCACGTCGGTAAAGGTTCCATCGCCGTTGTTGTGAAACAGGTGGTCCGGCTCGCCGGGTAATCCGCGCGGCCCGCACATGGTGAGCGAGCCGCGAAACGAACAACTCGCAAAACTCACGGCCTTCGATCCGCGCGTAGGAAGATTGTTCATGTCCCAGTGGATGTAGCCGGGAACAAACAGGTCGAGCCGACCGTCCCCGTCGTAGTCGCCAAAGCTTGGGCCGGTGGACCAGTTGCCGAGCGTGACACCGGCAGTTTCAGCCATGTCGGTAAAGGTTCCGTCGTGGTTGTTGTGGTACAAGCGGTTCTTGCCGTAGTTGCCGACGTAGAGATCGGGCCAGCCGTCGTTGTCGAAGTCACCCACCGCCACGCCAAAACCCCAGCGGTCATTGGTGACGCCCGCTTTTTCGGCCACGTTGGTGAAGGTTCCATCGTGGTTGTTATGGAAGAGCGCGGCGTGCGGCGGCTCGGCCTTGCCGTTCAGCGCATCGAAGGTTGAGCCGTTGACGAGGTAGATGTCGAGCCAGCCATCGTTGTCATAGTCAAGCAGAGCCACCCCGGAGCCGTTGGTTTCAAGGATGAACGGCTTTTCCGGCACGCCCATAGTGTGCTTCCACACATTGAGGCCGGCTTTTTCCGAGACATCCTGAAAGACGATCGGCCCGGTTTTGACGAATCCTCCCCGCGTGATTGGCCGCTTCTCGGCATCGAGAACAGGGGCAAAGACGCCTGCGGTCGACGAACCGCTCTGTTCCTGCGGGGTGGGCGCACTGCTATCGCCAAATGGACGCGGCTGTTGCTGTTGCGCCGACAGCCCTGCGGCAACGAGCGCAAATCCAAGAGCGTGGGCCGGGAAACCCAGAATGAACCGAGTCGGAAACGAAAGCATGAACAAACGGCCTCGCCAGCGGGGATACACTGTGAAACAGGACAGTACAATCCCCTGCAGCTCTTGTCGCCCTCCTTTTGGATGAGCCGCGGTCGATTTTCAAGAGAATTTCGTCGCGGACTTGAGTCTTGGCGCTGAAAAGTTGCAACTGCGGCAAAGGCCTCTACACTGCGATTGTCTTTCGTGGGGCTGTCTGGCGAAGGCCGAGTGAATGGCGTTACAGTGAAGGTAGCAACTTCGGAGGTCTTCATGTGTCAATCCCCTCAATCCGGTCCATTGTTCAGAAGTTCCCGAAGATTTTGGGTAAATGAGTTCCGCATTTTTTCAGAGAATTTGACCCATAAGAAACTGCATTTCCATAGCACATCGACAATAAAGGACTTAACGTGAACCTTCCCAATTCCATCACGTTGAGCCGCATCGCCATGATTCCGTTGCTGCTCTGGATACTCTCCGCGCACTTTCCTTTGCGCGGCGCGGGTGGCGAGCAGGAGATTCTGGCCTCAGTCTTGTTCGTGCTGGCTTCCATCACGGACGGGCTGGACGGCTACCTGGCGCGCAAGCGAGCCCAGATTACCACCATGGGGATGCTGCTTGACCCCATCGCCGACAAGATTATGGTGACCGCGGCGCTGGTGGCCCTGGTGGCCTACAACCCGCAGGTGGTGAAGGTCTGGATCGTGGTGGTCATTATCGGCCGCGAATTCCTCATCTCCGGCCTGCGTTCCATTGCCTCTTCCGAGGGCTTTACCATCCAGGCCAGCGATCTGGGCAAGTTGAAGACGGTGACGCAAATTGTCGCCGTGGTGGCGGCTATTCTGGCCCACCAGTGGGACAAGTGGTATTTTGGGGTGATCGTGATTCCGGTGAACTGGATCGCGGTTGCGGCCATCTACTTTACGGTGCTGGTGTCAGTCATCTCCGCCATCGACTATTTTGTGGGATTCTGGAAGCAGATTGACCACGCCTCCAAGGACCGCCGCAAGGCGTTTGTGTTGGGACGCCGGAAGAGTCCCAGCATCTCCTGAACTGTTTCCTGAGCGGATGTCTCTCAGCAAAGAGCCCCGGTCTCGGCCGGGGCTTTTGCATTCGGAGTATTTCTCGATTGCGGTCAGGCCATGGCCGGAATCGCTTCGGGAATGGTGACCATTGTCGCCGGAGACGTTGTCGCTGCAGGAACAGAGACGGACGCTGCCGGTTGCGCGTGAGCTGCGCGCGTAAGGCGGTGCACGAAGTGGTAGGGCGGCCATGGGCCGGAGACCTGCATCTGGCACTCCCGCATCATGGCGCTGGTGGTGGCGAACTTGTTCTGGTACCGCTCCACGTACTTGCGGTCGATGAGGTGGGCAACATCCAACACCATTTTGCCGCTATCGGTAAGGCGGCAACTCACTTCTTCATCCAGCGGCATGAAGAGACGGTGCATCTGGAAGCTGACAGCCCGGGCACGGGTCTGGCGCTCCCGGGTACGCGCCGCGTTCTCGCGCAGGTTGCTCAAATACTCCCGCCCAACCCCCTCGGCGGGTCCATGCTTGTCGGAGTTGTGGGAGCAGCAGTCGTCCACGAAGATCTTCAGGTGCATCTCCGTTTTGCCGCGCAGCTTGTCGATATTGGTCTGAAACTGGCGCTGGTTGGAGCGGATGGACTTGCGGAGGCTCTCATCGTCGTTGAAAACAGTACCAAATCTGAAAGGAAGAACGGTCGAATGCTGGAAGCAGTCCGCGATGACCCGTGCATGGTCGACGCCGGCTTTCTGGTTGAGAGCTTCTGCTGGGTTGTGCTCGCTGACAATGATGGCGAGGTCGCTGGCGGGGTAAAGAAAAACCTGATTTCCGCTTACTCCGAGGACAGATTCCATCGGAACTGGTTTGCGGTGACGGGCTAACTCTGGGAAAGCCAGTTTTTCACCGATGCAGTAGGCATACCATGCCATGACGAAACTCTCCGTCTGCGCGCTCCGGTTAGGCGCGGCTCGTTGGTGACGCACTTTGATCTTGGGAATAACCGCATAGTTAGGCGAGAGGCCGGGTCGTTCAGTGCTTTACCCGGTTGAGCTATGCGGAATACTAGCCCCCTGAAAATACGACTGGCAATATCCACAGTCACTGAGATTGTGAAAGATAGCAGGAATCGGGAAAATAGGTTTCATATAGTCAACAATTAGATTGATTAAATGGAAGCTGGCCCCCTTTGTGGCAGAATCACCCAATTTGGGCGTATCTCGCTTTTGACCTGAGTTCGTCCCGCAGACAACTCCGGTCTAGAAGCAATCTCACGCGGAGACGAACATTGGTTCCTTCCTGTGATGCTCCGGCGGGTCGTTGCACCGTTCCTGGTGCAGAGGTAAAGCTGTCATGGATTGTTCTCTAAGGGATTGATTCGCGCTAGGGCAGGACTCGCACAATGTGGAGGTAGAGCACAATATTGACGATGACCGAAATCGCAAGCAGTCCCAGGGCGACAAGCGAAAACATGTTCACCTTGTTGCCCACCACCTTGAGGTCTTCCATCAGCTCCTGCTGCTCCAGCGTATTGCGATCCGTTGCCTCGCGAACCGCCTCAAGCTGATCCTCGACCCGCTTGAGTGAGGTGTTCTGCTCCACTACCTGGTCGCGAAGTTCGCGCTGCTGCGCCTGCAACTCGGCCAGTCCGTCTTCAATGGGCGCCAGGTTGACCGGCGGGGCCGGGGGGGGAGACGGCGGTTGGTGACGCGGAACCATGAAGTTCGATACGGCGGTGCCGATATTGCCGTCCAGCAGGGGCAGAATGCGCTGTATCCAGGGCAGCGCCGCTCGAATGGCGCTGACAGTTCGCTGAACGCCGGAGGGGACTTCGAACGGTTCGTTGTTCGCAACGGTGTTCATCAGCGCTCGCCCCGGCGGCGGAGCGCTGGAGGGGCGTGGGGTGTCGTTCAGGGAGCTTGGCGACGCGGAAGGGGTTGCGGAACCGACGGGCAGCGGCGAACCGACCGCGCGCGGCTGCGGCCCCGTTGAGCTTGATGGGCTGCGCCCCCTCAGGCCCTCCTCCGCCGGCTCGTTCGCATTAAAACCCTGTGCGTCGCCCATGAAGCTCCTTCTTCCTCCACTATAGAACGAATTCGTCCCGTATCAGTGACTTCCGCAGTTTGCGCCTCAACCCAAAAGCCGCAACGATCCTCGCTCAATGCGAGAGCGGAGGGACATTTCTACAGGAAAAGATCCACATGCCTCGTTCTGCACAGTGGCCATGGCCCAACTTGGATATTCTCATCTCCTGGCCTTTTCAAACCCATAGTGGCTCGAACCTATACTGGAATGCAGGAGAAAAGCGTGAAACCGAGTTACGCGCGCACCTTGCGCAGCCTGCAACGCAACATCCTGGCCGGAATCATCACCATCGGACCTTTATTTGTCACCTACCTGATCTTCAGCTTCCTGCTCGGCATCCTGGCCAAGGCCGGCTTACCAGTGGTATGGCTGCTGGCTGCGGTTTTTCCGGGCGACTGGCTCAACGAGCCGTGGGTCCAATCCGTGCTGTCGATTGTGCTCACCCTGGTAGTGCTTTACCTGGTGGGCCGCGTGACTTCGCTGATGGTCGGGCGTCAAGCGCTCAGGCTGTTCGAGACCGCTCTTGACCGCCTGCCTTTTGTGGCTAAGATCTACGGTTCGGTACGACAGCTGATCGACAGCATGATGGCCAAAAAGGGCACCAGCCAGCGCGTTGTCCTTATCGATTTTCCGATTGCGGGACAGAAGAGCATTGGGTTTCTGACGCGCACCATGATCGACTCGGCTAGCGGGGAATTGCTGGCCGCGGTGCTGTTGCCGAATGCCATCAACCCGACTTCGGCCTTGCTGCAGATTCTGCCTATGGCGCGGGTGACGGAGACTGACCTGAACATGGAGCAGGCCATGAGCATGCTGATGACCGGCGGCGCAGTGGGGCCGGAGGAGATTCTCTTTACGCGGCCTGCGCTTGAGGCAGGGGAAAAGTCTATGCCGCCTTTGCCCTCGGCTTGACCTTCGCGAGGGATCTATTTTTTGCGGCAACCCAGATATCGTGTTTGTTCTGCAGATTCATCCAGAGCTGAGCGGAGGTGCCAAAATACCGGCTCAGGCGCATGGCCGTGTCCGCCGTGATCGAACGCTTACCCCGCACCAGATCATTCACACGGGGCGCGGAAACGTGCAGCTCTTTGGCCAGGCGGTAGCTGGAGAGTCCGAGAGGTTCCATGAACTCAGTCTTGAGTATGTCGCCGGGATGGATTGAGTATGCAAACGGGATTTTTTCCATGGCGTCTCCTAGTGATAATCGACAACTTCAACCTCAAATGCATTCGGCTCGGTCCAAACGAAGCATAATCTGTACTGCTTGTTGATGCGAATGCTGTGCTGCCCTTTACGGTCCTTCGCCAGAGCTTCCAAGCGATTTCCTGGGGGCTCCGTAAGATCCGCCAGAAACTCCGCTGAATCGAGTACCGCAAGCTTCTTCAGCGCCGAAGAGCGAATATTTGCAGGAATTCTGCGACTCTTGCCCGTCTGCCACAGTAACTCCGTTTCGACGTCGGCGAAGCCTTTGCATCATAACGGGATTCGTTAATAACGGCAAGCGTTACGCGGTGGCATCAGGGGCCGCGGGTTTATTCTCCTCCGTGGGTGTATCTTCCTTGGACACTTCGCCCGCATGCTCACTCTCGACGGTGATCTTGCGCAGGCTGACGTGCTCGAACCGCGCCCAGATCAGGCCGACCGGGATGATGCTGAGGAAGGTGATTACCAGCAGCAGCGCGGCGCAGGCTGTGGATGCTTCGGGCGAAGCTCCCACTACGCCAACCAGGGCCACGACGACCAGGCCGATCTGTGAAAACCAGCCGATGATCGGAAGCTGAATGATACTGGCTCCTCCGCTGGCGATCATCAGCAGGACACACTTCGGCGCGGTCAAGGAGGCAAGTTCGGGGCTGGCAACAAACGCCCTGCACCCTTCGAAGTAAGCGAGCGAGATGAGCAGCCACATTCCGAGAGAGAGGGCGGCGGTTACTGCAAATTCCGAGAAAGAGCGCATGGTATCCAGGCCGGCCCGAAAAGTGCGAATTTTATTGCCGATCGCATTTCCAATGGTCTTCGAAACCGGCGCCAGGGCGCGTTCAAAGAATGTTGCAACTCCACCTCCTGCCAGGCGCACCGCGAAAAGGAAGAGCGCTCCGAACAGGGTGAGAGCCAATCCGCCAAATCTGGCAAAGAGGAGATGAGCGGCCACCTTGAGAATCTGGTCGGTGGGTACCCATATCATCGCGACGGAAAAGATCAGTGCCATCGATCCGGCGTCGAACAGGCGTTCAACAATGTAGACGGCAATCTGCGAACTCAGCGGGAGATTGGTCCTTTTCGCGACCAGATAAGGACGAACAAGGTCGGCCACACGGCCGATCAGGGCAACGGCCGTAAAGCCGATGACCTGCGTTCCCAGCAGCGAGAACAGGCCGACCTTCTTATTGTGTCTCAGAAGCAGCGCCCAGCGCACGGCGCGAAAGCAATAACCCAGGTAGATGCAGCCGATGGCGAGGGCGATCCTGCGCCAGTCGACCAGCGCAATCTGGGAGCGGAAAACGCCAAAGTCAAAATGAATCCTGTCGCGTCCCCAAAACACGAGTGCGACCAGCGCCACAAGCACAACCAGGCCCAGAATCAATTGGTTCTTCTTCAAAGCTTCTCCGTTCGGCGATTATTTATATCTAGTCTATGTTCTCACTCAGGGGAACGATAAGGGCTTATCGGGTTCCTTTGTCCTGAGAGGTCGCCGAAGAAGCAACTGCCTGCCTGGCCAGCGCGACCGTCTGTTTCGCTGATGCTTCGCGCGCCCGCACCCGGCGGTTGAACTCGTGAATCACCCACGCCACATAGGCCCGCGTCTCGTGGTAGGGTGGAATGCCGTGATATTTGTCCACCGCGGCCGGCCCGGCATTGTATGCAGCCAACGCCAGCGCCAGGTTGTCGTGGTAGTAGACCAGCAGCGCGTCCAGGTAAGTGGTGCCGCCGCGCACATTTTCGTCGGGCTTGAAACTGTCGCCCACGCCGAGTTCCGCAGCTGTTCCCGGCATGAGCTGCATCAGACCGCGTGCCCCGGCACGGCTCACGGCGCGCGCATTGCCGCCGCTTTCCGCTTTAACCAGGCTGGCCAGTAGATCTACGTCCAGGTTGTGATCGCCGCCAGCCTTGGCCAGAATTTCGTGCAGATCTGCCGGAGAGAGTTTTGCATCTTTTGCAGGCTCGGGCCGAGCCATGGAAGCTTCTTTCGCAGGCTCCTTCGCGATCTCCGGCGGTGGATCGGCAACATGCTCGAAAGTCGAGATCTCCTGCGGCGCAAACTCGATGAAGTTGTCCTCACCCGCGCCCAGGTAGAGGCGCACGTGGCCTTCGACGTCCGCGTGATGGTTGCAGTGCATCTCGTAGCCATTGCGCAGGGTGACGCGCTCGCCGGCCCACGCGGTCGCGGTGAGAGCCCCCATTGCAGCTATCGAGATGAAAATCCGAGCTCGCATTCTCTGTTACACCTTTTTGAATAGGACTATCAAATATTAACGTTCCCTGTCACGCTTTGGCGGCAAGAACCTTGGCTAATGCGGCTTCCAGCACCACGGCAACGCCCTCCTGGTCGTTTGGCGGAGCCTGCTTCCAGCCGCGCATCTTGGCCATCGTCCGCAACTCCCGTGCCGCATTGCCCATCATCACTCCCTGTCCGGCCCACTCCAGCATATCCACGTCGTTCCAGTTATCGCCGATGGCCATGGTCTCCTTGCGCCCCACGCCTAGCCGGCCGGCCAGCCGCTCCAGCGCGGAGCCCTTCGAAACTCCCGGCGGCAACAGGTCAAGAATCGACAGGTCGCGCGCCGGGTATTCGGTCCGAACGCACTCGCAACTGCCGCTCCACTCGCTCGCCTTCAACGCCTGCTCGGCCTCGCGCATCTTCCCGAGCGTTCCCGTCACCATGCCTTGAATCGGATCCTCGCCATCCGGCAACGCATCTTCCAGCGGCTGGACCACTTCAATCGCGTTCCGGTTCGCTTCAACCCACAAAGAGATGCGCCCCTGCGTAATCTCCAGATTCTCAAGAACAAGCTCGCCGCGCCCCAGCCGGTCAAACGTAAATACCACCGCGCCGAATCCTCTGAGCAGCCCGCAAAGCCCACGGGCTACGCGCGCCTCCATGTGGCAGCGGTCTATCGGCTCCCCGCCCAGAGTTCGGATCACTGCACCATTGGACGTAATCAGAGGCGTATCCGCTCGCAGACCCAGGCCTTCCAGCAGCGGTGCCGTGTAAGCCGTACGCCTGCCGGTTGCGATGGCGACGATAATTCCGGCATCCTGAGCCGCTTTGAGCGCACGCGCCGTCCGCTCGCTGATCTTCTGCGCAAAAGTAGGCAGCAGCGTTCCATCCACATCGATGGCCACCAGGCGAACAGGAGGGTGCATAGTTTCAGTGTATCCACCTGCGGCGGACTCCTCCGGCGGTTGCGTGGCCGGATCGAGTAGTCTACTTCGTATGGAACGCTCTTGCAGCCACTGCCACGCCGTGCTTGCCGCCGACACTGTAGCCGATTGGTGCCCTGCCTGCGGCGGGGCCTTGATCGAACGCGCCAACGAGCCCGCATTCGCGGCACAAGCAGGCTCACCGCTGGAAGTCGACCATCGCGGCATCGTTTTGCCGCGCCGCCATGCGCTCGGCGGGATTATCACGCCGCAGTAAGCTTGCCGGGGCGGGGAATCGCGCCGTAGTATCGTCTCCGCGGTCGAAAGATAGCGTCGCAAGCAATTCGAAAGGATGACTGATCCCATGCGGCTCACCACCTATCTAAACTTCAACGGAGATTGTGCCGAAGCATTTCGTTTTTACGAAGAACTCCTGGGCGGCAAGATCGTCACGATAATGACCCACGGCCAGATGCCCGATCCCGGCAACGTCGACCCCGACTGGAAAGACAAAGTGCTCCACGCCCGCATCGACCTGGGCGAAACCGTGCTGATGGGTGCGGACATTCCGCACGCCCAGCCCACCCGCAGCTCCTATCTCGCCTTGTCCGTCGACAGCATCGAAGAGGCGGAGCGCATTTACCCTGCGCTTTCCGAGGACGGGGAAGTTTTCATGCCGCTGGCGGAGACGTTTTTCGCCCATCGCTTCGCCCAGTTCCGCGACAAATTTGGAATTTTGTGGATGCTGTTAAACGAAAAGCCGATGGGACCGCCAGCCTAATTAGATTCAAAGCGAATCACGCCGTTATATCGAGCCCAACCGCTTCGGCCAGCTTGGCCTGCCGTTCGTCGAAGGTCCAGAACTTTTGCGCCCTCAACTCCAGCGCGCAGGCTACATGCAGCGAGTCGAGTGTGCGGACGCCGAAAGTCGGCCCATAGCGTTTGGCAAGACCAGCGCACGTCTCCCAGGTCTGGCTGGGAAAGTCCCGGTATTCCCAGACGCCCGCACGGAAATCGAATTCAAAACTGTTCCATGCCAATTGAGTATCGGCAGGGGCAAGTCGCCCATGAAAAGCTTGCCGATAGATCGCATTTGCCAATTCGCTGCGATTGAAAGGTGTAATGCTGATTCGCGGCTTGGCGGACAAGCGGCGCAGCACTTCAGCGGAGTGCGCATCGCGAACGTATGCCGCAACGAGAAAGCTGGAATCGACGTAAACGATCAATAGGGCTCGTTCTCCCGATCCGCGATCAGATCGGCAACCGGAGTCAGGACGCGGTCGCCGTAGATGCGTTTGAGGCGCGCTTCAAAATCCGGCCATTCGACGGGCTGAATTCTTGGCGATTCCGGCACAATTCGGGCCACAATTTGGTTACGCTTGCGGAGTTCGACTACTTCACCGGCCTCAAGCCAGGCTAATAACTTGCGGGTGTCTCGAAGTTCGCGAAGATTTACGCTTGGCATAGATCCATTGTGGTACAAAATGCGCCACAATGTCAACTCTTCGAACCAACCTACTCATACCGCAGCGCCTCCGCCGGCAGCACCCTGGCCGCAGCCGACGACGGATAAAGCGTAGCCAGCAGCGACACCCCGATTGAAACCGCGGACACAATCACGCCGTCGAGCGCGCGCGGGGCGAAGGGTAGCGTATCAATCGAGTAGATCTCAGCCGACAATGAGATGAAGTGGTAATGGCCGCCTGCCCAGGCTGCAAGGTAACCGAGGACCAGTCCGAGAATCGTCCCAAACAGGCTAATCAGGAACCCCTGCATCATGAAGATGCGGCGCACCTGTCCCGGCTCCACGCCAAAGCTCATCATTACGGCGATATCGCGCGTCTTCTCCATCACCATCATGGTGAGCGCGATGAGGATATTGAGCGCGGCGACGATGACAATGAGCGCAATCACGATGAAGGTGACAACCTGCTCGAGTTTGAGGGCGCGGAAAAGCTCGCGGTTCTGCTCCATCCAGTTGTTGGTCATGTAGCCCTTGCCGGCGGCCTGCTCTATGTCCTTGGCGATCGCCGGCGAACGGTCGAGGTCGTCAACCTTGAAGTTGATCACCGATAGCAGGTCCGGCTCGCTGTAGAGCTGCTGCGCGTCCGCCAGGCGCACGAAGCCCATCTGGTCGTCGAACTGGTAGAAGCCGGAGTGGAACGTGCCTGCGACGCGAAACGGCACTACCTTCGGCATCATGCCGAAGGGCGTCATCTCGCCTTGCGGGCTGACGAGCGTAACGCGATCGCCAACACTCGCGCCGACGGTCTCTGCCAGATCCTTGCCCAGCACGATAGGCGGCAACTCTCTGCGCACGGCGGGCGTGGCCAGCGGTTGCAGCGCGCGGATGGCTTCCGGCGAGGCAGTCGACAACAGATCGCTTACAGTTTTCTCATGGTCAGGCAAAATGCCTTCCATCAGCGCGTAACCAGCGCGAGCGCCGCGCGCCACCATGACTTGCTCATAGAGCCCCGGCGAAGCGCCAATCACATGCGGCACGCGGCGCAACCGGTCGAATAGAGGCTGCCAGTTGTGGATGCCGTCCGCCTCAACGCGCATCAACTGCACATGCCACGAGTTGGCCAGCAGCCGGTCCTGCAGGTCGCGCCGCATGCCGTTGGTGATAGCCAGCGCGATAATCAGCGCTGCCACGCCAGCGGCCACGCCGGCAATGGAGATGGCAGTCACTACGCCCACCACGGCTTGGCGCCGCTTGGCTTTCAAGTACCGCATCGCCAGAAAAAGCTCGAATCGCATCAATTTGTGCCTTGCTGCCGCGTCTAATTCGCCGGAACACTGAATACCGTTTTGGCCACACCCACATTGTCGTGCCGGTCGTAAACGCGGACAGTGATCAGGTGCTCGCCAGCCTTACCGTCAAGCGCTGTAGCAGGCAGTCGAAGCTCGTAGTGCTCATGCTTTGAATCGGACAATCCGCCGACGGGCTCGATGAACTGCCACGGCCCCGCGTCCAGCGAGTATTCCGCATGGGCAATCGGGGAGAATGCGTCCTCCGCATCGAATGTCACGCGCGATGCCGCTTCGGCCGTTGCCTTGAGCCCAGTTACGATGGGTGGCGTTGTATCCACCTCGAAGCGCTCGCTGATCTTGTCGCCGGTGAGCGCGTCGTTGGGCGTGTGCGAAGGCGCGTCGGTGGCCACCACCTTTATCTGATAGCCGCCGTCCGGAATGAGCGTCGCGTCAAAGCTGTAGGCCTTGTCGGTGATCTGGTCCTTCAGCAGCCGCCATACTGTCTCGCCGTCTCCTCGCAGGTAGAGCGAGAAGGTCAGATCGTCGCCGTTATCGTCATGGGCTGCCCAGCGAACGGTGATGGCTGTCCGATCCTTGAAGGCCTGCAACGGCTGGTTCGCCGCACCGTCAAAACTAATTCCGTTCTGGCCGGAAGAGGGGAACGCGATGGTGATCGGCTGCGGCATACTGCCGGGCTGATTCTGCGCCATGGCCTGCGTATTGATCCGTGCCCCAGGCACAACCATCAGTTCATCCACCACCGGCGCGGAGTTCACGGGCAGGTAATTCACGCCCACGCTGCCCAGCGTGGCCCCGGCGTGCAACACTGCCTTCCATTCGAAGAAGCGGCCGGCGGGCGATCCCACAGTGCCGTCTTTGAGCGGCTGCCAATCGGACCAGCCCCAGTCGCCGCGGCCGCGCACGGGCTGCTCCACGTTGCCGGTGCGGGAGAACAACTCGTATCGCGTTGAGCCCGGCTCGACCTCAATTCGTCCAAAACGCGCCAGTGCGCCCGCGTCCAGCACGTCGCTCGCGTATTCGTGTTTTTCAATTGTGCCCAGCTGAGCCAGCTTTCCTGTATTGCCCGTGCCTATAAGGATGATGGTTGAATCCCCTGAGTTCGGAGTTGCAATACTCAGCCCCTGCTGTGCGTCCAAATGGGCAACATCTTCGTAGCTTCCGTCCTCGGCGATTCTGAAAATGTGTCCGCGGTTTCCGGTCAGCGCCAGCAGTCCCTCCTTCCGTGCGGCGAGCGCGTACACAATCTCTTCCTTTCCCACCCAGATGCGGCGCGGCGCCTCGGCCCTGGGGTCGTCGGTGGGAGTCAATGCGTAAATCTCGCTGCCTTCGGGAACCGAAGCACTGACGTTGGCCGCCTGCATGGATCCCGGTTGGACCACCGTGATGGTGACCTGTGCCTGACCTTGCACCGGCAGCGGCGGCAGCGGGTTATGGCTCTTGTCGCCCACGCTTGCTGCGTAAATGGTCCCGTTTGCGCCGACGGCAACTGACGTGATTTCACGGCGCGGGGCTTCGAACAGCACATAACCTTTTCCGGCCGGGTCGATCCGGTAGACCAGGCCCGAGCCGTCGGACCCCGCGATCAGGTTGCCTTTCGCATCCCAAGCCAGGCAGCGAATGTGCTGCTCGTCGCTCTTGAAAAATGCCTCCGCCTTGGCCGCAGTCTTCGAAGGATCTACGCGATAGACAGCTCCCGGCCCGCCGGTGGCAATGTAGAGCCGGCCCGCCGCATCAAATGTCAGATCCCAGATGTAATGCGACTTTCCATCCGCCTTGTCGCCATCCTTGCTGCTGTCATCGTCCTTTGGCTGGTTCTCCTCAGGTTTTTCCCCATCCAGCTTGCCCATGTCGAAGACCAGGGTAGCGCTGGCGTCGTCCTGCTTTGCGGTTGCATCGGCCTTGAGCCGGTAAACTTTGCCGCTGGGCAGCGTGGCCGCGTAAAGTGCGCCAGCCGGGCCGAGGCGAACCACCTGCACACTCACGTCTTTGGTTTCGAAGAGCGTGAATGCCTGTCCGTCCCGTCCCACGCGCAGTACTGTCGCGGGCGAAGCTGTGCCGAGATACGTCTCGCCGTTTTTGCCCGCGGCCACCGACCACACATAGGTCGAGGGAGTGGTCAGCAACTCGGTCAGCCCCGGGCCTTCGCGCAGGTGGCCGTCGCTGGTTATGGCAACGCCCTGCTGTGTGCCCTTCTCAAACTCGTCAATGCGCGACTGGGTCCATAGGTGCGTGCCCTGGGCAACCGCGTAAGGCGCGGCGAAAGTCGCGATAAGCGCTACCGCAAGGGCGGAAAGCCTCAATGCGGCGGGGAATCGGCAATGTGAATGGCTGGAAACAAACATGCTGCCGTTGAGTCTACTAAAGTAGGGGGCGGTCAAGCAGGCCGTGTGTTGCTCCCGGTGGACAACTTTGCCAAAACGATGGGCTGATACCAACCGCTCTCCGACGGCATCAGCCAGCGGATATCTCCAAACCCCGCACCTCGCAGAGCCGCTGAAAGCCCTTCCCGAAGCAGGCATCGGTAGGTCGAAACAAAGTGGTGTGCGCGCCACCCCTGATCCGATTCAATCGTGATGTAAAGGTGCAGCAGGTAGCCTTGCCCCTCACCGGAATATGCGCCCCAGTCCCAAACCTGGTGGACAATACGGCGGCTTCCCGGTGTTCCATAAAGAACGGGCTCCTGCATTGCAGGCCTCTCTTCGACAAGCTTGTCATAGTCGCGAATGCTGGCCATGAACAGCCCGCCGGGCCGGAGCCTCGACGCAATTGTTCGGGCGGCTTTATCAAGCTGTTGAGAGCTCAAATGCGGGAACGCGTTGTCCATGACCAGCGCCGCATCGAATCCACTCTCGGCGACCTCATGAAGCGACGTCATGTCGGAGACACAAAACGAAATTGCCAGGTCTCGCCGCTGAGCTTCCTGTTGTGCGCGATGGACTGCGGCCGCACTTAAATCCGAGCCGAACACCCGATGTCCCAACTGAGCGAGACCGATGGATTGTGTGCCGATGCCGCAAGCGCAATCGAGAATTCGCAGCGGTACTCCGGTTGCCTCAGACGCCAGCAAGCCGGAAAGCACGCCAGCTTGACGTTCGATTGAGCGGTCCCAATCCTCGAAGAGGAGGTGATAAAAATCTGCGAGTTCCTCGTAAAAGGCAAGAACGTTCCCGGACATTCCGTACTCCAACCGTTCAGCAACAAGCTCATAGCGTATGCGCGTTTAAGCCTGTGTTGAGACAATCTTGCTCCCGTCGAGTCTACTAAACAGGATGAGCCAGCGGCGTCATTTTGCCGTTTCTCCCATACTTCTTTCTTAACCAACAGATACACTGACCAGCAAGGAGCGTGCTTATGAAGCCCGCGGCTGCACTCATCTTTCTGGCGTGTTCTCTCGGCTTGGCGCAGGCGCCGCTCGCTCCATCAACCACCGCCACGCCAACCCTCCGCACCCAATCCAACGTGGTCCTTGTCCCAACCCTGGTCAGGAACGCCAAAGGGGAGCTGGTGTATTCGCTAAAGTCTGGCGACTTTCGCGTGATGGACGACGGCATTGAGCAACACCTGACCCTGGATGAAGACACGGGCGCCGATCCGCTGGCGCTGGTGGTGGCTGTCGAGACCGGCGGCGCGGGCCGAGCAAAACTCGACAGCTATCGCAACCTGACCTCGGTGATTGAAGCCGTTGTTGGCGGAGTTCAGCATCGGGTTGCGGTGGTTTCGTTCGACAGCGCACCCACGCTGGTGCAGAGCTTTACCACTGACATAGACGCGGCGGGGCACGCGCTGAGCGACCTCGAGCCGGGAGACAAAGGCGCGGCGATTCTCGACGGACTCGCGTTCTCAGTGGACCTGTTGCGCAAAGAGCCGCCCAATTATCGCCGCGCCATTCTGCTCGTCTCGGAAACTCTCGACCGCGGAAGCCAGACGCATCTGGACGACGCACTGCGCGCCATCAGCGACACCAACACCACGATCTATAGCGTCGGTTTCTCCAGCAGCAAGGCGGACGCGGCACACTACGCGGACAGGGAACTCCCCATTCATTCCGGTGGCGACGCGGGCGGGATCTCCTTTGAGAACGCCCACCCTGGCCCACCGCACGGTTGTATGGGCAAAGACCCCGATCCCGACGCCACGCAAAACAAGGCGGTCCAGGCATTCGACTGTCTGGGCCTGCTCGCCCCTCCTTTGGCGCTTGCCAAAATGGCTGCCATCGCCACCGCCGACAGCCTGCAGCGCAACGTGCCGGAGACGGTGGCGCAGCTCACTGGCGGCGAGTATTTCAAGTTCAACAACAGCCGCAGCCTGGTTGAAAGCCTGATCACTATTTCCAATCACGTTCCCAACCGCTACGTACTCAGCTTTCAGCCGCAGTCGCCGCATCCTGGTTTTCACGCGGTGGAATTGAAGCTGAAAGGCCACCCAGGCCTGAAACTGACCGCCCGCAGTGGCTACTGGGCCGACAGCGATGCGAACATCGGGCCACGTCCGTGACTTATCGCTCTCCGCGGAACTGGATGATTCTTCGCCGATCGCGCTTCGATGGCCTATGCTCGGGCAACGGCGCAAACTCCTGCATCGCCTTGCGCTCCGCGGCCAGCTTCACCCGCGCCGCCTTGCTCTCGTCGGTCTCGCGATAAAGCGTCTGCGCCACCGCCGCCGGCCCGCGCATCTCGCTCAGCAGCAAAACCTCGACGTTGAATTCGCCGCCTTCGTTTTTGATGAGCAGCATGTCGCCCACGCGCACGTCGCGGGCCGGCTTGGCTTGCACGCTGTTGGAGTGGATGCGGCCGAGTTCACATGCCTTTTGCGCGAGCGCCCGCGTCTTGAAGAAGCGCGCCGCCCACAGCCATTTATCGATACGTACTGAATTCATGGTCGATTGGCGTCCCCGCAGGGAACTGCAACGAGAATATCGTATGCAGCGTCGGCCAGGCATGTTCAGAGCCCCAACTCCAGCCGCGTTCGCGGATCAAGGCGGTCGCGCAGCGCATCGCCCAGGAAGTTGAAGCCCAGCACCGCGCCGGCGACGGCTGCGGCGGGGAACAGCACCAGGTGCGGAGAATCGAACAGATGCGTCCGCGCGTCGTTGAGCATGGAGCCCCAGCTGGGCGCGGGCGCGGGCATGCCGAGGCCGAGGAATGAGAGCGTGGCTTCGGCGAGAATGACTCCAGCCATGCCGATGGCGGCCTGGACGAGGATCGGCTGAACGATGTTGGGCAGAATGTGACGAAAGAAGATGCGCAGGCCCGTCGCCCCCAGAGCGCGCGCCGCATCCACATACTCCCGGTCGCGCACAGCCATCACCTGGGCGCGGACCAGACGGGCGTAGCCGGCCCAGCCTCCTATAGCCAGAGCTAATACAAGGTTGGAGAATCCTGGCCCCAGGAATGCAGCAAAGGCGATAGCCAGGAGAATCCCTGGCAGCGCCAGAAACGTGTTCATGGCGAAAGTGGTCAGCGCGGTGTCTACCCAGCCTCCCAGGTAGCCGGCGAGTCCTCCAATGCTGAGGCCGAGCGCCAGCGAGACGGCAACCACGCTTACCGAAACAGCGAGCGAAAGGCGCGCGCCCCACAGCAGACGGCTAAGGGTGTCACGACCCAGCTCGTCCGTTCCAGCCCAATGTAAGGCCGACGGACCCTCCAGCCTATGAAGCAGGTCGATGCTCGCAGGGGAGTGCGGAGCCAGCCACGGAGCTGCCAAACCTCCTAGAACAAAGACAGTTAGCAGCAGAACTCCGGCTGCGGCCAGTGGTTGACGAGTAACACGAATGGCCACCGAACGTAACCCGAAAGTGGAAGTTACTTTTTTGGGCACAGTGAAAGAATACAGCTTCGAACGGCCGATAAGGTGATTGGCGACTATGACTTTTTCGACTAAGACCCTCCTGATCACCATCGCAGCCGTTGCGGTTTTTCTGCCGGCACAAAGGGCTTTGTCGGCTCCCGCTTCCGGCGCATCGGGAGCAGATATACAGATCGGCAACAGCCAGGCTCTCCGCAATAAGGCTGAACAGCTATTTGCATTGGCCAACCAGGTTCGCGCCGCACGCGGATTGAATCCGCTGCAGTGGGATCCGGCGTTGGCGGCTGCCGCGCTGAATCATTGCGCGCGCATGGCAGCCGAGGGACAGATTTCGCACCAATATCCGGGTGAGCCCGGTTTGGGAGACCGTGCTGGGCAGGCCGGGGCGCATTTCAGCCTGCTTGAAGAGAACGTCGCGGATGGAGAACAGCCGGCTCAGATCCACCAGGCGTGGATGAATTCGCAGGGACACAGGGATAACCTGCTCAACCCTGCTGTGGATCGTCTGGGCGTGGCCGTGGTGGCGCGCGGGAGCAGGCTTTATGCCGTGGAAGACTTCGCGCGGGGCGTGCAGGTACTTACCATGGAGCAGGTTGAAGCCAGGGTCTCCAACCTGATGCAACAAAACGGGATTGCCGCACATGCGAACTCTGTTGGCGCTCGATTGGCGTGTGAACAGGACCATGGTTTGCCGGTCTCGCTCGACAACCGGCGGCCGGAGTTCATCATGCGCTGGCAGGATGCGGAACTCCAGCGTCTGCCCGGCGCGCTGCTCGATCGGATTGCAACTGGAAAGTATCATGAGGCGGCGGTTGGCAGTTGTCCTTCGCAGGACTCCACACAGACTTTCACGATTTATCGCGTTGCGGTGCTGCTGCTGAAGCCGCAGCAAGGCGCTTCGCAGACTTATATTTCCTCGAAATAGGCTGGTTCTGGGGAAGTTTCAGAAGCCGTGGCCCATTGCGGTCACGGCTTTTTCCAGCTAAAAATCGCACATTGCGGGAGCCGGACCGCGACACTTGGGTTCAGAACTGTGTCTTACACAATATGGATGTGTTGCGGCGAGGGGCATTTTTGTGTCTGGCGCTGGTTTTGCCGGCGCTGATGGCCCAGGCACAGTACGCTTCGAGTTTCGACTCGAGGAAGCCGCAAGTGGTGCAGAGCGGTAAGGCGCAGTTGTTTACGCTGGCCAATCAGGTGCGCATGCAGAATGGACTCGGGACCCTCCAATGGGACCCGGCGCTGGCTGCTGCCGCCCAGCAACACTGTTTACGCATGGCGCAAGACGGCTCGATTTCCCACCGCTATCGCGGCGAGCCGGAACTGACCGACCGCGCCGGTACTGCCGGTGCGCATTTCAGCTTGATCGAGGAGAACGTAGCCGTCGATGCCAGCGCGCCGAGAGTCCACCAGGCCTGGATGAACTCTCCGCATCACCGGGACAATCTGCTCAACCCCGGCATCGATCGGGTGGGCATCGCCGTGGTGGCGCGCGGCGGAGCGGTGTATGCGGTCGCCGATTACGCGCGTGTCGTGCAGGTGCTTACTCCGGCACAGGTGGAGACTGCGCTTGCCGGCAAGTTGCGAGCCCGCGGGCTGAGCATTCTTCAGGATTCGTCCGAAGCGCGTGCTTACTGCGCTTCATCGGGCCGCTTCAGAGGAGCGGATGGAGCCAGCTTCCTCATGCGCTGGCAAGGCCCGAATGTGACCGAGCTCCCTCAGGAATTGGCAAACCGGGTAGCCTCGAGTAATTTTCGCCAAGCGGCCGTAGGCAGTTGCCCCGCGCAGCATGTCGAAGGAGCATTTACGGTTTATCGCGTAGCCGTGCTTTTGTACACGCAGGAATCGGCTGCCTTGCAAAAGCCCTCCTATTAGAGCGATTCCGGGCCAGTTTCTTACAGAAAGGACGATTTCTCCGAGAATTCGCCGCACGTAACTCTTTTGTTTGCTTGAGGCCCGGAACGGGTGTGCGGTTAAGTCTTTTGTGTTCATGGACGGGGGATAGGGGGGGTGGGGGTCATGCGGGACTGCGCGCCTGCTTTCTTGACTGCGGTGCGACGGTGCTCAGGGCCACCTGGGCGGCATAGAGAAGCCTGGTCCCGCTTGCCTCAAGTATTTTACCGGTGAGCATGCCGTAGCCTACACAGGCAATGAAGTCGCATATATTCTCGTAGCCGACGAGCGGAGGGATGGCATGTTGGAAGGCGCTATTGGCATCGTAGAGCGCGAGGGCTCCGCCATTCTTTTTCTTGAGGCCCCCGGCATGGACGCGCTCCCAGACGTCGCAGCAGTGGGCGACCGCTGGGTTTTTGAGGGCGGGGAAGAGTTCCTCCGCTTGGGTTTGGAGGGATGCGGGATCAATTACAGGGATCATGGTGGTTGCTCCGGGTGAGGGCTTTTGCCTCTCACTCTTCGATTGTGCGCCGGGAGAGGATAATGGGCTGCAAAAGGGCGGGATTTTTCTTTTGTCGGATTTCGCAGGGGCTCATGCTGGCGGAGCCTGGCGCTTCAGCGCCCTGAAATGCCGAGAATTTCCTGCGCCTTTAGGCGCGGGCCTTGGCTTTTTGCGAGAACTTGTTTCATAAACCTGCTTTGTGTCAGGGCACGACTTAAGTCATGCCGAAAATGGCTCGACAAACAACGGGTTCTAACCCCTGCGGGATGGATTTGCCTGTGTGGTGGTCATTTATGAAACACGCTCTACTCTTCGGTGCGAATACCACTGAAGCAATAATTCGGCATCTCAGAAACTCATCGCATTTCCGAGATGTGGACCTTGCTAAGGTTTGTCAGGTAAGCAACCATCCCGATGCAACCTCGATCCCAAACCCTGCAGCGTTTGCGGGGAGTAATCCCGGCAGTCACGCGTAACTGGATGTTGACTGGCGCTTTGCCCTGCTATCGCAAT
>JBELAI010000052.1:0-29812 GCA_049508975.1 Occallatibacter sp. | reverse complement strand
TGACGCTGATCGCCGCGCAATCCATGCTGTAGATGGAGTTACTCGGAATTACCTCTCGGAGGTTACTAACTATGAACACTTATCCTCCACCAGGACCCAGCGGCGTAGGACAGCGGATTGAAGAGGCCATCGAACTCATCGAGATGGAAATGCGCCATGCTGCCGCGTACATAAACGCTGCGGTGATTCCGCAGGTACGCGCCGAATCCATTCTAGCGCTGCGCAACGTGGCTAATTCGCTGCGCAGTTTTGCGGATCGGCTGGACCGCCAGGAAACTCCACCGCCTCCCAACCCACCCAAGGACCCCCAGCCCTGATGAGCCAACCCAGCCATACGGGCAACAACCAGCCGGGTTATCCCTCGCGCACGATGAAGGGATACAAGCTTCCGATCGTGCCGGCGCTGGTATCGCTCGCGATGGTCTTCGCCAGCGGCTGCGCGCATCACCGCAACACCGTACAGCCAACCGCGCAGCAGACTGCCCCCGCTCCAGGCGTGCCGCCGCAGTCTCAGGCCCCAAGTCAGAGCCAGTCCGCCGAATCGCAACAACCGGCGCGTATTCCTATTACGCCTGTGCCGCCGGGAGGTGTCAACACCGAGGACCTTGAATATGTTCGCACCCACAAGCCGATCGAGTCAGAAGAAGGGCTGGCCACCTGGTACACCGCGCCCTACAAAGGACGCAAGGCCGCCAACGGCCAGGTCTTCAGTGACCGCGCCCTCACGTTGGCTCACCGCACCCTGCCCATGGGCTCGCTAGTCACCGTCACAAACATCAAGACGGGCCAGTCGGCCGCAATGCGCGTAACAGATCGCGGACCGTTTGTAGACGGGCGGATTGTGGACCTGACGATTGCCTCCGCGAAAGCTACGGGCGTCTACCGCGTGGGAACAGCGCCGGTGCGGCTGGACGTTTACCAGACTCCCAAACCGATCGATCGGGGCGGGAGATGGTGCGTGCAGATTGGCGCGTTCAAGTCAGAGCGCAAGGCGGTAAAGCTCAAAAAGGATCTGCTGCACAAGTATCCCAACTCAACGGTCATCGAGTTTCCGGGACAGGATAGTTACTGGGTGCGGATTCGTCCCCAGGGGGATAACCGGGAGCAAGCTGAGTCGATTGCGCGGCACCTGCGGCCGGGCGAGTCTGAGGCGGAGGCGTTTCTTACGCGGCTGGACTAATTCCTGACGGCAAAAAGAGAGTTAGTCCGCAGGGCGCCGGGCGGCGAGCAGGCCGAGCCAGCAGCTTACCGGCCAGGTAAGCAGCCAGGACAACCAGTACCAGTGCGGCCAGCCCTTGCCCCAGTTGGGAATGATTGAAACAATCCCCATCACTTCACCAATAATGAAGAACCAGAGCACATGGCGCGCGGCGCGCCGCGGGGCGAAGCGCGCGCAGAGCCAGGCACACAGGATCGAGATGACGACGAAAAGCGCTGTGCTGGTGATCAGGGCTGGGTTGGAGGGGACACGGTCCTTGACGAAATCGCCAGGGAAAATCCGTGAGAGCAAGGGGTCGGTGCCTAGTACGAGAACAATTGAGAGCACGTAGCTGCCCACGACGACGGCGATGGATTTGAACATCGGTTACACCTCCATGCAGGGAATGAAACCAGGATTTCCATTTGGCCTTCGAATTTCATATCAGCTTACACGCTCGTGGGCGGATGAGCGATGCGGATTTGAAGCCGGACTCTCTATATGGCTCCGAATTGTTTTGGCGGGCTGATGGGTGACAAGGCCACGCCGATGCACGATTCGCGCATCGGCGTGCCTGGCACTATTGTTTGCGAATGAAGAAAGAGATAAATCGGAGCGGCATCATGCGGCTCCGCCTCGCGGCGGAATTGACGGGAACTCCACGGACCCACGTTCCAGCAAGCCAAGGCGTACAGACTCGTCACGCAAAATCCTGTAGCACTCGCACGCGGCATCCTTGAGTCCGGTGTGGTCGCGGATAACTACATGACCGCGCCTATAGGTGATAAGTCCAGCTTTCTGCAAAGTCCCCGCAGCAACGGTAACCGAACTACGGCGCGTGCCTAGCAAGACGGCCAAAAGCTCTTGTGTGATTGGAATCTGATCGGTCTGGATTCTGTCACGACATGCCAGGAGCCAGCGGGCGAGGCGTTCGGGAAGATCGTGTACACGATTGCACGCCGATGCCTGGGCAGTCTGCACCAGCATACTGTATACGCTGCGCAGCAGGCATAACCGCAGAGGGGCAGATGCATCGGATAACTCGGTCAGAGTTTGTGCTTTCACACGAAATCCGTGACCGGCGATCTGCATAAATGCCCGGTTCGGAGAGTGACCGGCGCGCAGGATGGAGGGGATTCCCACAAAACCATCGCGCCCAATCATGCCCACTTCAACGCTCATCCCGCTTTCCATTGTGGTGACGATAGAGCAAATACCATCTTCAAGGAAGTAGGCGTAGTTTGGCGCGCGCCCTGACTCACGGAGAGTGAGGTTCAAGGGCAAATCAATAGGGGACAAGTGGGAAGAGAGTAACTCGATCGCAGCATCCGGCAGTGAGGCCAGCACGCGATTCCGATAGGATTTCTGAACCGAAGAATGTGGCACGTGAATTCCTCTGGTACGGACGGGACGGAAGTGTCCCGCCCGAGTATGCAAGGAAGTTGAAACCAGGCCCGTAAGATCGAAGACGCATCGGGGTGCCAATCCAAATGCATTTCAACAATACACCGCTATCGCGTGTGCTGCACAGCGAGTTATTGATTGACTGCAAAGCTTTGTCTAGGCACAAGTCATAAATTGTTTTACTTTTTTTCTCAATACGTACGACAAACGACAGACGCATCGGATAACACAAGCTAATCTGAATTAGGCATTTTACTGCTTTGGCTCCTAAGGACTGCCCAGGATAGAGGTGCGCCACTGTTACGCGCCCCGGCTGGAGCAATTCTCCCATCTTCCCCCGAAAAAGATCCCTAGAAGTCGCATCGCGTGAGTTGTCGCGCGTGTCTGCTGTGGTCCCGAATTGGGACGGAAGCATTTGCGCGTTCAAAATCTGCACTTGTGTTAGAAACGATCGACTGTGATCTGACGATTCTCAACCTTCTGGCGATCAAGGGCCGGCTATTCTCGTAGTACACACGTAACATCGGCGATTTGCATCTGTGGGCGCAACCCGCGCCAGAAAAGGCGGTAACCATGCCCCTGACTGTCGTCCTGGCGGTTGGCTTGGACTCTTGGCTTTTAGCGACTCATAGCATAAGCTGGAGAGCCGCGGGATACGTCGTTGTATCGGCAGGGACGATCCACGAAGCCATCGAGCATTTCAGGGCCGGCGACTTCGACCTGGTGTTGCTGGGTGATTCCATCTCCAGGGAAAACAAAAAGAAACTCACCTTTCTCATTCGCGGATCGAACTCGCGAACTCCGGTGGTGAGTATTGCGAATGCTCCGGATGATTTCGATTCATTTGCAGATGCAACGCTCATGAACGATTCAGGTTTGCTCCTCCGAGCCATGGGGGAGTTAGTGGCAGAGCGCGCGAAAATGCGGCGAGCGCCGACACCCCCTCTACGGCACGGTGCGCTGGTTAGCTGAATGACCGGAGAGAGCAAGGAAGCAGGACATGGGATCTTCGAATGGGCGTCATATTGCAGAAGCTCATGCTTGTAATACTGGAAGAAATTGCTTCCAGGAGAAACCGAAGAACGAAGCGGCGAGCGATTTATCTTCGATACCGAGACTCGCTCATTTCAGAACAAAGTGTAAAGACGTCTGGGCAATCTGGAGATCCGGGGAGTTCTACAAATGCCTGCCCCCCCTGGCCATGAGCGAGTTTGAATCGCTTGCCGCTCCGTTTCGGTGCGACGGAAATACGGTTCTGCTATCTGAAGAGAAACAGCCTGGCAGGGTATTGTTCCTGCTTGACGGGCAGGTAAAGCTCTCAATCAATTCCACCAGTGGCAGGCGCCTTGTGGTCGGAATCGCCGAGCCGGGAGATATTCTCGGGCTCGCGGCGGTTGTTTCCGGCACCCCCTCCGAGATAACAGCGGAAGCTCTAACTCCTTGCTGCATCGCTTCAATTCCACGGGAGAGATTTCTCGACTTGCTGTCTCGATACCCAATCGCCTGTTACAGCGTTGGGCGTCATTTGGGGCTCGAGTTCAAGCAGGCATGTGACGGGTTGCGTCTGGCTGGCTTTCCGGCAATTGCATCAATCAGACTGGCCCGGTTGCTGGTAGAGTGGTGCGCGGACGGGATCGAGACCGAAAACGGCGTGCGCATCCAATGCTCGCTTACCCATGAAGAGATCGGGGAGTTTATCGGCGTTGGGCGCGAGACTGTGTCGCGTACGCTGACTGACTTCAAGGCCCGCGACTTGGTACAACAGCGAGACTCGAATTTGTTTGTACCGAGCTTGCGCACCCTGGTGCTCTTTGCCGGGCAAGTTGGTTTCTGAAGGAGATTGAATGAGGACAGATGAACTTCAAGTTCAGGTGGGAGATCGAGTAATTATCTCCAGACCTCGCTCAAATAGCCCGTTTGCAGGGAGCATTGAGCGACTCTCGACGGTGACGGCCGTCCGGCCCAAGTCATTCGACGCAGGAGGTCTCTGCTTCCGGAATGACGGCAGAGAATGGGGTGGACACAACCGGATTCGCCTGATTCCGCCAGATGGAGAGGACGATCCATTGGAAGCACGTGCCAGGGCCGACGAGGCAAACCGCCTTGAGCGCTCTGAGCACGCGAAAGAGGATGCTGTGCTGGCTTTCCTGCTAAGTTCCCGGGCCGAAAAGGAATGGCTCAAACTGGGCATCATTGAGTTACGACGGATCGCCGCGTTGCACGGGATCATGGCGAGGAGGACACAGCGGCCCGAAGCTTTTGAGCTCCATGGCGGTAAATGAAAGGCCCTTAGTGGCGAGCGATCGGGGCTGATGCCCTCATATCGTAATCTGGGTCAATGCTTCAGATGAGCCTTCGACTGCTGTTTTGTCCTCGCGGGAAGCTCCTGCGCGGGTTACGCGCGACAGCACGCCTTCGAGCAGTGGTGTAACTCGCGTGAGTTGGCGGGCGCGGATCATGATATCCCAGAGCGGCTCAAACTTCTTCCAACCCGATGCATAGAAAAAGTGCTTCGCCTGGTGTTTCAGCGTGCCATGATGCAATGCCGCGCTCGCGATTGATCCCCAGCGATAAAACTCGCGATACGCCCATTCGTACCCGGCCTTTAATGCTTCCGGTGTGAGATTCGCTGGGCGATAGACAACATGGCGCGTGTCGTAAAGGTTCCAGTCGCGCGTCAGCATGCGACCTTCACGCACCATGCGGGCGTGCAGTCGCGTTCCCGGATACGGCGTTTGGATGTGAAACGTCGCCGTAGTGATGCCATGATCGACGGCCCAGTCTACCGTGCGGCGGAAGACATCTTCACCGTCGTCGTCCATGCCAAACACAAAGCTGCCGTTAATCATGATACCGAGGGAGTGGAGCCGGTCGGCGACGGCTTTGTAACTGCGGCCGAGATTCTGCCGCTTGTTGCTGCGCTTCAGGTTTTCCGGCGTCATCGTTTCAAATCCGACAAAGATACTGCGAAGTCCAGCTTCCGCTGCGCGCTCAACCAGGTCGCCGCGCAAAATCGAATCCACGGTCGCGGCGCCCTGAAAGAGGCGTCGCATGCCTTTCATGCCCTCGAACAGCTCTTCGGCGAAACGACGGTCGCCAAGCAGGTGATCGTCAAGGAAATAGAGGTGGCGTCCCGGCAACCGGTCAATCTCGGCAAGGGCGTCGTCGACGCGCTGCGTGTAGAATCCGCTGCCCCCTTGAAAGAATGCATCCTTGTAACAGAAGTCGCAATGCTGCGGGCATCCGCGCGTGACGACGATAGAGTTAGGGACGAGGTAATAGTTTCGACGTATAAGGTCGCGGCGAATAGGTGGGACACGATTGAGTGTGCGGCCTGCCGCCGATGTATAAACACGCTGCGGCTTTCCCGCGCGAAAGTCTTTGAGAAATTGCGGGAAGGTCTGCTCGCCGGGGCCAAGGAAGATTGCGTCCGCATGAACGGCCGCTTCGTCGGGGAGCGCGGTCACATGCAGCCCTCCCAGGCAGACGAATGCATTCTTGCCCCGGTAGTGGTCCGCGATTTTATAGGCGCGGTAGGCGTTGGTGATGTAAACCTGGATCACGACGAGGTCGGGCTCATCACCGAGACCCAGTTGCTCGACATGTTCGTCCACAATCACCGCATGGTCATCGGAAGACAGATATGCGGCGAGCGTAGCAAGGCCAAGCGGCGGAAAGAGCGAGTACTTTATCGGTCTCCAATGTGGGCTGGTAGCCTCAGTTAGCGCAGGCAGGATGAATTTTGCCTTGATTGGGCGTGAGTAGAGAAGTGGCCCGGAAGCTGAAGCGATCATTGGCTAGCCCCTTTCAACGATGCTCCGGTCACCGCGACTGGCGCGGGAACTCCGCCAAATCGACGCTCGCGATGATTGAATTCTTCGAGAGCGGCGTCGAAATCGCCAGCGTCAAAGTCCGGCCACATGCGGTCGCTAAAGAGCAGTTCGGCGTAAGCGCATTCCCAGAGCAGGAAGTCGGACAAGCGCTTTTCACCGCCGGTTCGAATCAGCAAATCCACGTCTGTGCATTGAGAGGTCAAAGCCTGCATCAGCATGGGTCCAAGAAGATCGGGCGAGGGTGGTCTTCCGTCAGAGAGAGCAGCGGCCGCTTCACCGGCTGCGCGCGTAATTGCATCGCGCGAAGAATAATCAATGGCCACGCGCAGTTGAAGCCCGCAACCCGCGGCAGTGACCCATTCGGCTCTGTCAATTTCGCGCAACACATTCGTTGCCAGTCGGTCGCGGCGGCCAATGATCTGGAGCCTTGCGCCGCGTTGTCGAAGCCGTTCCGCCTCAAGGCGCAGAAAGGCGCGCAACAACCAGAAGATCGCCTGCACTTCCGCCGGCGGCCTGCGCCAGTTGTCGGAAGAGAATGCGTAAACCGTGAGACGGCCAATTCCGAGTTCGTCCGCGCGCTCTACCGCGCGCCGCAGCGCCGCAACTCCGGCGCGATGACCTGCCAGGCGGGGCAAGCCACGCCGTGTTGCCCAGCGACCGTTGCCATCCATGATGATCGCCACATGCAGTCCCTTGTCTCGCTTGCTTTGCATCGCTAAGTGACTCCCCGGAAGAACGATCCTGTCGCGTTCCGCTATCTAGACGGAAACAGTGGGCGGTGCTGGTTGTTCGGCTGTAGGTGATCCGGGAAGCGAGCTATACCAGTCGATTCTGCGGGTGAAGTACATGACCGCGGCAACCGCAAGGAAACTCGCAATCGCACCGACGAGTAATGCATTGTCTTCGAGGCGCAGCAGGAGATAGATGAGGGAGTAGAGCAGGCTGAAGCATCCGAGCGCGCGGAACCCCTGTACGCGGCTTACAAAGATCCATCCCGCATTGGCCGAGAGCAGGCTCACTGTGGCCCCGCCGGCGACCAGGAAGGCAAAGTCGAAGCCAATTCTTTCCGCAAATGAAAGCAGTAACAGGTAGAAAATGGTCTGTGCCATTCCGACCAGGAGATACTGCGCCGGATGAACCCTTTTGCCGGTTGTGACCTCGAAGATAAAGTAGGAAAGAAAGAGCAACCCCAGGAAGAGCGGCACGTATTTTAGAGACCGATTGACGGATTGGTATGAGTCAGCTAACTCGACGAACGAAACACCGAGGGCGGTTGAATCGAGCCCGGCGACCAAGGAGGTGAGGCCTTCAGCCTGAACCCCGCGAGCAATCCAGGGCACCGACCATTCGGCCGTAAATCCCTGGGTAGAGACGTTGTATCTTAACGGCAGAAATCCGCCGTCGAAGCTGGGATTCGGCCAGTCGCCTTGAACTTGCAGGTGCGTGGTTTTGCCAAAGGCGAGCATAGCGATCCGTTGCGCGCCTGAGAAACGAAGCGTTGAGCTAATTTCAAATTTCGCGTTGGGCTGAGCAAGTTTGGAAGCCATCACACCGAAGAGGGTGAGTGGCGCGCGCTGGTTTTGATTGCCGTTCAAATTAATCGACAGACCATCGATGTTATCGATCGGAACAAACGTGTCTGTTTTCCCATTGGCGGAGATTGTGCCATCAGCCAACGCACCGCGGGCATCGGAGACACCGATGACCAGTTCGGCCTGGCTCCAGTCGAGGACTGCGCCCAGCGGTGCTGCCGATGGCACATTCGTCAAATCGAACGCAGCGTCGAAGCGGAGATCGGCCTGATAGACAGGAACCTTGAAAAGAGACCTGCGCCGCTCTTCCGTGCGTGTCTTGATGGTGGCCGTCCCTTGAGCGGGAAATACCAGGTAAGTACCATGCTCCGGCTTGCCGCCTTTTGACTGCGGGGGCAGTGTGTAGGGAATGACAAGAGACGGCCCGAGAAACGTCTCCTGGCCGCCAACATGATTGCTGATTTCGCTTGTCACATCGGCAGCACGTCTGGTTCTGTCGTCGACCAGTCCGTCAACAAACAGTGCGGGGATGATCATGACCAGGGCGAGCGCGCAGACTACGATGAGCTTCACACCCATTGAGCGGGATTTTGATCTGGCTTGCGAGCCGGACTGCAGAACTGAAAAGTCACTCACTTGATTTCCTTCGTACTGCAATTGCGGCTGCATGTTACTTTGCATTGCAAAGTAATTAATCAAAAAAAAGGTCACGCCTGCGATGGGGAAAGGCCGTGCACCCGGTTGGACCCGGGCAATTCTTTAGTTCCTTTGGCGGCATCGCGAACCACCTGCTCGAGAGTGGAGAGATACTCCATGTAGCGCGCGCGTCCGGAAACAGTAATGCGGCAGATGGTGAGGGGGCGATTGCGATCCTGCTTCTTGATAACATCGACCATTTTTCCCTCTTCGAGCACGCGGAGATGACGGTTCAAATTGCCGTCGGTAAGGGCGCAAAGCTGCTTGAGATCGCCGAACGCCAGACCCTTGGGATGCGTGACCAAAGAGGTCAGCACGCTGAGGCGCGCGCGCTCGTGAATCACGCGGTCAAGGCCTTCATACGCGAAGCGGGCTTCTGGGTTCGGAGCTTTAGCTTTCATCGCTGCCCTCCGTCGCTGTAAAAAGAAGTATTCCGGCCACCATCGCTTGGCCGGCTGCATACGGTATGCCCATGGCCCAGGGAGAAAGAGCACGATTATCCGCAAGCGAGACGCAGGTCAGGCCCGTCAGCAGATACCAGGCTCCAACAACGGCCACCGGGCGCGGCAGAAAGCGGCAGGACGAAAACACACCGAGCGAGAAAATCACCTGCCACATTCCGGGAATCATCCAGAGCGCGCCTGGGACAAAACGGACCAGCACAAACGTAAGAAGTCCCCCGACACCGACCGATGGCAGAAACTGCTCGACCGCCATGCGGATCATCTCGTCCGCCATACCGGAATGAATGCGGCGGGTGCGGGCATACATCTCTGTACCAATCAGGGCGGCCGACAGCGCGGCTGTCCAGATCCAGATAACCAGGTAGGCTGCAATGTGATTCGTCGGATCGGGCACCCAAAGCGCCTGCGCCCAGGCCGCCGCAATCGCAAGCACGCCCGTGCTGGCCAGGGTTGCCGGACCGTAGCCACGAAACTCCGTGCTGTGGGCTACCTGCCTGCGAATGCTGCTGATGTCGCCGAGGGCTTTGTTGAGGTCATTCATACGCGTTTCACTTTGTATTGCAAAGTATCTTAATTTGAACCAGGTTGTCAACTCCAGAGAGAAACCGTGCACCGGTTAGGGTCTTGCGTGATGCTCGGAACCACTCTGGCATTGCTTGCTGGAAGAACTGCAAGTGCGATGCGCTTTGGATTGAAGGCCCACGATGGAGCTACGCTGGCATCTGCATTCTTGCTGCAGGCCGCGATTGCCGTCGTTGCAAGCTGGTTGCCCGCGCAAAGCATCGAGGCTCGATCTCGTTGCGCGCTGCGGTCTAAATGAGAACCGTGGCACTAATCCGGCGGCGGATAGAACGGGAGCTTGTCGTTCTTCTCATAGGCGCGGCGCACTGTTACATCGTTGAGCAATAGCGCGGGCGCCAGCACAGTTTCCGGCACGTCGCCAAAAAAGTTGGCGGTGAACAAATCCTTGCCCGCAGCTTCCACGCTCGACCGGAGAGCGCGCTGATCCAAATCATCCAGTTCCGCGCCGCGCACCAGTTCGCGCTTGCCATCGGGAGTTATCTGGTAAAGCAGCCGAGGCGCATCTCCGCCCATCGTTTCAACAAAATAGACGCTCTTGAGGCCGCGGGCTTTGCCCAAATCCTGCAGCTTTTTGTTCAAGTCGTCGTCGGATAGGCCATCCTTCGCCGTCACTTTCAGCACTCCGATCGCAGGACGCGGAGAACCGGCGATTCCCGCACGGCCGTGGCCGTTCGATTGCGGAAAATCGCGCACTGGCTCGCGGCCAATCAGGTAGCTGTCCAGCTTGCCAGCGGTTACAAGCTTTACTACCTGCGCGGGCACGCCTTCGTCGTCCACTGCGTACGCGCCTACGAGGTTCTTGCCGTCAAAGCTCTTCAGGCCAGGGTCGTCGACTACATCCAAAAAATCGGGCAGCACGCGCGCATGAAAGCTTGACGCAAACGGGCCGTTGGTGCGGGCTTCGGTACCGAGCTTGGGGCGCGTCGCTGTTACGCCGTTCGCTAACAACGACCGCATCGTGTCGGCGCTTGCGTCCGAACTTAAGAGGACTGGCCCGTGATACTCCTCTTCCACCAGTGGGGCCTTGCGCAAATCGCTGAGGGACGCAATCTGTCCCATCGCGCGCTTCTCAAAAGCTTCCTGCGAATCAAGATCCTTGAGCGACACGCCAACCGACGCAAACGAGCGGTCGAGGCGCATGCCATCGGCGGCTTGCGTACCTACGCCAAAGCTTTCCTGATACTCTGACGCCGACTTGCGCACGATGGTGCCTTCGCTGTTCACGAGCCACGTGGTCGTCGCGCGCGCATGAAAATTTGCCGAAGAATACTGAATGTCGTGCTGCCTCGCATTGACCGTGGGGTCAGTCCGGTAGAGACCGCTCGCGCTGGCCACGCGCTCTGTCCAGGCTGTCTCGTCCAGCGTTAACTTCTCCGGGTCTGCGAGCGAAATCACCGGAGTCTCCTTGCTGAAGTCATTGGCCTGCGGCGGTGTCTGCACCTGCTTGAGTTCCGCCTGCTTCTGCGCATAAGCCGCGAGCGCGCCTTTGTAGGCCTGGTCTGTGGCAGCCCAGAGTACGCCTCGAATAGCAATGGGATCGTTGTCGAGCCCCACCCACTGCGCCGCGACGCCGTCCCCGCGGCCGCCGGAGCTGTCGGTCTTGTAGTCGCCCACACGCACCGTGATGCGCGCTACGCGCTGATGCGTGTGCGAAGCGCCTTCGGTGGCGCCGAATTCGGCCTTGGTCTCGTAGTCGTCTACGTCTTCAATACGATATTGGATGAAAAAGGGCTTTTCGAATCCTTTCAACTGGAGCTCGCTCTTACTGCGATCAAGCTCAGTGAGCATGGCTTTGAGGAGCGGATCTTTCTCGGCATCGGCTCGCGTGGCTTGAGCGCCGGCAAACGTTGGCGTCATCATGCAGCTCGCAAGAAGACCTAGCCCCGCCAATGTTGCTAATCGACAAATCGACTTCACTGTACCTCCATAGTTCTATAAAGCTGAAAGCTTTCATCTGCTCACTTGTCCGTTCCAGGGATCGCCAATATTGGCGGCCTGGCTGTGCCTTGCGCCTGCTTCTGCGTTTCCATCTCGCTCAACAGCATGGCCGGCGCTACCGCACTGACGGGGACTGTGCCTGATTCCGCGCCACACTCACCATTGAAGACTTCGCTCTTGTCGCCTGTTGCAAGAATGCGCTTCATCGCGGCCAGGGGCGTGCCCACAATGCTTACGCCACGCACCAGTTCATCTGGACGGCCATTCACATAAACGCGATAAACGACCAGCGGAATCACTTGAAACGCCTGTGGCGAGCTACGCGTAGTCACGGCAAACCCCGATGAAATGTCTTCGAAGAAAAGACCGTAGGGCTTGCCTTGCTTCTTTGCTTCGTCAATCAGTTGCTTGCGCAGTTCGGCTTCCGGCTCGGTCTTAGTGGAAGTGACGATCAGGTTACCCTGACGTCCTGTGGGCACGCGGCCCGATTGCGCGCGGCCGTGGCCATTCGATTCGGAAAAATTCGCGATAGGCAGGCGCGACATGAGAAATGTCTTCAGCACCCCATCGTCGATCAGGTCGACACGCTTGGCCTTCTGTCCTTCGTCGTCGTACTCGTAGCTGCCGCTCAGCCATGTCGCGCCGAAGGTGGTGCGCGTGGGGTCGTCGGCTACGGAAAGAAATGGGGGAAGCACAGCCTGACCCACTTCCTTGGTAAAGGTCTGTCCCTCTTCGTCGCCGCGCTGCCGCTGGCCTTCAAGCCGATGACCCAGCACTTCGTGGAAGAAGACCGCTGCCGCACGGCCGCTCAGAATCACCGGTCCATCGAACGGCTCGGTCAACGGAGCTTTGCGCAGCGCTTCGAGGCTCTTGCCGAGTTCGCGAATGGCCGCTTCAAGCTCGGGCTGCGCAGGCAAACCCTCCGCTGTCTCCGCCTCAAATGTTTGTGCGCGGAACAGATCCATCCCATCGTCGGCGCGGGTTGCGGCAAAAATCACCAGGCGCGCCGCCAGGTGGGGCGTAACCAATCGCGAACCTTCCGACGAAGCAAAATAGTCGGTCTCGTTCTGCACCGTGAACATCACCGCGTTCTGGTAGACGTCAGGATAGTCGCGAAAGATCTTCGAGAGATCCGCCACGCGCCGCGCCCAGGCTGCGCGGTCGACCTCCACCAGCGGGGCTCGCCTGCCAATGAAAGTCTGCGGCGTTTGCTGGCTGAAGTCGGGTGAAGAATCTTCTTCCTTGGCACGTACCTGCGCCTCGGTTTCGACGCGGAGATAGTTGTCCAGCGCCGTGCTGTAGCCTGTGTTGGTGGCCATCCACAGAGTGCGTTGCAGCGCCTCGCGGTCATCCGTCAACGGTAGTTCCGCGCTATTGACGGCAGATCCGCGGTGCGTGCCATGCGTGTTGTCCAGCTTGGCATCGCCCAAACGCACCTGCACGTCTGCCTCGCGAACATGGCTGGTCGAGTTGTCGACCACCGCGCCGTATTGCGCGCGAATCCCCACATAGCTTGCATCGCTGACGGAGTAGCTGAGGAAGTAGGGGGGAAGCTGCTTATCATCTCCACCTTTTCCCAGCGACGCAAAGGCTCTGTGCAACTCAGCGGTCATTGCATCCAGCAGAACCGGCGTCGCCGGCTCCTGGGCACTTGCGTTGGCAGGCAATGCAAGAACAATTGCTGTCAATGCAATGGCCGTGCACAAACACGCCGGATGGGCGGAACCGGGTAAAAACCGCCCTGTGGCGGCGGACGGATGAATTGGCATAGACTGGGAAATCTCAGGGTTAAGCATCTGTTAATTCGATTCTCTCAGAATCGGCCGCCCTCACGAGGAAAAGCCATGACTTTAGCACGCCGCGGATTGTTCTCGCCTGATTTGACGTCGCTTCTCGATCTGACGTTGCTGCTTGGTTTGACGTTGCTACTTGCCTGTTTGGCGCCGAGCCTTTGCCCGGCTCAGCCAGCACCCTCACAGCCAGCCACTGCCCAGGCTGCTCCCGCTGCAACACAGCCAGTAACACAGGCCTATTCCTTGCCGCCCGGCAAACTGGCCAAGGCTATCGCGCTCAACCGTATCCGCAGCATCATGGATATAGTTTCCGGCCTCTGGGGCATCGGTGTACTTTGGCTTTTGCTGGCAACGCGCACTGCCGCCGGGTTAGAGGCCTGGACGCACCGCATCTCTCCACTTCGCTGGGTACAGGGGCTAATCTTCTTTGCCGTGCTGCTGGTGCTGATAACCCTTGGCAGTCTGCCCCTTGATGTCTACGGCCATTACGTCAGCCGCGACTACGGAATCGGCATTCAAGGTTGGGGAGGCTGGCTCGGAGATCAGGGCAAGTCTCTCGGAATAACCGTCCTGCTTGCCACGCCGGTCCTGCTGCTCTTCAACTGGTTAGTTCGCCGCTGGCCGCGCCGCTATTGGTTAGCGTGCTGGCTGGCCACAATACCGCTGATAGTCCTCTCACTCTTTGTTTCCCCGCTGCTTGAGCCCATTTTCAACAAGTACGAGCCCCTCGCGCAGAATCACGCTGCACTGGTGGACAAGCTGGAGAATGTCGTCGCCCGCACCGGCACCAACATCCCTCCAGAGCGCATGTTCCTGATGAAGGCCAGCCTGAAGACCAATGGGCTCAATGCCTATGTGAACGGCATCGGCGCCACCAAGCGCATCGTTGTGTGGGACACCACTGCCGGAAGGGTCCCAGACGACGAAGTCATGTTCGTGTTCGGGCACGAGAGCGGCCACTACGTCCTCAACCACATTCCGAAGATGCTTACTGGAATTGCCATCGCGCTCTTCTTCGTTTACTGGTTTTGCGCTGCGTTCTCTGCGTGGCTAGCGCGCCGCTTTGGAGATAAATGGCTCCTGCAAGGGGTAGAAGTCGCAACCGCGCCTCTCGCAACCCGCGCCGGTTTTGTGGTCCTCATCTTCGCCATCACGGTGGCCGGATTCGTCCTGGAACCGGTCAGCAATACTTTCAGCCGCCACTTCGAACACGAGGCCGATGTGTACGGCCAGGAGGCTATCCATGGACTGGTTCCCGATCCGCGAAAGACCGCCGTTGCGGGGTTTCAGGCGCTCGGTGAGGCATGGCTTGAAGACCCCAACCCGAGCCCGCTTATTGAGTTCTGGGAATACAACCATCCCTCCGTAAAGACCCGCGCTAACTTCGCCGCACAATACGATCCGTGGGCGGATGGGGGACATGGAGAGTTTTTCGATAAGTAAAGTGAAGGCCGGCGACAGGCTATTAAAAGCTGTTTCCTATCCCGGCTTGAAAGGGCGCGACTTCAGTCGCGCCGGGCCGAAGACCGCCTCAAAAGCCCCGTGCCCCGTTCTTGCGATTTTTTCCTATCGCAAGGGCGGGAAACCTCAACCCTAAACCGGCCTTGTTCATGAGGAGCAGGGCAAACTTCACTTGATCAGGCCGAGGCGAACCAGGCTCTCCGCGGCCGCTACGATGGACTCTTCGTTGGAACGCGGAGTCCATTCCAGGACTCGCATCGCCTTTTCGTTCGTAGCGTTCTTCACCTTTCCCAGTTCCGGCAGCACCTGCTTGACCCTCGCATCGAACATCGACATAACGCGCAGCAGCCAATCCGGCAATTCCCTGGTTGGCACTCTACGGGCCGCGTTGCCCAATTTCTCCTTCAGCACCTTGGCGATGTCGAGCATGGACATGAAGTCGCCAGCCACAGCGAGGAACCGTTCCCCTGCTGCAGCGGGATGAGTCATGGCGCGAATATGAATGTCGGCCACGTCGCGCACATCGACGACGCCGAAAACGAGACGTGGACACCCGGGCATGGAACCATCCAGGAGCTTCTCGATGACGAGCAGAGAGGGGGAGTTGTCCGATCCAAGGGCCGGCCCAAGCACTAGCACCGGATTAACCACGGAGAGTTCGAGCCCACCGCCTTCACGCGCCATGAAGTCCCAGGCAGCGCGCTCAGCCAGGGTCTTCGATTTCGGGTAAGGGGCAACGTCATCGCCCCCCGGATCAGTCCAATCGGCTTCAGTGAATGGCTCCGCCTGCGGCTCGTGGCCATAGCCAATGGCCGCAAAAGATGACGTGAGCACCACGCGCTTGACTCCGGCATCGCGCGATGCGCGCAGTACGCGGAGTGCACCATCCCGCGCCGGCACAATCAGCTCATCTTCGTGTTTGGGCACGTTCGGGGGAAACGGAGACGCGATGTGCAGCACGTATTCGCAGCCGGCTACGGCTTCGCGCCAGCCGGTATCCCTTTCCAGGTCAGCGGCGAAGAAAGTCAACTCGGCGCCAGGGTCGGCCCCGCCTTCTTTCAGCATGTCGCGCACGCCGCCTTCCCGACTAAGGTTGCGGACTGTAGTTCGGACCCGGTAACCGGCCGCAAAAAGCTGCAGGATGCAATGGCTGCCGATGAATCCTGACCCGCCCGTTACCAGAACTGTGCTCATGCTCCCACCTCGTTCACTGATGGAGACGAGTTGCAGTCGCTCAAGGTCTCTTCCATCAGAGTCAATGAGCCCTGGGATCCAGTATCACTTCCATTCCCGCGTGTAAGGCCACCGCGTGGGCCGGAGAGAGATGTATTGCACCACACGCGGACGGTCCGACCGGTTCGGACTGCTTCCGTGAGGCAGGGCATGGTGCCAGATCACCAGGTCTCCGGCTTTGCCCGCAATCGGCATAAACCCTGGGTTGCGAAGGATTTCTTTCCGCGGATCATCCGACGGCGGCAATTCCTTCAACCACGCTTCAAGTGTGCGATGAAACCCGGGAATGCAACTGAAAGCGCCTTGATCCGATGAAGTGTCCGTAAGGTACAGGATGCCCTGAACGCCGAAGCAATGCGGCGGCGCAAGCGTCATATCCCAGTGAACATGGGGCCCGGGGAATTGCCAGCCGGGCCGCTCGGGCGGGTTGAATCCTCCCTGGTCCACCGTCGCCCAAAGGTCCTCCCTGCCCCACAACTGCGCAAAGGTCTTCACAAGTCGCGGTGAATTCCTATTTCGCAGAAACGCAGGGTGGCGCAGCAACGGAACCCATATGGTCTTGCCGAATTTATTTTGATACCAAGTCTTGGGATTGGCCGGATCAGCGCCAAGCAGGTCGTGAATTCCCTGCGCGGCGGCATCCCGATCTTCGGGGTTTACGGCGTCATGAACCACAACGTAGCCATGCTCGTGCCAGAAGGCCAGCTCTTCCGGCGTCAATCCTTGCACATCGTCAAGGCACCCAGCAGCAGAGCCGACAAGTCCGCCTGCCAGAGCATCCCGCAAGCGCGTTAAATGGGATTCTTCCAGCGAGCCACCACTGGTTGAGAGAATCCACGCTTCAAAGGAGTCGAAGCCGGTGTGGCTTGCCCCAAAGAGAAACCTGCTGGTTTCCAGAAGATTGAGCCCGAGTCCCGCGAGCAGTGTGTTATCCAGATCCCACTCACCTTCCTCCAAAGGAGTCGTCGACGCTCCTTCCCTGTTCTTAAGCCACCAGCGACGCCAATACGCGTAGAGATACGGGATGCTCAGACGGCCGGAGGTCCCTGCCAATTCGACTTCAGTTGCGTTCACAGCTTCCTTAGAGATTTTCTCTGTTTCGAGCATGCGGCGACCCCTGAAATGAAGATGTTATCCGGTCAGTCTGGGATTTTCCCATCGAATTCCGTAGCCCGTCACCCCTTGCCCAAGCGCGCATCGAATGGCGACAATGCTCTTGGAAGCAGGCTTGCCCATGCAGACATTCTCGGTTGTCCGAGCAGTTAAGAGATCCGTGCCAGCTTGCATTCTGGCGCTTGTATGCCTACCGACCTCTGCGCAAAGCCCCTCTTCGATCCCAGCGCCGCCTGCGGGAAAGATGCAACAAGCAAGCATCGGCACACTCCGCGATACGCTGCTGGCGAAGGCTGCAGGCCTCTACGACTCGACAGCAAGAGCCGGGTTGCAAGGCTTCGACTGCCAGGTTCACCCGGATTGGAATCTGGTTATGACCAGCAGCAGAAAAGGCGCTTCCGCTGCCGGCGACAGTGCCAAACTCGCCCTGCTCGGCACCGTAAATGTCACGCTGCACGCTCGCCTGAAAGGCAATTCAAGCCTTGATTGGCAAGTTCCAGGTCAACCTCGAACGCCCATCGACAAGGCCTCGACAGCAATGCTCGACCAGGCGCATCGGGGCATCGAGAACACGCTGGTAAGCGTGCTCAAGCTCTGGGTTCCGCTTGTGGATGGCTCCGTTGCGGAGTCGCTAGGCGAAGAGGATATGGAGATTGCTCAGACCGAGAATGGGTACGCGCTGCGCTCGAAAGACAAGTCGCTTACTGAGGAGTTCGATCGCAATCTTCTGCTTGTCCGCTACCTTGCAGTCGACTCCCGCTATACGGTGAACATCGAACCAACCTTCCAGCATTCGAGCCAGGGCCTGTTGCTCTCAAGCTTTGTAGCTCACATTCATCCAGCACGCGCCCCGACAGATAGCATTCAGGAGATGCACGTGGGACTCGAATACCAGGCGGTCTCCGGTGCCGAAATCCCGGCCCGGCTGACCATCGAAATACCGAACGTGGTCCAGATGGAATTCAAGCTTGATGGATGCAGCATCAACCCAAGATAGCGGCACCCAAATGAAAGCGGCTCCCAACCTCGGGAGCCGCCCTTTGTTTCGACTTGCAAACCAGCTTACTGCACGGATGTGGCGCCAGAATCTCCGTCGAGCCTGGCCACTTGCTCAAAGGTCGACCGCAGATACTTATGCGGATTGACGGGGACGTTATGCACGCGCACTTCATAGTGGAGGTGCGGACCGGTAGCGCGGCCCGACTGGCCAACGTATCCAATCACCTGGCCGCGCGTAACGTGCTGGCCGGGTAGCACGGCAACCGACGAAAGGTGGCCGTAGATTGTCAGCAGGTCGTGGCCGTGGTTGAGAACCACTTGACGCCCGTATCCTGCGCCCATTGACTCTCCGGTTGCCTCGCCGTCTGCGGCAGCGCGCACCGGCGTGCCATACGGAGCTTCGATGTCCACACCGGAGTGGAACTTTCCTTCGCCGTTGAATGGATCTTCCCGCTCACCGAAACTGGAGCCGACTTTACCCTCAACCGGCCAGATAGAAGGCGCATCTGCCAATTGCGTCCAATCGCCTACAAAGCTCGGCGTCAGTCCGCCCTCAAGGGCGCGCGATACCTGGCCGCTTAGGGCCTGCGCACGGAGCTTATAGAACTGATCAATGGAGAGCTTCACTTCCTGCTGATTCACGTCGTCTGTGAGCGCCAGCGTAGCGGGCGTTGGCGCAGCCGCCACACTTGCCGCAGTCGCCGTCTTTGTTGCTCCAAGCTTGTTCTGCTTCAAGCCATAGAGAGATGCAACTTCGTTGGCCAGTGCACCGAGCGATGCCACCTGCACATCGCGGTCGTGCGCAATCTGGGCCATCTGCTTGTAGTCTTTGCGTAGATTCTCGCGGTCCTGCCGAACTTGATTGAAACTCTCTGTTTTCAATAGCATCCTGGTATAGGAGCCGGCAAGTCCAACGATAGTGAAAGCGCCTATCAGCGCTGCGGCTACAAAGCCGTATGCATAATGAAGCGGAAGTGGAATCTTGCGTATCCGCCCGTCTTCATCGCGAGCTACAAAAAGAATGTAATAGCGTTTGCGCAACATCATTGCCCTTCATTACTGCAACCGCCAAGGCCGCAATTCGCCGTGAACTCAAAAAAGCGCACGGCACGGGGCTTTTCAGTCCCGGAAAAATAAAGCCCCGAGGGGCACCGATTCGTAACGTTTGTTAAGGTTACCAACACGCACCGGGGTGGGTCAACGCAATTAGGTTGGAATTTCCTTCAATTATTCCCGTTTTGACTCGTATTTGGTGCTATTCCGACCCGACATAAGCGTTATCGGCAAAAAACCCGTCAGGATCTGCACCGTTGTTGGGTTTTATTCCGCATTCGGTCATTTTCTCCTGACCGCTCGTTTGGCCTATTCTCAAAGCATGCCACGACCTTCCGCCCATGCCGCCAGCGAGCCAAAACGTGGTGAACTCGCTCTCATTCGCCAGATCCGCGACCGGGCCGGAAAATCAGCCTCTACCGCTCTCAGGCTTGGGATCGGCGACGACTGTGCGCTTCTTCGGCCCCGCCCCGGATATGAACTGGCTGTAACCACGGATCTTACGGTCTGCGGCAGGCACTTCCGGCTCGACTGGCATACGCCCGAGTCGGTTGGCCACCGCGCCCTGGCACGGGGATTAAGCGACTTGGCCGCGATGGGGGCCACGCCCATAGCCGCTTTTCTCTCCCTGGGCTTGCCGCGCGACCTGGCAACGTCCAAGGGGCGGAGGACTGGAGCCAACCCCTGGGTCACACGATTCTTTGATGGTCTTATGGCACTGGCAGATGCCTGCAAGACACCGCTGGCCGGCGGAGATCTTTCCGAGACCGCTGTGCCCCTGGCCGACATCGTCCTGGTTGGCGCGGTTCCGCGTGGAAAGGCGCTGCTGCGGTCGACGGCACAGCCCGGCGATCTGCTGTATGTCACTGGAACACTGGGCGGGGGTGCGGCGTCGCTGCCGCACCTGGATCGCCTGGCGAAGAAAGGTCGCCTAGCGAAGAAACGCAACGGCAAGCCGCCTGGATTGAATGGGTTGAGTCCGGCGCAAATTCCAAAAGAGCTCCAGGCACTTCTGGCGCGGCATCTTTATCCGCAGCCACGCCTCGCCCAGGGAATGCGGCTCCGGAGCAAGGGACTCGCCTCGGCTGCGATGGATATGAGCGACGGGCTATCGTCGGACCTCACCCACATTTGCGAAGAGTCTCACGTGGCTTCAGAGATTGATCCGACTCTGCTGCCGATCCATCCGGGCGCAAACCTGGAGTACGCGCTGCACGGCGGCGACGACTATGAACTGCTGTTTACGGCGAAGCCCGATGCCCGCATGCCCAGCAAAATCGCCGGCGTGCCGATCACGCGGATTGGGCGGATGCTGCGGGCACGTGCGGGGCGGCCTGCGGTAACACTGCTCGGACCGGATGGGCCAAGGCCGCTCAATGCGGAAGGTTGGGAGCATTTCTCCTGAAACTCGCGTTGTTCCGATCTTCCACCAGCAAAGGCAGCGAAGAGGCACCTGACAGCTCCCATTCTCACCGTCTATCATGTTTGTTGCGATGATGAACTCTATTCCCCGTGTACGGTTTGCTCCGTCTCCCACAGGTCTGCTCCACGTAGGTAACGCACGTACGGCCCTTTATAACTGGCTGTTCGCGCGTCACACGGGGGGCCTGTTCCTGCTGCGCATTGAGGACACTGACCTCGAGCGTTCCGAAGCGCGCTACGAAACCCAGCTCATTGAAGACCTGCACTGGCTCGGCATCAACTGGGATGGCGGACCGGGCGCGCAAGATGAGCCGGACACGGGCGACCACGGCCCGTACCGCCAGTCTGAACGGCTGCATATCTACGCCAAGCACACCGAGCGACTGCTGGTCGAAGGCAAGGCTTACCGCTGCTTCTGCACGCAGGAAGAGCTGGAAGCCGAGCGCGCGCAGGCTTCGGCCGATCGCACGGCGCAAGTCTATTCAGGCCGCTGCCGCAATCTCTCGACCATTGAGATTGAGCGGAATCTCGTGGCCGGCAAGCACTTCGCCGTTCGCCTGAGAATCGAGGACCACCCGCTTCGCTTCCACGACATTGTTCGCGGCGACGTCGAGTTCGCGGCAGAAACCGTGAGCGATCCGGTCCTTGTGCGAAGCGCCAGCGGCGTGTCTGCGGGTGTGCCTGTCTATAACTACGTGGTCACGATCGACGACGCGCTCATGGGGATCACGCACGTGATTCGCGGCGATGACCATATCTCCAATACGCCCAAGCAGGTGGCCATCTACGAGGCCTTCGGCTGGCCTGTGCCCCAGTTTGCGCATCTTTCAACGATTCTCGGGGCAGACCGCGAACGGCTTTCCAAACGCCACGGAGCAACGTCCATTTCGGTTTTCCGCCAGATGGGCTATCTGCCCGAAGCGCTGGCCAACTATCTCGCGCTGCTCGGCTGGGGTGCGGAAGACGGCAAAACAGAGACCTTCACGCTGGCCGAACTGATCCCGCTTTTTTCGCTCGAGCGCGTTACGCCTTCACCCGCCGTCTTCGACTTCGACAAGCTCAACTGGCTCAATCGCCATTACATCAAGCTGGCCGACCCCGAGCGCATTGCCAAGCTCGCCGAGCGCCAGTTCATTTTGCAAAAGCCGGGCATTTTTCCGCTGTGGACCTCGTCGGAGCTCTATACCGCCGAAACCATCGCGCTGCTCGCGAGCCTCGATCCGCCGATTCATCTGGATATTCCGTCGCCAGAGTTGATCGACCAGCGCAAGGCATGGTTTGCCGGCCTTCTTACACTTTTTCTACCCGCAGTGGACTACCTGGCCCAGTTACCTGCGAAGTCCGCATTTATCTTCGGCATTGACCCCGACGCGGCACATGCCGACCCCGAGAATGCTGCGATTCTGACTGCGGATTCTGCCCGTTCCGTGCTTAGCGAGTTCGCCAGCCGCGTGCGCACGCATAGCGGACTGGTTACCGCAGACGATTTCAAACGCTGGATAAGTGAAGTCCAGGCGGCCACGGGAGTGAAAGGCAAGGAACTCTACCATCCCATCCGCATCGCCATCACCGGGGCGCACTCCGGGCGCGAATTCGACAAGATCGTACCGCTCATTGAAGAAGGCGCGGCGCTGGGCCTCGCCATCCCAACCATCCACGACCGCATCATGCAGTTTGTGGGGGTCTGAGCGAGCGTGAACGGTGTCTACTGGATCTATGGCGATCCTTCCTTGCCGCTCGCTCCCGCACCGTTGGGATCTGCGCAAAAGGTTCCCATTCCGCTCGCAATTGTTCTGTGCCCGCGCGGCGGACGCCATCTGCCAGGCGAGATTTCTTACCTGAAAAGAGCTGGAGTCGAAACGCTTGTCTCGCTGCTCAGCGACGAACAGGTTGCGATGCTTGAGCTTGGTTACGAAGGTCTCTGTGCGGAGGAATTGGGCCTGACCTTTCTCCGCCACCCTATTCCCGATCACCACCTGCCAACCAATCCGTACGCCTTCCGCAGCTTTGTTGCCGATCTCGCCCGTCGGCTCCTTGCCGGAGAAGCGATCGGTATCCATTGTTGGGGAAGCATTGGCCGCGCGACGGTAACGGCCGCATGCACGCTGATTCATCTGGGTTGGCCGCCGAAAACTGCGCTGGCCGCGGTCGAAGCTGCGCGTGGCTGCCCGGTCCCTGATACGGAAGAGCAAGAGCGCTGGATTCTTAACTACGAGGCGCACGCATGAGCGAAGACCGCTCAGCGCATGTTGTAGACCTCACGTTCCCGCACAGTTGGCAGGCAGAAATTCTCTCTACACGTCCCCTCATCCTGCCTCCACGGCACTTCGTCTATCCGCTCGAAGCCGAAGAAGTGGAACGCGGCGCACTCGAAGTTCTCATCCGGCCCAACGAAAAGGAGCAGGCGTTTCTGGCTACATGCGCACTTGGCTTTCGGGATGTGGCTGTCCCAACAGGGCTCTGGTCATGTCCCAATCCACCGGAGATTTGCGCAGTTTCAGGCGGCTATGCGTACATCATCGATACGGCCGCACCGGATCGCTTCACGATGATTGCGTATCGGCCGGTGCTGCAGGTTCTCCCTGTACTCGATTCCGCACTGCTGCTCTTCGTCGGACATCACTCCATTCTGGCGTGGGACGCGCATGGACAAGCCTGGCAGTCGGAAAAACTCTCCGACGAGGGCGTGACAATCAACGCCATCGAAGGCAGCCAACTGCACGGCCACGGATGGAGCATGATTACGGATAAAGAAACTCCGTTCACCCTCAATGTGAGAACGGGCCAGCGCGTCTGAATTGCCTTCTCGCCATTTTCCGGTTGATTCCCTCACCTGCAAGCGCCTACAGTGCTGAATATGAATTCGAGCGACCGTCGCACCTTCCTCCGGCAAGCCGCAACACTGGCCGGCGCGTTTTCCGCAAGCAGCCTCTTCAGCCAGGCGCATGCCGCTGACTTCAGCGCCGCCTCGCGCGCCGTTGGGCACCTTGGCCCGGCGGACGTGGCGCAGAACGAAGACTTCTGGGCTGTCATCCAGCGCTCCTACTCTGTCAATCCCGACATGATCAACCTCAACAACGGTGGCGTCTCACCCTCGCCCATCGTGGTGCAGCAGGCCGTGGAGCGCTATAACCAACTCGCCAATGAAGGACCGTCATACTACATGTGGGGCATCCTCGATCAAGGCCGCGAACCGCTGCGCGCCAAGCTTGCGCGTCTGGCCGGCGCGCAACCGGGCGAAGTCGCCATCAACCGTAACTCCACCGAAGCGTTGAACACGATTATCTATGGCCTGCCGCTCAAGGCCGGCGACGAAGTCATCGGGACAAAGCAGGATTATCCCAACATGATCCAGGCCTATCGCCAGCGTGCCGAGCGCGACGGCATTGTCTACAAGCAAATCAGTTTCGACTTTCCCATTGAGGACGACGATGTAGTCGTCAAAGCCTATGAGGAGGCTATAACTCCGCATACTCGCATTATCCATGTAACGCACATGGTGAATTGGGTAGGTCAGACTATGCCAGTAGCCAAAATAGCCGATATGGCGCACGCGCATAACATCGAAGTTATCGCCGACGGTGCACATTCTTTTGGACTAATCGACTTCAAAGTTCCCGACTTACATTGCGATTACTTCGGAACAAGTCTGCATAAATTCCTATCCGCGCCGATTGGAACCGGAATGATGTGGGTTAAAGCCGATAAGATCGAGAAGCTTTGGCCGCTAACTTGTAACTCGATGCCACACTCGTCGGATATTCGCAAATTTGAGACGCTGGGCACGCGCAGTTTTCCGCTGGAGCAAGGGATTGGAGAGGCGATCAATTTTCACGAAGGAATCGGCAGCAAGCGCAAAGAAGAGCGCATCGGCTATCTGAAGAACTATTGGGCCAGCCGCGTGCAATCCATTCCCAAGGTCAAGCTGCATACCTCCCTCAACCTCAATTACTCATGCGCAATTTGTGGTGTCTCGATCGACGGCATGACGCCGGGACAGGTAGCATCGGCGCTTTTCGATCGCTACAAGATTCACACTGTCGGCATAGTTTGGGAAAACATCAGCTGCGTCCGGGTAACTCCGCATGTTTACACGCCGCTTCCCGATCTCGACAAGTTAGTCGAAGCGATTGGGGAGATAGCGGCAAAAGGATAGAGACTACGGACAAACGTTTGTGCATTGGCTTACCTAGAAAGAGGTTACATGACTCGCCTTTTGCTGGCGGCTGTTCTTGCTGCGTTTGTTGCCTCTGTCCCACCTTCCTCGCCGGAGTATTCGATTCAGGCCATTCGCTACGCTATCTCGCCGGACGTGCCGGTCTCCGAGTTAGTCGTCGGCGGACCCTCCAGCCTGAATGATCAAAAGGTCGACATCGCCATGGTCGTCTGGCTTATCCGAGGCGGAGGGCACACGATCCTTTTCGACAGCGGCTTTCATCGCGATACGTTTCTCAAGGATTTTCCGATGAAGGACTATCTGCGTCCTGATGAAGCCGTGAAAACTGCCGGCGTCGATCCTGCTAATGTTACTGACATTGTTATCAGCCATGCGCACTGGGATCACATGGGCGGCATCGATCTCTTTCCCAAGGCGCAGGTGTGGATTCAGAAGGAGGAGTATCGCTACTACACGATGGATGCGTGGCAACCAGGCGGAAATCATGGCGGCATCGATCCTGAAGACGTGAAGGAATTGGTGCGGCTGAATACCGAAGGCCGCGTGCACATGGTGGATGGCGACAGCGTTGAGATTTTTCCCGGTATCCGCGCATACACCGGATCGCGCCACACTTATGCTTCGCAGTATCTCCGAGTGGATGGAAATCCGCCCTATGTGCTGGCTTCGGATAATGCTTATTTCTATCTAAACCTATCGGCGCATCTGGCCAGCGCCACATTCAGCGACGCTGATCATCCGGCTAACATCGCTCAGCAGGTGCGCATGATTGAGTTAGCCGGATCTCCAGATCGTGTGGTCCCAGGTCATGACATACTTCAGTTCCAGAAGTTCCCCACCAAAGGGCGCGTCGCCAAAATCAAGTAACGGTTTCGCGTTTCCGCAATATTTCACCGGCGTCGCCCAGCTTACTTTGTCGCGAAGGGTGTAAGTTGATCGCTGATCTGCGCCTTGTCCCCGACCACCACAACGGTCATGCTTTCGGGCTTGAGATACTCCGCCGTCAGCCTCTTCACATCGTCTGGAGTTACCGCGTTCACACGCCCCACATACTTCGTGAGGTAATCGTCGCCCAGGCCCTGCTCGTCAACAAACTCGAGCTGGTTGATAAGATTGCCGCGCGTCGAATTGCGCAGAATAAAGATGCCGGAGAGGTAATTCTGAATTCCCTTGAGTTCGGACGCGGTCGGCGGCTCGGAACCCAGGCGCTTGATCTCCTTGAATATTTCCTCAAGCGATGGTCCGGTGAACTTGGTGGTCACGTCGGCGCTCTCGGCCCAATAGGCATCGTGATAGCGGTTGGAGATTTGGCTACGCGGCGAGTATGTATACCCTTTCGCTTCGCGGATATTGGCGGTGATGCGCGAGTTGAATGAACCGCCGAGCAGCGCATTGGTCACCTCAAGCGGTAGCGCGTCCGGATTGTTTGGCGGGATCACGGGCAGACCTACGATGAGCGTGGACTGCGGTGCATTGGGCCGGTCAGACACGTCGAGCACGCGATGGGCAGCGGCGGTCGGCGGGTTTGACGCACGCGGCGTGGAGCCCTTTGGCCAGCCCTTGAAGCTCTCTTCAATAGCCCGCTTCATGGCCGGCGAATCAAAGCGGCCAGCTACATAGATATGCGTGCGCTCGGGAGTGAAGTTTCCGCTGACGTAAGCCTTGACGTCGCCGATGGTGATTTTCTTTACGTCGCCATCCGCGGGCAGCACCACGCTGTATGGATGGTCACCGTAAAGGATTTTGCGGAAGCGCGTAAGAGCGATGGTCTGTGCTCGGGAGTTGCCTACAGCGATCTGCCGCAGCCGGTCGTTTTTCAGGCGGTCGAGCTCGGTTTCGGGCAGGCGCGGGTGCTCCAGAACACCGGAAACCAGCCGCACGGCCTGCGGACCAAACTCCGAAAGGACGTCGAGATCGACGGAGGTCTTGTCGTAATCAGAGGAGATGCTGAGGGCGCCGCCCATGCTTCCAGCCTCGTCGGCCACCTGACCCGCCGTGAGCTTTTCGGTGCCCTCTTTCATCAGGTCGGCGGCGATTCCAGCCACGCCCACATGGCTCGATCCTTCGTCGATACTGCCCGCTGCCACTTCGACGCTCACTGTGACTTTAGGAATATTTCCGTAGGGGACGAGAGTCACTTTGAGGCCGTTGGCCAGGGAGTAAGTTTCGTGCGCGGGCACGGTAAAGGCGCGCGGGGGGCCACCTTCGGGCGGCGCCTGCTTTTGCGCAGCGCCCACGGCAACCAAACTCAGAATCAGCATTGGGATTGCGAGTTTCGTCTTCATGGTATTCATCCGGAAACCCTTTCTACTGTTTCGCCGCGGGTGCGGGCGCAGGTTGAAGATCGATGACGGTGCGGTTGCCGGGGCGCAAATACTCCTGCGCTGTTTTCTGCAGCAACTCGGGAGTGACCGCGTCAAAGTGCGACTCGAGCGTATTGATTCGTGCAGGATCATCGTCAAACAGCGCGAAACTGGCCAGCAAATCGACCACACCCAACCCACCGATCTCGCCCAGATTGTCGTAGAGACTGGAGCGGAGCTTCACACGAGCGCGGTCCAGCAATTCCTTGTCGATTTGCTTGGTCCGTAGAGGTTCGATCGCTGCATCCATGGCCGCTAATACGACGTCGGGCTTGGTGGCCGCGTCGTAGCGCACATCGGCAGCCAGCAGCATCGGTCCGTTGTAATCAAACATGTTTCCCAGATAGTTGATGCCGCCGCTGATGCTGTCGGTAAGGCCACGCTTCTGGACCAGTTCCTTGTAGAACAGGCTGTCATCGCCTTCGAGCAGAATCTGCTCGATCAGGCCCATGGCATAGTACTCGGGCGTGTTGCGATCCGGCATGTGATAGCCAATTGCAAGGGCCGGACGGGGGGCTAGAGGGTCTTTCTTGACAGTGCGCTTTTCGGTCTCCTGGCGGGGTTCGGTCAGGTCTGGCTGCGGCGGCAGATCGGCAGGCTTCAGACCTCCAAAGTATTTCTCCACCAGCTTGCGCGCCTCAGCGGAATCAAAATCGCCTACGATTGCGAGCGCGGCATTGTTGGGCGCGTAGTAAGTCGCGTGAAACTTCTCTACCTCATCCAGCTTGGCGGCTTCAATATCGGTGAGATCGCCGTAGAAATTGTGGGCGTTATACCAGTTGGAGTTGGCCGCCATGGGCAGGTCAATCCACGGAAAGCCGCCGTAAGGAGAGTTGAGCACGTTGACTTTTACCTCGTTGCCCACGACGCCCTGCTGATTCTTAAGGTTGTCTTCGTTCACCGCCAGGCCGCCCATGCGGTCCGCCTCTGCCCAAAGAATTGATTCCAGCTTATTGGCGGGTAGGACTTCGTAATAATTTGTGAAATCAAAGCGGGTCGAGCCGTTGAGGATGCCGCCATTGGACTGGATCAGCTTGATGAACTCCATCTTGCCCAGGTTGGTGGATCCCTGGAACATCATGTGTTCAAACAGGTGCGCGAAGCCGGTGCGGTCGCGCGGCTCCACGCGGAAACCAATGCGGTAGTAGACGCCGACGGCGACGGTGGGGGCGGTGTGGTCTGGCGAAAGCACTACGCGCAGACCGTTGGGCAGTTTGTAGTACTCCACCGGCACCTTCAGGCTCTCGGCCGCAGTGGCGACAATGGGAATCGCGAGAGCCAGTGCTGCGAATGTCGCAATGAGCGCGCGCCGGTCAGGGGCCTTGGTCTTGAACATGGTACCTCCTGCATTGAGGTGATTCAGTTTTTCAAGATTGTACGCGAAGGAGGTTGAGATCTGGTTGAAGTCGTGACCGGTCTACCGGGGGTGGGACTGGTGTTGTGAATCTGAAGCAGGTTGCGTTTTTCTGAAGCGGAGGCTCAGGAGATCCCCAAGGGTACCCTGGCGGTTGGCGGGAATGGGGTGAGGTAACTCCTTTGTTTTTTGAAAGTGCTGAAAACCAGAAATACGTAAGTCCTTTGTTTTCAAAGGACAAAATGAGCATTTTCGACGTAACATGTTTATTTTCAATGCGATGAGAGAAAAACCGGAAAAGGGGCTGTTTTTTCTGGTTTGGGCCGGAGTTTCTTGAGGCTTTTGACCCAGACAATTCGATTGTGCACCAGAAGGTGGAATTGCATTGCAAATGCGGGGTGGAAATTCTTCGATGATCGCCGATGGGGTTGATTCGGCGAAAATCGGCTGGGGGTCGGTCGCCGGCACGGGATTTCTTGACATCCTCCATGCCGAAGGCATGCTCGCCTCCAGCCTGAAATCTCAGGCCGGTTCGGCTGGGCCCGGCGATCAGGCTAATTCGAAACTTCCGAATAGCCGACAAACCGATGTCACGAGGAACATTTGACTCATCAAGATGAGTCAAATAAACTCATCTCATGGCTAAGAGGCTGCAGGTTATCGTTCAGGACCCCGAATATCGCGACATTCAGCGTGCGGCGCGTTTGCGCCGCGTTTCCATTGCCGAATGGGTGCGACAGGCACTTGTGCAGGCCCGCAGGAGCGAGCCTGGCCGCGAAGCTGCGTCCAAACTGGAGGTCATTCGAGTCGCGGCAAGGATGGAGTTCCCCACCGGCGATATCGACCATATGCTCGAGGAGATCGAACGTGGCTACGGATCGGGTGTTCAGCCGTGATCTTTGTTGATTCCAACATTCCCATGTATCTGGTGGGCGCTCCCCATCCTCATAAAACCGACTCCAAGCGATGGCTGGAGGAGTTGGTAAACGGTCGAGAGCGTTTGGTGACCGACGCGGAAGTGCTGCAGGAAATACTGCATCGCTATGTGTCGATTGACCGGCCGGATGCGATCCAGCCGGCGTTTAATGCTCTGCTGGGAGTTGTCGATGAAGTATTCTCAGTGGATCAAGCGGCAGTCGAGCGAGCCAAGGTAATCGTGCTGGGTCAGAAGGGCCTCTCGGCGCGAGACGCAGTACA
>JBELAI010000051.1:0-43681 GCA_049508975.1 Occallatibacter sp. | reverse complement strand
TGGAATTCGCGTCAATACGTTTGCGAACTCACGGACGGCATTCGCGGCATTGCGCGGCAAACCGTATCCCTGCTTTGCGATTCCTCTAAAGGCCGGCATGAGCATAGGCATGTTGCTGATATCTGTCGAACTGCTCATCATGCTGTTCATCCTTTTGTTCATTCCTCGCGATTTCGCGGGACCCTGCTTCATTGGCTTCGCGATTGGCGAGAGCCTGGGAGCCGCGGCACTGCGTATTGCCGGCGGCATCTTCACTAAAATTGCCGATATTGGCTCCGATTTGATGAAGATCGTGTTCAAGATCAAGGAAGACGATGCGCGCAACCCTGGCGTCATCGCCGACTGCACGGGGGATAACGCGGGCGACTCCGTGGGCCCGAGCGCCGATGGCTTCGAAACCTATGGCGTGACCGGTGTGGCCTTGATCACGTTCATTCTGCTGGCCGTCAAGGAGCCCACCACGCAGGTTCAACTGCTGGTATGGATTTTCGTAATGCGCGTGGCTATGTTGATCTCCAGTTCGCTCGCCTACTTCGTAAATGGCGCAATCGCCAAGGCGAGATATGCAAACTCGGACGAGATGGACTTTGAGGCGCCGTTGACGTCGCTGGTATGGATTACGTCCATCGTTTCCATCATCGTGACTTACATCGTCACGTACTACATGATCCCCACGCTCGGGGATGGAACGCTTTGGTGGAAGCTGGCTTCCATCATTTCGTGCGGAACGCTGGCGGGCGCACTCATACCCGAATTGGTCAAAGTTTTCACTTCAACCAAGTCGGGCCACGTGCAGGAAATCGTAACATCGTCAAGGGAAGGTGGAGCTTCGCTGGGCATACTGTCGGGAATCGTGGCCGGCAATATGTCGGCTTACTGGCTGGGACTTAGTATGGTCGCGCTCATGGGACTGGGCTATTTCTTCAGCACGGGGCCGTCGATGGAAGTCTTGATGCTTGCTCCAGCCGTGTTCGCGTTTGGCCTGGTGGCGTTCGGCTTCCTGGGTATGGGGCCGGTCACGATTGCAGTGGACTCTTATGGGCCGGTAACCGACAATGCCCAATCCGTTTACGAGTTGTCGTTGATTGAAGAGGTTCCGAACGTCCAAGCCGAGCTGAAGAAGGACTTCGGCATCGATGCGAAGTTCGAACGCGCGAAATACCTGCTGGAAGCCAACGATGGAGCCGGCAATACGTTTAAAGCGACGGCCAAGCCGGTGCTGATCGGCACAGCGGTAGTGGGGGCAACCACGATGACTTTCTCGATCATCATGGCCCTGACCCACGGACTGACTGTCAACGTTGAGAAGCTCTCGCTGTTGCACGCGCCGTTCATGCTGGGGTTGATCTGCGGCGGCGCAGTGATCTTCTGGTTCGCGGGCGCTTCCATGCAGGCAGTTACTACGGGTGCATATCGCGCGGTGGAGTTCATCAAGGCGAACATCCATCTGGAAGGCGCGGAGAAAGCTTCGGTCACCGACAGCAAGAAGGTGGTGGAGATCTGCACGAAGTACGCGCAGAAGGGAATGTTCAACATCTTTCTCGCCGTCTTCTTCTCTACGCTTGCGTTCGCGTTCATGGAGCCGTTCTTGTTTGTCGGCTACCTGTTCTCGATTGCGATCTTTGGCCTGTACGAGGCGATCTTCATGGCCAATGCCGGCGGCGCCTGGGACAATGCGAAGAAAGTCGTAGAGGTCGACCTGAAACAGAAAGGGACACCTCTGCACGATGCAACTGTGATTGGAGACACCGTCGGCGATCCGTTCAAAGACACTTCGTCGGTGGCGATGAACCCAATTATCAAGTTCACGACGTTGTTCGGTCTGCTTGCCGTGGAACTCGCAGTGACGCTCAATGCGAGCAATCCGATGCTCACACACGGACTGGCGGTCGCGTTCTTCCTGGTGTCGGTGTTCTTCGTGCGGAAATCGTTCTATGGAATGAGGATTGAATCCAAGGGATAGCGACTGATTCCTGTCTTCTAAATTGAGCTCTGGTTGTCACCGGTGACGCGGAGATGCCGGGGCTCAAGTACCTGCATCGTCCGACTGGCGGACGTATGAAACACTGAACGGCCCCGAGCGCAAATAGCTCGGGGCCGTTTCGTGTGTGGGATGTTGTTTTTGCAGCGTTGAATGATATGATGGCGAGCGCAATCAAAATGCACATTGCGAGCGCACCGTTTTTGGGAAATGGCGTGTGCAGTTGTGTGCGAATCGAGGATTGATTTAATGCGAATTCATGTTTACGTTTGTGGACTGCTGGCGTTGGCGGCTGTGGTGATGCCGCTGACTGGCGCGGCGCAGAAATTTCAAGAGCCTACGAAGGACGAGCTGCAGATGACCTCGGACCCAAAGGCTCCGGGAGCTCCGGCGGTCTATTTGTATAGGGAGGAGACCGAGAGCAACCGAAACCACTACGTTAGCCTTTACGCCCGAATCAAAGTCCTCACCGAACTCGGTAAAGAATGGGCGACGGTGGAGGTCCCGTACGAGCCCGGGCCCAGTGAGCCGCCCATTATTGAAGGGCGGACCATTCACGCCGATGGAACGGTGGTTCCGCTGGTGGGCAAGGCGAGCGATCTGCTGGTGTTCAAAACAAAGAGCAGCGGGTTGAAGGCCGCGGTGTTCAACATGCCCAGCGTCGAGGTGGGCAGCATTCTGGAGTACAAGTGGACCATCCCTTTGACAGGCGGAAGGGTCTCGGGAGTTTTGGAGGACCAGGAGAACGTGCTCTCCGGGATGATGGCTGGCTCGATACCCGAATGGGAGGTGCAACAGCCGATCTATGCCCACAAGGAACACTTCTATTGGAACCCGAAGTCGAGCATTGTGCCGACAAGTGGAGACAGCCAAATCGACTACTACGTGGATGGGGAGCGGACGCATTTTTTGCTTTTCACCGAGCACCTTCCCGGCGGATTCCACACCGTTCAGAGCAGCAATGGAGACTACACGCTGGACGTTCAGGATGTGCCCGCCGCGCCGACCGAGGCGAACGCACCGCCCCAGCGCAGCCTTCTCTACCGGGTGCGCTTTTTCCACTCGCCCTACCCGGACCCGACGACGTATTGGGATAACGAGCTCAAGCGCTGGTCCAAGCAAGTGGATGAGTACGCGGCGCAGACCTCGACAATCCGCGATGCAGCGAATCAGATTACCGCGGGTGCAGGCACTCCGGAAGCCAAGGCGCGCAAGCTCTACGAAGCTGTGCAGGCGTTGAATAACACGGACTTTACGCGCGCCAAGAGTGAGGCTGAGCGGAAGCAATTGCACCTGAGGAGGGAACTGAAGAAGGCTCAGGATGCATGGACCGAGAAGAGCGGATCGGGAAACGATATAGCGGCGCTCTACCTGGCGCTGGCGCGCGCCGCGGGGCTACAGGCGGATGGGTTCAAAGTGGTCGATCGCAACCAGCGCATCTTTGACCCGAATTATCTCAGCCTCTACCAGCTCGACTCGCTGCTGGTGGTTTTGCATATCGACGGCAAGGACATTTTTCTCGATCCTGGCGAAAAGCTTTGCCCCTTCGGACAAATGCACTGGACGCATGTCATGGCAGGCGGGCTGGAGGAAAATGCGAAGGCTCCCACGTACACGCCGCCGAATTCAATGAAAGATTCTGTTACTGCGCACGCAGCCGAATTGACGCTCGATGCACAGGGCGGGGTGACGGGCACGGTGAAAGTTGTGATGGGCGGGCCGGCGGCGCTGCATTGGCGGCAGCTCAACCTGACCACGGATCCCGACGAGGTGAAGAAGCGCTTCGAGGAATCCCTGCACGAAGAGCTGCCGCAGGGGATCTCGGGCGAGGTCACGGGCTTTCAAGGCATGGATACGTCGGAGGGATATCTCACTGCGGCGGTCAAGGTATCGGGCCCATTGGGGACCAAGACTGGCAAGCGGATGATGTTGCCTGGGTTCTTCTTCTCGACAGGCGCGCATACGCAGTTTGTGGCGGAGGAGAAACGGGAGTCCACGATCGATCTGCACTATGCGGAGCAGGTGATTGACGACACGGTTTACCGCCTGCCTGCGGGGTATTCGGTGGAGAGCGCGCCAACTCCGGCGCAATTGCCGTGGCCGGAGCACGCGGCGCTGGTGGTGAAGACGACGCCGGGAACAGGCACGTTCGACATCAGGCATACTTTTGCGCGGGCGTTTGTGCTGCTGGATGCGAAGGAGTACCCGGCGCTGCGAGACTACTACCAGAAGATTGCGACGAGCGATCAGCAACAGTTGGTGCTGGCGCAGGGGAACTGAAGGGCGTTTAGATGAGATTGAACGAGGCTGGATTGAGGGCCTGAGGTTTCCCGCCCTTGCGCCAGAAAAAGGGCGCAAGAACGGGGCACGGAGCTTTTTGGGCGGATGCGGTAGGGAGTTCATTGCGGATATGACGGGTGCCCGAGGGATTGGCGCTGGCGGCCGGTTTCGTCGAAGTTGGCAGGTGATAACCAGGACTCGAAGGCGCGCTTTCTCGCCGGCCACTCGTGGTCGAGCATGGAGAACCAGGCGGTGTCGCGGTTGCGATTCTTGATAACCATGTGCTGGCGGAAGATGCCTTCGTAGGTGAATCCGAGGCGCTCAGCGGCGCGGCGGCTGGGAAGGTTTTGCGCGTTGCACTTCCATTCGTAGCGGCGGTAGCCCAGGTTGTCGAATATGTGCCGTGCCATGAGGTACATGGCCTCGGTGGCGGCGGTGGTGCGCTGCAGAACCGGCGAAAGCAGGATATTGCCCACCTCGACTACGCCGTGGTCGGGCTCGATGCGCATGAAGCTGGCATAGCCGGCGGCCTGGCCCGTCTCTTTCGGAATGATGGCGAGGAAGACGGCGGAGGTTCCAGCCTGTTTCTGCTCGAGGGCATCGCGCAGGCCAGCCTCGGTTGAATAAGGACCGTCGAATAGCCAGTCCCATATCTCGTCGTGGCCCTGTACTGCCCGCCAGAGGGCTTCAGTGTGGTGTTCTGCGCTGAGAGGCTCAAGGGTGACGGTGCGGCCGCGCAGGGTGACGGGGGCGAGGGTTCGGACGGGGTTCCAGTTGAGCTGCGATGTCGGATGGGTCGGCACAAAACCAGCGTATCAGCAGGCGGGGGCACCCGGCCTTTGCAGCGTCTGGGATGTGCAGGTCATCTAATTGGGGTGGTATTTGTCCACAACTCGCACAGGTGGACGACTTGTTTGGATGGCGGGGGAAGACTAGGCTTTTGGAATGAAGCCGAGCGGCGGCGGACGGTCGGATGCACAAAACCCGGTGCAAAAGACCCGCAGAGTCCGCGCCAAACTTGGGCGTTTGGAGCTTTCCACAGAAAAACGCCCATGTTTAGGAATCGGATGCCGGGAATGTCAACGAAATACAAGATATTGTGGTTTGTTGTTGACATCCACTACAGGGGGCGGTATTTTTTCATCTGCGGCTGTTAACAGATTGTAAAGAGCGCTGGCGTGAAGAGCCACCGGCGGGCCGTTCAGAAAAGAAACGTCGCAGTAAATCCAGAACCTTTTCCCGGATTTTGCTAGACCCCTACGAAGACCCCATCAAGGCCGCTTTGCGCCGGTTGAGGATATTGTTCACCGATTTTGCAGATTGAAAGGATTCTCATGAACGAGGCCCAGCTTCACACTTCAAATGCCACCACCGTCCAACAGATCCCGTACACCCAAAAGGGGCTGACCTTTACACGCCGTTTTTCCACGGAGGGGACTTCGCCTTATGACGACGTCCAGTGGGAGAAGCGGACTGCGTCGATTACCGACACGAAGGGGAACTCGATCTTCGAGCAGAAGGACGTTGAGGTTCCCGTGGATTGGTCGATGACGGCCACGAACATTGTGGCCTCGAAATATCTGCATGGGCAGATTGGCACGCCGGAGCGGGAGACGGGCGTGCGGCAACTGGTGGGCCGGGTGGCGGAGACGATCCGCGACTGGGGTGTGGCCGGCGGGTATTTTGCGAGCGCGGTGGATGCGGCGATCTTCCACGACGAACTGGCGCACATGCTGGTGACGCAGAAGGTGGCGTTCAATTCGCCGGTGTGGTTTAACGTGGGCTGCGATCGGCTGGAGCCGCTGGCGGATGGGCTGAACTGGCATTGGGACCCGGTGACCGGCGGCGTGAAGTATTCCGCTACGGGCTACCGGAATCCGCAGTGCTCGGCGTGCTTCATTAACGCGGTAGAGGATTCTCTGGAATCGATCCTGACGCTGGCGAAGACCGAAGGAATGCTGTTCAAGTGGGGTTCGGGAACGGGGACCAACCTGTCGACGATTCGCGGATCGAAGGAGACGCTTTCGGGCGGCGGGGAAGCATCGGGACCGCTGAGCTTCATGCGCGGGTTTGACGCGTTTGCGGGAGTAATCAAGTCGGGCGGCAAGACGCGGCGGGCGGCGAAGATGGTGATTCTGAATGTGGATCACCCGGACATTATGGAATTCATCGATTGCAAGGCGAAGGAAGAGGCCAAAGCGTTCGCGCTGATCAAGGCAGGGTACGATGGGTCGGGCCCGGATTCGGAGGCTTACTCGTCGATCTTCTTCCAGAATGCGAATAACTCAGTACGGGTGAGCGACGAGTTCATGCGGGCGTATGAGAACGACGGCGACTTTACCACTTACTCGGTAAAGGGGCACGAGCCGATTGGAACTTACAAGGCGCGCGACATTATGAAAAAGATTGCCGAGGCCACCTGGCTTTGCGGCGATCCGGGAATGCAGTTCGACACGACGATCAACAAGTGGCATACGAGCAAGAACACGGCGCGGATCAATGCGTCGAATCCTTGTTCGGAGTATATGTTCCTGGATAACTCGGCCTGCAATCTAGCGAGCTTCAACTTGATGAAGTATGTGAATGCTGCGGGTGTTTTCGACATTAATGCTTATCGGCACTCGATTTCGATTGTGATTACGGCGATGGAGATCCTGGTGGATAACTCGGGTTATCCTACGGAGTCTATCTCGCGTAACTCGCATGACTATCGCCCGCTGGGATTGGGCTATGCGAACCTGGGCGCGTTGCTGATGGCTTTTGGTTTGCCGTATGACTCGGCTGCCGGACGCGACCTGGCAGCGGCATTGACGGCGATCATGTGCGGACAGGCTTACCTGCAGTCGGCGGTGATTGCGGCTAACTGCCCTCCGATTGCTTCGGCTACTCCGCTGACGGCATCAGTGGAACGCCAGGGCGGCGCTTGCCCTGGGTTCTATGTGAACCGCGAGCCGTTTCTCGATGTTATTCGCATGCATCGCGCAGAAGTGAACAACATTGGGAAGTCGCGGCAGAGCGGGGAGCCATTCAATGTGCCGCAACTTGATTTACTGATCGATGCCAGCCGCGAGAGCTGGGATACGGCGCTGATTTTTGGCGAGCGCTATGGCTATCGCAACTCGCAGACCACGGTGCTGGCGCCGACGGGTACGATCGGTTTCATGATGGATTGCGATACAACGGGAATTGAGCCTGACCTGGCGCTGGTGAAGTACAAGAAGCTGGTGGGTGGAGGCATGATCAAGATCGTGAACAACACGGTTCCGGCGGCGCTGTTCAAACTGGGATACGACAACGATGAAGTGAATGCGATTGTGAGTTACATTGATGCGACGGGCACGATTGAAGGCGCGCCGGGAATCAGGCCGGAGCACCTGGCGGTGTTCGATTGCAGCTTCAAGCCGGCGAAGGGCACGCGGTCGATTCAGTACATGGGACACATCAAGATGATGGCGGCGACGCAACCGTTTCTTTCCGGGGCTATCTCGAAAACGGTGAATCTGCCGCATGAGGCGAACGTGGAGGATGTGGCTGAGGCCTATGCGGAGAGCTGGCGTCAGGGCATCAAGGCGGTGGCAATTTATCGCGATGGATCGAAGGGCACGCAGCCGCTGAATACCAGCATGGATGCGAAGAAGGAGCCTTCGGCGCTGGATGCGGCTGGGACGCGCGTACTGGCACAACTGGCCGCCAACAAGCCGGCGGCAGAGGCCGATGTGAAAGCGCTTGAGGCCAAGATTGGCGAGAAACTTGAGGTGACAGCCAAGCAAGTGATTGCAGCGGCGGCCGCGTTCCAGTATGCTTTGGATGCAATAGCCAAGGCTGCCGCCGTGCCCACACTTACCGCTACGCCAGTGACGAATCATCAGCCCAAAGACCCTGCGCAGGATCCCAATGGCCCGCCGCGCGCTGTGCGGCACAGGCTTCCGGAAGAGCGCGCGTCGATCACGCACAAGTTTTCGATTGCAGGGCATGAGGGCTACATTACTGTGGGCCTCTATCCCACGGGACAGCCAGGCGAAATCTTCATCAAGATGGCAAAGGAAGGTTCGACTGTCTCCGGATTGATGGATGCGTTCGCCACTTCGATCTCGCTGGCGCTGCAACATGGCGTACCGCTGAGGGTGCTGTGCGAGAAGTTTGCGCATACACGCTTTGAGCCGTCAGGCTGGACGGGGAACGAGCAGATTGGCTACGCGAAGAGCCTGATGGACTACATCTTCCGCTGGCTGAATCTGCGGTTCCTTTCGGGGACGCAGCTGACGTTGTTTGCCGGATTGGGGATGCAGGCTCCGCAACTTCCTGCTTCTCCGAGCTTGATTCCGGAAACCGACTCGGAGGAATACGGTGGGCCGCAGAACCAGTTGGCGCGGCTTGCGGAAGAGGTGGCAAAGCGGCTGAACCAGGTGAACAACCAGCCTGGGGCGCAGCCGGCCGGTGGCGGGATTGCGCCGGAAGCGCAGGGATGGCAGGCTTCCGCGGCAAGCTCGTCGCAGGGGCTTGATCTGAAGGACCGCGGGATCTATCACGCTTCCGAAGCAATGCGGGAGATGTATGAGATGGGCGATGCGCCCAGCTGCTCGACCTGCGGCGCGATCATGGTGCGCAATGGGAGCTGCTATCGCTGCATGAGCTGCGGATCGACGAGCGGATGTTCCTAGTGCTATGACCGTTTGGATTGGTAATCTCTCTGTGGGTTTACGCATAAGGTGAAACTTTGCCCCCATAATGTGAAACTATGGGGGCTCGCCGGCAGAAGTGGTATGGGGAGGGCGTTGGACCGGCGCTTTGGCAGAGGTGACGGCGCGACACCGCGCCGCCGCCAAGCTGAAGAAGTTTCCAATTGGCTGCATCTGTCCACATTGCAAGAACAGTGCCCATTGCATCAATTCATCTCGTCCACTCACGGGTTGGCGTGCAATTCCTCTTGCTTTGGGGGCGAATACTCATCAACTCCAGTGCTTCGTGGATCGATGAGTCTGCTTTCGGCACGGTGATAGTAGCAATTCGCGCTGAGCGCCGAAATCACATGTTTCTGGTAGCGAGTCCGGAGAGCTGCAAATGTCTTCGCGATTTTGCCACGTTAGAGCAATACCAAACGGAAACAGGCAATTGTCGTCATGCCGCGCGCGCAAGCCACCCACTTGTGCCCTAAGGTGTTGGGCTTCAATGCGAGTGTTCTGGTTAGCTTCGGAAGCATCAAGCCGCAATCTCGTTGGGCACATCGAAGGGCAGCATTTCTGCCACGAGCAGCGGATTTCGAACTACTGTCCGCAAGTAATCAACTCCGACGCTACACGATAGACAAATCTGTTGGTTGCGCCGACGATTGACCGTCTACGGCGATTTTGGTGACGAGGCACTACAAGGAACATGTAATTTATTTGGGTCATTCACCGTTGCTAGGATCACTGAGTCGAGGAACCGACATCGTCCAGGAGTCTACGCATGAGGTCTGTATCCGCAACTGACGAAGAAGCCCAATCCCCAGCTCAATTAACTGAGACTATCGTCGATAAACTAAACAATTCCGCCACTTCTTCAGATTTCGATTTCCATGAAGGAGTGAATCGAGTCTTGGCAGACGTTGGAATGTCAGCCGCAGACAGCGGTGGGCAACTAACTTTCTATGGCCAGGATCCCATCGTTCCTAGCCGGATCCGGTTTGCAACGATGGCAGGCATAGGGCTCGCCGCAAAGACCATTACAGCGTCCGTGGCAATCATGTTCGTCAGCCTCAGCGTGTGGGCTCGCGAAGGCTGCGTCGCTGGGCGTCAGCATTCTCGTTCAGCCATATTCATCCAGTGGACGCACTGCTGCCATCATCGGTAGTGCTGGAGTGGAAGCGGGCACCAAGCGGAAGTTTTGGTCCGAAGAAACGGCTCGGATCTACGGGTACCCTCCCGATACGAAACCGACACCCAATTTGCTTCTACAACGAGTCCATCCTGAAGATGTGGACCTTTTCAAGAGCGTTCTCGAACGAGATGGGCGAGGCGGGAAGGGTCTTTGACTTTGAGCATCGGTTGCTGATGCCGGATGGTTCGATAAAACACCGTTCGATGCGCGGGTTACCAACATGACGATCTCGGAGGGCGCCTTCGCGCATGCAGGTCAAGAGGTGTTCACTCTCACTAAACCCGATGTGGAGATTTCCGCGACCATGGGAAAGATCAGCTTGCGCAAATCCTTGCAGACGCGTTTTCGCCACTAGCGTCTTAGTCGATCTCCCGAACGCGATTTTCATCTGACCGCATTCCTGCGCCGTTGGCCAGTGAAGACTCCGCATTCTTTTTCTGCCAGTTTTCCTCTGCCAGCACAGTGATGGAATCCATTTTCTTCTTTTTTAAGTCAAGGTCGATTCCCGGCAATTCTTTTTGCGTTAGCTTGTGGAAGTCATCGATCACATCCTGCAGTTCATGACCGAGTGAATCAGTTCGGGCGACCTGATAATCCGTGGGCTTGCCGTCGTATCCCGTCACCGACCCATAAAGCTGACCCAGTAGTTCGCGGATCCGTTCTTCGCCGGTAATCATGCCACCTGCTTTGGTCGCGACGATCTTCGAACGTAATGTGTCACAGTCCGCCGCGAGCTTCTGCAAGGTCATGCGTAACGGATCTTTCTCGGGAAGCTTGGCCGCCCGCTCATTGGCTGCGTCACGCACCCCTTCGATCGCCTCAACTCCATACGTCATGTGCTCAAGCAGTTTGTATACCTTCATCGCAAGATCGAATTGCGCCTTGCGATCGTCGATCGAATACTTAGCGCGCGGATCCATTACAACATTCAGTTGCTCGGAGTAAGTTCGATCTCCCTTGGTAAGCTTCACTGTGTAATTGCCCGGGAGCACGCGGGGCCCCACCACAGCCTCACCGAGCGCCGAAGCTGCCGGGGCGACCGCCGGCGGTCTCATGTGCATTCCCCAGCCCGCCCGGTTCAGCCCGCGATGCTTCGTTCCGGCCACCGTGTCCACCAGCTTACCGTCCCGATCGAAAATCTCGATCTTCAGATCGCCGAAGATGTGCCGCCCTTTCTGGTAGTAGGTAATCTGCGCGTCGGAGGGGCGGTTCCTCCCCTGAAAGGTTTCGTCGCCTTCCACCCAGCCCCCGCCCACTTCGAAGTACTGGATTGCCGGCCTACCGGGAATAAGCGAGGCCTCTTTCGTCATCAGGTCGGGTGTGAGCGCGCGTAAAGGAGAGATATCGTCGACGATCCAGATGCCGCGCCCGTGAGTTGCCAGCACCAGGTCGGATTCGCGTGCCTGCAGCGCGATGTCGTCAACCGGCACATCCGGGAAGTCCGACCCTTTGTATTGCGCCCAACGCTGCCCGCCATCGATCGAAATCCAGAGGCCGAACTCCGTGCCCAGAAAGAGCAGATTCGGGTTGACCGAGTCTTCCTTGATGACGTGGGCAAATCCGCGGACGCCGTTTTCCTGTGCCGGAAGCGCCTTCCAGGTCTGTCCGTAATCCGTAGTTTTGTAGACGTACGGCTTCATGTCGCCAAACGTGTGCCTGTCGAATGTGGCATAGGCAGTGGCTTCGTCGAAGCGGCTAGCCTCGATGGTCGTGACCCACGAATTCTTTCCGAGGCCGCTGACTTTCTCCACCACATTTGTCCAGGTCTTGGCGCCGTCCCGAGTCACTTGCACGTTGCCGTCATCGGTGCCGACCCAAATGATCTGGCCATTCCTGGGCGATTCGGAGATTGAATAAATCGTGGTGTGCATCTCCGCCGAAGAGTTGTCGACGGTTACGCCTCCCGACTCTTCCTGCTTCTGTTTTTCCGGATCGTTGGTCGTGAGATCCGGTGAAATGCGCTCCCAGGACTGGCCGTGATCGCGCGAGCGGAACAAGAATTGAGCTCCGATATAAATCGTTCCCTTCTCATTTGGGCTCATATGAATAGGCGTATTCCAGTTGAAGCGCAGCTTCTTTTCGCCGTAATTGGGCCAGGGATGGAGGTCGCGGACCTCGTGGGTGTACCGGTTCTCCCGTCCGATGGTGCCCCCCTGCGCTTCCGCGTAAAGGTAGTCCGGATCGGAAGGGTCCTCGAACATCCAGAAGCCGTCGCCGCCGTACATGTTTTCCCAATTCGAGTTGGCCACTCCGCCTGGAAACGACGAAGGGCCCACCCACGAACTGTTGTCCTGCAAGCCGCCGTAAACGCGGTAGGGGTCAGCGTTGTCGGTGCTTACGTGATAAAACTGCGAAACCGGCAGGTTCAACTGGTGCTTCCAGCGGTTGCCACCGTCTTCGCTGCGCCACAGGCCTCCGTCATCGCCGGCAATCACAATATTCGGATTCTTCTGGTCAATCCACACATCGTGAAAGTCGCCGTGCGCCGAACCTGAAACCACATTGAAGCTTTTTCCTCCATCGTTGCTCAGCAGCAGAATAAGGTCGGGTTTGAAAATCTTGTTTTCATCCTTGGGATCGACGATCAGGTTACCGAAATAAAACGGACGCCACACCACGTAATTGCTAGCATCGAGTGCGGTCCAGGTCGCCCCGCCGTCGTCGGAACGGTAAAGTCCTCTTCCTTTTTCCGCTTCGATGTTGGCATAAATCACTTGCGGCTTAGAGGGCGCCACCTGCACCGCCACGCGGCCCCATGGCTTGGGCGGCAGTCCCTTGGCGTTGCTCTCGGTGACTTCGCTCCAGTGTGCTCCGCCGTCGGTGGACTTGAACAGGCCGCTGCCCGGACCACCCGAGCGAAATGTCCAGCCCTGCCGCCGGAAATCCCACATAGCCGCATAGATGGTCTTCGGTTCCTGTTTGCTGCTCGCGATCATGGCGCAGCCACTCGATCCGTTCACCCCGGCAAGAACTTTGTTCCAGGTGTTGCCGCCATCGGTGGTACGGAAAACTCCACGCTCGTCGTTGTCGTCCCACAGATGCCCAGTCGCGCACGCCAGCACGTCTTTTCCGTCTGCCGGATTCACCAGAATCTTGGCAATGTGCTCGCTGTCCTTCAGGCCGACATTTGTCCAATTCTCCCCGCCGTCGGTCGACTTGTAGACACCGTCGCCGACGGACACGCTGTTGCGCACCCAGGCTTCCCCGGTTCCCACCCAGACGTTCTTTGAATTCGAGGGATCAATCGTCACCGCCCCAATCGACTGCACGTCTTCGCGATCGAACACCGGCTTGTAAGTCGTGCCGCCGTTAACCGACTTCCAGACGCCGCCACTTGCCGCACCCACAAACACGGTGATGCGTCCGTCTTCTTCGACGCCATCCAGTGCGGCGATGCGGCCGCTCATGGTGGCCGAACCGATGTTGCGCGCCGGCAATCCTGAAACTGTGGCCGCATCGAAGCGGTAGGACGCCTGCGCCCCCGCGGGACATACCCCGCACAACAGCGCAACTCCGGCGGCCCATGCGCGCAACGACAGCCGAAATGGAGAAAATCGAGCGGAACCATTCATGGTTGCTAGTCCTCTTCCCAGTGAGAAATGCCGCTTCCAACCACAAGGCGCGGCCGAATTACTTCTTTTCAGGTGGAGTTCCCGACTTCAGCGAAGCGGGAAGCGCAAAGTCAGCGTGATCGATGGTCAGATTAACTTCCAGCTTCTGCACCGTGGTTGTTGAATCTTCCGGATGTTCCTTCGTTCCTTGCGAAATTGAGAACGGAAACATCACCCCTGCCACCGGCTTGTAGGAGCCCAGCCCCATCACCCTTTCCCGAACCGAGCCACGGATGAACTGCTGAATCCATCTGCGAATCTCCATGAACGTATCCGGGTCGAGGTAGTCATAGACGATGTCGCCGTTCTTCAAAGTCACTTTCAGGCGCAACGCGTCGTCGCCATCCACAACATCGTGGCCCAGATACTCAACGGTGCTGCCCTTTTCTTTGTAACTGGCCAGGGGCCCTTCGAAGTCAGCGTCCAGCAGCAGATCGCGTACGTCGTCTTCGCCCATCAACTCCGGGTCCTTCTTCCCGTTAAAGGGTTGAATCTGCCAACCGGTTGTGCCGTCGTAGGCTTGCACTGCCGTCATGCCCTGCAGCGAAAATGTGGTCCGGACAAGGTTTGGCCGCTCATTCTCCTGTCCCCAAGCAGCGGTGAAGCCGCCGCTGCCTTCGAGTTTGCAGGTCATGCGAAGGGTCTTGATGGCCTTCAACTTCTCCATCCCGCCCCTGGCCTGGATGTTTTTCGCAATCAGTTCGTCCGCGGTCTGGCATTGGCAAAAGACACCGCAGAAGCAGACAGCAATCAGCACGTGCAAGGCGTGACGCATTGACCAGACTCCTGTTGATAAGGGACTTGACGAGCACGAGAACGGGAGACTGCACATTAGCCGGAGGCAGGGGCATTTGTCAAGGATTTGTGAGTAAGGAAGCGGACTGAGGGAGCAGGCAAAGCAGGCCACCAAGGCGAGTTTTATGTTCTATTCAGTTCTCTAGCCCACAGCTTTTGAGGCCTTGGCTGGTTAGAGGTCCGACTGTCTGTTTTCAGTAAGCTGAGCAGCGTACAAGCTGATGCGCGTGGCATGGATTGTCGCCCGCGCCGGATAACTCAAGATCCATCAGCTGATATGCGCCCCGGAGGAGCGAATCATTGTTCGCGCCAGAATCATGTTTGGGAAAGCAGGAGACAAGTGGTAAGCCCCGCGTTACGCATGGGCCTTCGGTCCACCTAGAGATGAAAATCGCATCAAGCTGAGAGCCTTTACGATCGAATTGGCGCGGAACGGCGAAGGCCGTGGCTAGCCGAGGAAAGCTGTCAAATCTTACAGAGAATTCCTGTCCGGCGCGGGAGAGCCTGCTCAGATCAACGGCTCGCTGCTGACCGCGTCGGTATTCCCGACGTTGGGTGTCCAGCCGCTGATGGGACGGACCTTCAACCCGCGAGTGAATCCGATCTCGGTGCAATATACAGCGATATGAGAGCGACGCGACACCCTTCATTGTTGAGCACAGGCCAACAATGAAGGAGGCTTCAGTTTATGTCGGCTCGAATCAAAGTCACCGGTCCGAGGAGACCAGAGGATTGCAGAGATGAATTGGCCTTGTAGGGCTTCACATCTGTAAACGTGATTTTTGTTGCCCCTGGCTGCTCGTCGCCAATGAGCCGATTCACCCAGGTATTCACGACCTTTACCTCGATTTGATTGTTCCCCGGCTTCAACGCGGATGTGACGTCTACGCGGTAGGGCGCGTGCCAGACCTCACCCAGATCCTTACCGTTGACGGTAACCGAAGCGAGAAACTTTACGTCTCCAAGATCGAGCAGTAGACGCGCACCGTTTCCAAACCAGTCTGGAGGAGCCTCCAGAGTGTTGGTGTAGGTTGCAATGCCGGAGAAGTACCTCACACCGGGATCTCGATTCAGACTCCAATCGGAAAGCTTCTCCATCGTTGCGGAAGCGGGTGCGCCACGCCCTGGTTCAAAGCTTACCGTCCAGCTTCCGCTCACTGCAGCCAGCGCGCTCTCCTTCACGGGCGGCACTGTGCGGGAAGTTTCGGAGGCCGTCTTCGCAAAGACCACGAAAACAGTGCCCCATGGCTCGAGGCGAAGGGGAACAGTCGTCCGGCCGTTTTCAATTTTGAACGAGACAGGTTCGGTAGTTCCGGTCTCGGCGCGCCACAGTTCGGGCTGTTTGCCGGCTACGCGAAAGGTCGCGTTGACCATCGTTCCGTTGTCGCTGCGATTGTCGACGAAATAGATATCGCCGTCCGTCAGTTTGCGATGGACAAATTCCAAGTCTCCATCGTTGGTGTCTTTGGTGTAGTCGAAGTCCGGCTGAACGCGCAACGCAGCGAAGACATCGCGCAAATTCTGTCCAGCGTAGACAGTTCCGCTACCCACTTTGTGCACGCCCGATCCATCGCCAAACAATTCCGTTGAAAGTCTTAGAAATTCGCCTTGATCGTCGGCCTGGCTGGGATCGTCCGTGGGCTTCGGGCCCGCAACGCTCGCGCCGTTCGCGACCAAGGTGTGAATCGCACGCAGTACTGGCAGTGACATGTGCCGGCTGTATGGATCCAGATAGAGCACCTTGTATTGCATGCCTCTCCTGGCAACGATTTGTCCGTTTGCAACGCTGAATTCATGGATGAGGCCGTCGGCGTTGATGTAGTCAAAACCATAGCCGACAGGTACGTCCGGCGACTTGTCCGCAAAGATGGCTGTCAGGTTTGAGTCTTCACCGTAGAAGTAAAGAACATCGGCGCTGAAGTGCCCTTGCTGGAGTAGGTAGTCTGACCGCGCCAGATACTCGATCCATGGTCGAGCCTGCTCTGCCCAGGTTTCATTACGATTGAACCATTGTCCGTACGGTCCAAGTGTCAGTCCAGGAGCCTTGCCGATTAACGGCTGATGTGTGGATTCGTGAATGACAAAGCGATTCACGCCGGCCAGCATCTCGGCGTCTGCCGTTGGCTTAAGTGTGGCAGGCGACCATGCCCAGGGTGCTGCCGCCGAGGCCGTCAATGACTCCGCCGCAACCAGGTTTTGTCCGTAAATGTGCGCCACCGAGGCTGATTCGCGCACGTCCGCATTGGGTGTGTACTGGATCTTGTTTACACCCGGAACCTGCGTCCACATCGCGCTCATGGGGACTTCGTTGAACTTCTTCACCTCCATACCATCCGCGACAAATGCCCTGCCGCTTTCGTGCGATTCGCCGTAGTGGCCCATGCCCCGCTCATGAAGCGTGGCTTCCAACTGGCCGTAGTGCTCATTGGCAATCAGGTCTGCGATGGTCTTGCGGAAGTCCCAAAGAAAGCGGTCGCTCGCGTCGGCGCTTTCTACCACGCGACCGGTCAATACCGGCAGCCATGGCGTTGCATCGTAGCCACGCAGGGTCTGGAATTGCGCCAGCATGTTGTCGGTCCAGTTCTGTGAGCCGGCTTCCCAACTGTCGTTGATCACGTTGCGAATGCCGCGTTTGCCCATCCATTCGACGCCGACCGTTTCTTTGTAACTGTCGAGATATTTGTCGAAGTAGTCCTTCACATAACGCCGGTCGAGTTTGTCCACTTCCAGGCCGGTGGCTTCCGGCGTGGCCGGATGATTGGTGATGCCCAGCAGCGAATATCCAATGCGCAGAACCATCCAGCGTCCGGCTGGTGGAGTCCAGTCGAGCGTGCCATCGGGCTGCATCTTCGTCGTCAAATCGATCACATCGGACTTGGTGATCGCGCTCGATGCATCGACACTCGGCGTTGCAAACGAATAAAGATCGTCCTCCGGCACAAAGGCGGCCTTCTCTTCAAAGCGGTTTACGCGCGCATCTGCGTGCAAGACCAACTCGGCGATTTTGTAGGTCTTGGGGGGCTTGTTCGGATCGATGCCAAACCTGGAAGGGTCGGCTCCGATGGCCCAGTCCGGCACGGGCGGGCGCGGGGAGGGAGTGAAAGTCACGCGGAAGAATTTTGCCTGTACCGGCGGGAAAGAAACGGTGTGTTCCGCCGCGTCGCCTCCCGTCAGTGTGATGACCTCGCGAAATGCCTTGCCGTCGTCGCTGGCTTCCAGCGACTTCTTGGGTGCGGCCACCCCGTGAAAGGAAGCTTCCAGATCGCCGGGGTCCTGTGTGACCCAGGTGATGGAGCGAATGGTCTGCGGCGCCGCATATTCGAACTGAATCCAGGCGGCAGATCCCGGCCTCGGAATCGGCAACTCCACGGCTTTGGTCAGATCGCCATCGCTGAGCAGCGCCCCATCAAGCTGACCGCTGCTCGAAGTGATTTTTGTGGAAGTGGAGTTCTGTGCGGTGACTGGAAATGCCACGACGGCTGCATCTGCGTAGAACTGGATTTTACCGGTCTTTTCCTGGGGCGAAAGGGCGATGTTTTGGAATGGGCCCGTCACGGTCGGAGGATGCACGAGCTTACCTGCAAACGGCTTTCCACCTTCGATCAGCGTCTCGCTCCATACGTATTTCTTCATCGCGTGTGAGGCCGGAACCCAGGGACCTCCCGATTCGCTCCAGCCAGGAGATCCCGCAATCGCCATCTCCATTCCAAACTGATCGCCCAGGGTGATGGCGTACTTGAAGGCATCTTTCCACTCCGGGGTCATGTACGCCAGTCGCTTCGGTACGACCTGAGGAGTTTCGAGTGCCGCATCGAAGTTCTGAAAGCCGGCGATTCCCACGCGGTGCATCCACTCGAGATCGAGGCGGATGCCTTCCTTGCTAATGTTGCCGTTCATCCAATGCCACCAGACCAGAGGGCGCGCACTGTTGGGCGGATCTTCAAAGCCCTTCTTGAGTGCGTCGCTGCCGTCCTGACCGACCGCAGTCGCAGCGATCGCAATGAGGCACAGCGCCACCGAAAGAATCCAATTCCTCATAATCCTTAGCTCTCCCAATCTCTAACGAATTCGCTGCCGGGTCCCGCCAGACGGTAACGATTTCGATTCGATAGCAAGGCCCGATCTCCCAGCTAAAGGACCGGGTCCGAGTATACCGAAATAGGAATGATTCTCCCATTGATATTTTGGATGTAGAAGATCCAATATTAGGCGTTCTTTTTCTAGGTCCGACGCGCCTTTGCGCCATGCTTTTCTTGAAACCACAAAGAAATTGGTGCAGCACAGGAACGCCGATTGCGGTTTAGCAGGTTGTTTGTTGCCAGGTGTTCGCGGGCCGCAAGGAGGTTGAATACTTGGGCCAACGAACGGTTTTTCAACAGGCCGGTGATAGACGATACATTTAATCAATGCAGATCCTCTACGCCAGGATCTCTACCGGCGACCAGGAAAGCCGAACGCTGAAAACGCAGTTTGGTCTATCAACCGAGGATCAAGCGCACTTATCAGCGGATACTGGCCGCAATTTGAGGAGCAAGGGGCGTCAGTCGATACCTTGGCATTTATGCACCTATTGGTCCAGATTCGACACAAACACAATAGAGGGTTCAGACTGGCGCAGTTTCTCAGCACATCACACAGCATGAAGGAGGGCGTTGGGATCGATTCGCGACGCCATTGCGGCAGGCGCATAACTTGCAACCGTGCCTACTGCAGTCATAACGAGCCAAGCGACGCAGAGACTCTAGGCATCATGCGCGGTTATGCCCATCAGCATGCTCCGTAACAGCCTGCTTAGAGACAAGGAGCCAGCCAAACCAATTATGCCCCAGAGGCAACCAACCAGGTCGCTTCAGCGACAACCAGTCGCAGCACTCGGGCTCGGGGGGATCCAAGCGACAGACGAATGGCAATCTCGGCATGGAAGTTTTCGCGCAACGCTCGTCAAGTGACTGACAAGTGATGTCGCCCAGGAGAATACGCCTTCTTAAGGGCCAAAGGCCGCGCAGCTACGGTGTCTCGCTCACAAAAACCGCGGTTGTGAGCGCCGGCACCGTAGCGGTTCCCGTTTTCGGGTTGAACCTGGACTGCCGAGTAACTGGATCGCTGGAGTTTTGCTGCACAGGGTGCAGATGCAGGGGCAATCCCTGTAACTGGCTGTTGGTGAAAGTTACCTGAGCATTGGTCGCATTGAATATCACCACGATATGTTTGTACATCCCGTAGTTTCCGCCATTCGCGTCAAGCTTCATGACGATCAGCCCCGGAGTCTGATTTTGGCCCGTATTGAGGAAGGTCAGGTTTTGTTGCACTTCCTCAATGGTGGGCATGCGGAATAATGCCGAGCTATAGCGGATCTTCAACAATTCCTGGAACGCAGCTTCGCAGTATGCGATGTTTGCCGGAAGTGGTGTGTACGCAGAGTTAGAGAGCAGCGGTGTCATGATCGGCCACTGGCCCTGGTTCTGGCTGGCGATGGGCAAGCCAATGCCCCAGTTTGCCGTCTTCCCGGTCCAGTCGATCTTGTTGAACCAGTCACCGGAGTCATAGCTATTCTGGTCCATGTCTTTTGAGCGAAGCAGGTCGTCGCCACCCTGGAAGAATGGAATGCCCTCCCCGAGAGTAACAAGGCTCAATGCCACAATCTGGTGCCGGGCCCGGGTGGCGATGCTGTCACTGTAACTGGACTTCAACTGGACCTGGTCAAAGAGGTCCTGGTTGTCATGAACCGATGCATAGTTGATAGCTTCGATAGGGCTTTTGGTATAGCCGGTGGGCTGGCCGTTGTAATTCACCTCGGCTCCGGTGACCGATGCGCCCGCGCTGTCGATGAAAGCGTAGTCACGCAGGTTTCCTGTAAGCCCGACATCGATCCAGTCTGAATACTGGAGCAGCTGTGCCTGTTGCTGACTCGAAGAGAGAGTGCTATTGGTATACGCGCTTGGATCGGTAAAGAGTCCGGTGGCAAAGCCCTGGACGCGTTCATCCGTAAAGGGGCTGCCACCGTGAATTCCATCGCGAATGCGGTCGTTGAACGTGCCGACACCAAAGCCATAGAGATTGATCTGGTCGGCTTCAGGGCCAATTTGATTATTAACGGTGTCACCGAAGTTGAAACCTTCGCCATAGAGATAGATTTTCGATCCGTCAACGCCGTCTTTCTCGGGTGTGAGCGCCTGGAGAGCCTGCTGAATGTCAGTAATGTTGTAAGTGAACATGAAGCTCATGATGTCAAAGCGGAAGCCATCGATTTTGTAATCGCGCGCATTGAGCACGAGGGTGTCTATGATCAGCTTTTCCATCATTTTGTGTTCGCTGGCGGTGTCTGGGCAGCAGGAGCCGTTGAGAAGGCTGCCATTTGAGTCGAGGCGATGGTAGTAATTTGGGACCACTTCATCGAGATTGGAGTTTGGACCTTCACCGCTGGCGTTGGTGTGGTTGAATACAACGTCCTGCACTACGCGCAGTCCCGCGTTGTGCAGACCATCCACCATGGTGCGATATTCAAGCACACGGTTAACGGGATTGATGGCGTAACTTCCTTCCGGAGTCATGTAATGCACCGGATCGTAGCCCCAGTTATATGCGGGGCTCGACTGACTTGCGGTTACGGCTGCCTGTTGCTGCTGGCCATCCGGCGGATACTGCGCCAGGCCGGTGGGAACGATCCAGGTTGATTTGTCTTCATTCACGCTGGCAAAATGGAACGAGGGCAGGATGTGCACGGCCTTGAGGCCGCTCGCGGACAGAGCGCGCAGATGGCGCATGCCGTCGGAGTTCTGGTCATCGAAGGCCTCATACATGCCGCGATGGGCAGGTGGAACTGTTGGATCGTTGATGCTGAAGTCGCGGACATGAAGCTCATACACGCTCATGTCGCTGAAACTCCGCAACGGCGGAGAAGAATCCTCATCCCAGCCCATCGGCTTGGTTTCATCGGAGTCGAGATCGGTAATCCTGCTCTTGATTCCGTTCAACGCGATGTCGATGGAATACGGATCGCTGGTTACATTTGTATCAACCGCGGAATCGGAAGGGACCCAGACCTTCACGCTGTAGAGGTAGTACTTGTCTTTCCAACTGGAATCGCCGTCCGCCACCCATACGCCATTGTGCTCGTGCATCGGCACAACAGCAGCGGGAGTCGTGTCGGATTCTCGATTGAAGATCTGAAGCGAGACGCTCTGTGCGGTGGGCGCCCACAGCTTCAGCTTCACATCGCAGTTGTCGTCGTCGGCCCAGTCGTGCCAACCGCTATCGTTCCCGTGATGGAAGACGACACCAAGTTTTCCAGGGTAATAATAGAGATCGTCGAGCACACCTGCATCCTGGATCCCGGTGGCGTATGTCAGCGCGCCGCTGGAATTCACCGCTGAGAACGCGAGCTGTCCTTCGAGGAACGTCTGCAAGGCTGAGATCTGCGTATTCGCCGGTAGCTGAAGGACCGAGTAACCGCTCAACTGCGGATAGCGGAGTAACTCATCCGCAGTCAAGCTTCCCCCTGCCGTGAGTGGAATTGTCGTTCCGCCGGTGATCCCTGAGGTAGTTACCGACAGGCCGCCGGTGAGGCTGGAACTGATCGCATAGGTATCGTCGGATTGCGCAAACTCCGGCTGGATGGCCACCCGCTGTCGATCAAGCCAGTACGCCTGCTCTACGCCGAGCAGACTATCCAGTATCTGGGTCGGAGTGGGTGTCGTAGTGAAGACCGTCGCGTTGCCTGAAATCGCCCATGCCTGAAGGTTGGTTGCAACATCCAGATACATATTCGGCCCCGGGTCTTTCACACCGGTTGAAGTGTTGTGAATGATGAACCCGAGATTCTGCGCATTGGGAATCAGGCTGATGTCGAAGTACGCGCCATAGGAGTCATACGAAGTTACAAAGGTCAGTCCATCGTTGTAGTCGCCCGTATATTCAGCGGTGTCATTGAATGCGTAGACAGACCAGCTGGAATAGTTCCCGTCGGGGCGATAGTAGTGGATGCGAGCGTACCCAGGCAGCAGTGCATTGGGATTAGTCAGGCTCGGCTGACTCTTATAGAGCTTGCCAATCCCGGTGTAGCCCCAGTACTCGAACCCTTCCGTGGAAGGATCGACAAACTCATTCGGGCCGGGGTCTTTCTGATCGCCACCCGGCGCAGAGGGATTGTGAATGATCAGCCCGAGATTCTGCGCATTTGGGATCACCGCAACGTCAAAATACACCCCATATGCGTCGGAATTCGTGACCGGGACGAGGCCGCTGTTGTAATCGCCAGTGTATTCTGTTGTGTCGTAGAAAGCATAGATGGACCAGCCGCTATAGTTGCCGTCCGTCCGGTGGTAGTGAACACGTACATATCCAGGCAGAATTGCAGTGGGATTGCTCAAGCTTGGCGCGGACGTATAGAGGCAGGCTATGCCGGAGTAAGCCCAGTACTCGAACCCCTGCGTGGCAGGATCGACAAACAGGTTGTTGGGAGTATCTTTCTGGCCGCTCGTCAGATTGTGGATGATGATCCCGACTTCCTGCGCACCACTGGTCACGCCTACGTCGAAATACACGCCGAAACTGTCAGTACCTGTCACCGTTACGGGGCCGTCGTTATAATCGTTGGCTTCCGTCGTGTTGTCGAAGGCGTAGATTGTCCAGCCACTGTAGTTGCCGTCCGGGCGAGAATAGTGGATGCGAATGTCGCCGCTTGGAATGGGCGGATCGGACTGGGCATTGGCCTGGATGGACGCAAGTGAGGCCAGCTGAAGCAGGAGGAATAGGGACGCACTCCTGCCCACAAGGTGCGAGGTACGAATCCGGAAATTCATTTGTACGGCTCCAAGAAAACAAGGGGGATTTGATTCTTTTGCTTCGCCGGGAGCGTTCAACGCTCTTTTGTGATGACTCAGTCGAGCGCGGGCGATAGTACTTCGAGCGGTTATCGGGTGTCAAGAGACTTCTTGGATCGCTCGAAGCTCGCACAAGGAGTTCAGCCTGGATGCGCCCGGGAATTGTCGATCTTTCAACGAGTTCGGGCTGCAGCCTCGACGTGAAAAGGCGGATCGGTAAACTCTGCTGGCGATCACCTGTGCTCCTATGGCGTTAGACTCGATGCCAGTAGAGCGCAGCAGTACCTCGAGGTTCCGGAGCGAGCCGATTCGTAGCCCAAAGCACCGGAGAAATTGGGATTCGCGTCGCACTGGGCGCGCAACGGGAGCAGGTGCTGCGCATGAAATTGACTGACAGGCTCCGGCCGGCGGTGATCGGTCGTTCCTGAGACTCTTAACGAGTGTTGACAGATTTTTATTTCTACATTATATAGATAGAGTGTCTACAGTAGATGGTCTACCTGAAAGCGCAAAGCTCGAAATGCTTCAAGGGACTCTTGAAGTGCTGATCCTGCGAAGCCTGAAGCTAGAGCCTAACCACGCCTATGGAATCTCGCAGTTTCTAGAACAACAATCCGACAACGAGTTTCTCGTTGACAACGGCTCCTTATATCCCGCGCTGCAGCGTCTTCTGCAACGCAAATGGATTGCGGGGCAGTGGAAGACTTCTCCCAACGGGCGCCGCGCACGGTATTACAGCCTGACGCCGGCCGGGCGCGAGGAACTCATCAGGGCGACGTCGAAGTGGGAGCGATTTGCTTTAGCCATGGCAAGAATTCTGGCACCGGAGGGTTGATTTCATGCGCCAATGGTGGTCGAAACTGGTAAGTGCGCTGGGGAGCAGGCGGAATCTCGCCAACGAACTGCAACTGGAGATGGACGCCCATCTTCAGTTTCTGATCGATGAGAATCTGGAGCGGGGCATGCTGCCGGAAGATGCGCGTGCCGCGGCACGGCGCGAGTTTGGCAATACGACGATGGTACACGAGCGAAGTTATCAATCGTGGCAATTTCCTACGATTGAATCGCTCCTTCAGGACCTTCGCTACGCGGCGCGAGGCATCTGGAGAGCGCGCGTCTTTTCGCTCGTCGTAATTCTGACGCTGGCTGTTGGAATCGGCGCAAACACTGCCATTTTCAGCGCCGTTTATGCGGTTCTTTTGAAGCCGCTGCCTTTTCCTTCGGGGGAGCGTCTGGTGTGGTTAGGTGAGTCCTCCGCAAAAGCCAGCGGCATCAGCGTAACCTGGATCAATTTCGAACACTGGCGGAAAGAGAATCGCTCATTCGAGTCGATGGCCGGCTTCGAGAAGTCCGATCTGACGCTCACAGGGCGTGGCCAGGCCGTGCTCACAACCGCCGGTGTCGTCACGAGCGAATTCTTTCGGATGACCGGTTCCCGTCCAATCATGGGCCGGCTATTCATCGCCAGCGATGATGACCCGCAGTCCGCTGCGACGGTGGTGGTGACGAGGGCTTTCTGGGCCAAAACTCTTTCAGCCGATCCACAGATCGTGGGCAAGACGATCACTTTGAATGGAGCTGCATATATCGTGATCGGCGTACTTGCCCGGGATCCCGGCTTCTTCCTGCAGCGGATCGATTACTATCTTCCGCTCCGTCCTACAGCTGCACAGGTTTCAAAGCGCGACGCGCACGGAAATATGCGCGTGTTGGGGCTGCTGAAGCCTGGAGTTACGCTTGCGCAGGGGCGCTCGGACTTGGACACGATCCTGCAGCGGCTCGCGCTGGCAGATCCGGGCCCCGAAGACGACCATCGCGCGTTTGCCGAGTTCCTGACGGAGCAGCGAACGGGCGACCTAAGGCACGTGTTCGCCCTGCTGATGGCTTCGGTTTGCCTGGTTCTGGTTCTGGCGTGTTCGAACATAGGCGGCCTGCTGCTGATTCGCATGACCACTCGCGCGCGCGAGTTGGCAATTCGGACCGCAATCGGCGCTGGGCGTAGCCGGCTTGCACGGCAGCTTCTGACGGAGACCGTACTGATTTCACTGATCGGCGGCGCCTTCGGAATCCTTCTCGCAGGCTTTGGACTGCGCGCCATAGTGGTGCTCGGGCCACCCGACATTCCACGGCTTTCAGAGGCCAGTCTGAACCTTCCGGTGCTGATCTTCGCAGCGGCGCTGACACTCGCGGTGGCACTCGTTTGCGCCCTTGTGCCCATTGTCAGTTCAGACAAGGTGAATTTGATGATTCTCCTGAAAGAGAGCAGCACGGGCTCGGGCGCCAGCCGGATTGGGCACGCGCTACGTGGAGGCCTTGTCATCGCGGAGATCGCGATGGCTGTCATCTTGCTCTTTACTTCGGGAATTATGCTGCGCAGCTTATGGGCCGCCGAGACCATGAATCCCGGATTCGAGCCCAAGCACTTGCTTGCGCTCGAGCTGCAACTGCCGCCTTTACCGTACAAGAGCGATGGGCCCATTCTCGACTTCTATGTGCGCCTTGAAGCAGCGCTTCGCGCGCAGCCGGGAGTCGAATCGGTCGGGGCCGTGAACTGTCCTCCTGCCGCTGGCGACTGTGGGGACTGGTGGTATTCCGTTGTGGAGAGCCCCACGCCCAGCCGAGAAGATGTTCCCGTCACGATGGTCAACATGGCTGATTCGGAATACTTTCGGACCATGCGAATTCCGCTCGTGGCCGGACGTGCATTATCCGAAGCAGATAGAGCGGGCAGACCTGCGGTCGCGGTGATCAATGAAGAGGTTGCGCGTGCGTGGTGGAAGGACCCCCGTTCCGCTCTCGGCCAGCACATTAAGCTCGGCGGGCCGTATATGAAGGGTCCCGTCATTGAAATCGTCGGTGTTGCAGCCAATGTGCCCCAAGTGGGATTGGACAGCCCGCCGTTGCCGGAGATCGATTTGCCGGCCGCGCAGCGGGTCGATGGCGCAATGGTCGTGATGATACGGACGAAAGGTAATCCGGAGAGAATGATCACCGCTGTGCGGCAAACATTGGCTTCCATCGACGCCGACGTTCCGATTCAGTCGTTGAAAACCGCGAATATGTGGCTCGGTACCACACTTGTACAGCGGCGCTTCACCACACTTCTGCTGGTTCTTTTCGCGGGGATTGCAGTGATCCTGGCTGCTATTGGATGTTATGGGGTACTCAATTACTGGGTAAACAGTCGAAGGCAGGAGATAGCCATTCGCATTGCAATGGGAGCGGGGATCATCGCCATCTTGCGTCGAACTGGAAGGCAAGTCTCGACGTTAGGTGCAATTGGGTTGGTTATAGGGCTAGCTGGAAGCTGGGGCGCATCGCGATGGCTGAACAACCTCGTCTTCGGAGTGTCTACCCACGATCCACTCGCGTTCTGCTCTGCTTCACTGGTCGCCTTGCTGATGGTATTGCTCTCGGCCGCGGTTCCCCTTTGGCGCGCGACACAAGTTGATCCCATCGAGACTCTTCACGAAACCTGATGGAGAGGAGCGTGCATGCGCTGTTATTTAAAACAAGGATGACGGGTCATTTGCGATGCACCCTTGAACGATGCTGTTGAAAAACAGTTATCGACCCCGGAATGCGGCAAAATCAGAATCAACATGTGAATATGTCCTTGTTCGACCTGGGCTATGCCGCTACGTCCCGGGGCAAGCTTCGTGAAGGAGTGGATTCCGCGGAATTGTGGGTCGGTTCCAGCAAATGACGGTGTAGCATTAGCCTGTCCCCATTGATTCCGTGAAAGGAGGCGTGCATGGCTGCGATCTTGGGCCAGCAGTGTCGTAATGGGCTCGCCATGCAATCCCAATGCATCCTTCTCGCACTGCTTCTATCGAATGGCGCGTGCGTCGCCCAGCAACCCGCAGCGTCCACGCCGGCGAGCGTGCCGGCGCCAACACGCGCGGAGTATCTCAAGCTGGCAGCTGAAGTCCAGGATGCGTTGTACACCGAAGTTATCAACGTTTGGTTCCCCCGATCCGTGGATCATGAGCATGGCGGGTTCCATACCCACTTCACGCGCGACTGGCATTGGGCGCCAAGCGATGGCAAGTCATCCGTCATGCAAGGTCGTATGACCTGGGTCGCGTCCCAGGTCGTCGTGCGCGACCCGCAACTGAAAGCTGAGTTTCTGCCCATTGTGCGGCACGGCGTGTCTTATCTGGAAAACGTTTTGTGGGACAAACAGGACGGCGGTTTCTTCTGGGGACTCGACGACAACGGCCACATTACTCCAGAATTCACAGACGGCAAACATCTGTACGGCATTGGATTCTGCATTTATGGATTAGCCGCGGCCTACCAGGCTACTGGCGATCCCAAGGCGCTCGAACTCGCCGAGAAAGCTTTTCTCTGGACCGACCAGCACGCCCATGACTCGGAGCATGGCGGATACTACGAGTGGCTCGCCCGCAACGGCACGCCGATTCAACCGAATGTTTCCAACGGACGCGTCACGATGGGGCCCATCGGTCCTGTCGGCTACAAATCGATGAACACCCACATTCATTTGCTTGAGGCCTTCACAGAGCTCTACCGCGTCTGGCCCGACCCGGCCCTGCGCGCACGCTTTGAAGAAATGCTGGCTATTGTGCGCGACAAAATCTGCGTCGAGCCCGGGGCCATGAATCTGTACTTCACCAACGCCTGGCAGCCCATTCCCGACCATGATTCCTTTGGCCACGATGTGGAGACCGCCTATCTGATTCTGGAAGCGGACGAACTCCTTCATCACCGGACGAGCGAGAAAACGGAACGCATGGCAAAAATGCTGGTCGATCACGCTCTTGCCTACGGCTGGGACGCAAGCAACGGAGGCTTCTTCCAGGATGGCACAACCATGGGCGGGTCGGAGAGTCCGCTCAAGGAGTGGTGGGTTCAGGCAGAGGGGCTGAATGCTCTGCTTATGATGCACGAGCGATATGGGACGCAGGATCCCATTTATTTCCAAAGGTTCGTGCAACAGTGGGACTTCATGAAGAACCACACAATCGATAGCCAATACCACGGGCTGTATAACCTGACAAAGGCGGACGGCACGCCAATCACACAGGACAAGGGCTCCATTTGGAAGGGTGGATACCACGACGGCCGGGCGTTTTGGAATGTGAGTGCGCGCCTGCGCGAACTCGGAGGAGGGGAATAGGCATCGTCTGAACCTGACATTCACAATCGGCACGTTGATCCGGTAACCCCGTTTGGGCACTGTCTGAATGTAATCTTCTCCCTTTGCGGTCTTCCCTAACTCTCGCCGGAGCACGAATATGTTTTGCGTCAGATTGCCTTCCTCGACAAAGCTGTCCGACCACACCGCCTCCATCAATTCCTGTTTCGAAACCATTTCGCCGTGCCGCCTCACGAGCACCAGCAGCGTCTCGAGTGCGCGCGGTTGCAGCGGCACCACGTTCCCGTCACGGCGCAAGAGCATCTGCGCGGAGTCTGAGCTATAAAACCCCCAGCAGTCCTGCTCGCTCTGTCGTTCACCGTGGCCCCGCGCACTGCGGCTGCAGAGCACGTCGATATTCATGACATTCCTGTCGTCCATCATGTGGATGTTCCCAGCCCCGCGATGCCCGTCGCATTGTTTCTCGGTACCGTGCTGAGGCTGATCGCTTAGGTCTATCACCATCGTTTTCCAGTGAAAACGGCTATTAAGGCCGTTCGCATGTTTCTCCCGAACAGGGTGCAGAGCGTCAGGACATCTGCATCCAGCACATTCACCGCACCTAGAACTGGCGCAGTCCCAGCGGGTACGCCCACCCCTCACAAGGAGGGGACCATGAAAAACACGGCAAAACTTGCACTTGCAATCGCTCTGGCCTAGGGCGGGCTCGACGATCTTGGCAACTTCTTCGGCACTCTTGGCAATATCAGCGAAGGCCTAATGGGTGAAGGAGAGAACTTGCGGAGTACATTGATGCGGATCGATCAAGCCATCGCCACCGTCATCCAGTGGGAACTGGCGATGCTCCCCAGCCGTCTTACGAGGTCTTGCCTCCGCTTCGCAAACGCGCCGAGGACCCTGGCAAAGGCATGCGCCGCTTTGCCGCTTTTCCTCGCTACTGCGCGCACGCATTAGTGAGCGACGCCGCTTTTTCAAGGGGGAACCCCATGAAATCCAGCAATTGTACCAATCACGATGGAAGCTTCACGATGAACCGCGAAATCACGTTCGCGCCGGCCACCTCAATCAGCGATCAGGGAACAGAAATCAGGAGTCGAAAACTCACACTTGACATTAATAGAAAATCAACTACCATATGGTTGTGGATAGATTGGGTACAACATTTGCGGCTTTGTCTGATCCAACCCGGCGGGGGATGATCGAACGGCTCTCCCATGGGCCTGCCTCTGTGCATGGATTGACGGAACCGTTTGCACTCTCGCAGCAGATGATTTCAAAACATATTGCCTGCCTGGTGCGGGCGCGGATTGTGATCAAGACGAAGCGTGGACGAGAGAGTGTGTGCACGCTCAGGCCGGAGGCGATCAAGAAAGTCAGCGACTGGGCAATTAGCTATCGCCGATTCTGGGAAGAGAGTTTCGACAAGCTGGATGTGGTCGTAAATCAAATGAAAAAAGAGGAGGTCAGAGATGACAAATAACACGGTTAGCGAAGTTGAGCGGATGGTCGTTACGAGAGTTTTCGATGCCCCACGCGAGTTGGTTTGGAAGGCGTGGACAGACATGCAGTGGTGGGGACCGAAGGGCTTTACTGCGCCGGCTTGTCAGATGGATTTTCGCGTGGGAGGAAAACTTCTCTGCTGCATGAAGGCGCCGGATGGGCAGGAGTTCTGGAATGCGGTTGAATACCACGAGATTGTTCCGCCCGAGAAGATCGTTTCGCTCATGTACTTTGCCGATCCGAAGGGAAACAGGATTGACCCTGCGCAATTAGGAATAGAACATGAGGCCATAGACGGTGCGTATGACGTGACCATCTTTGAGGATCTGGGAAACGGCCAGACGAAACTCACCTTCATTGGAAATGAACCCATGGAGAGCGCAAGAAACAGCGGTCAAGAAGAGGGTTGGAACCAGATACTCGACAAAGTTGCCGCAGTTGTTGCGAGGCTAGCGCAGGCGAAATAAGAAGTTGAAGTTTTGACGATCGTCATGCGCGAGATACTGAACGTAAAGCAAACGCGGAATCTATTCAGACAGTGAGCTTGCCGGAGCTATTCCGGCAAGCTGCGCTCTATGAAGTGAATTCCTGGGCCTCGCGTGTATTTGTGCTCAATGTGTCTGCTGTTGGGATAGAGGCCACAATCAATGTGATCTTCAAGCTCGAAGTGCAGCAGGACCAACATTAGCCGCGGTTGGGTTTTGTTTCGGCTGGTTCGTCGGCAATGGGGAAGTTTCAGGAAAACCGGATCGCGATGAGCTAGCCAGCGGCCCAAACTTCCCCATTGCCGGTGACTTGCCAGCAACGATAGAACAGGTGCGTTCCATTTCTTATTTCTCGGAATGCAAACCGGAGTCTGACGACGACTAGGACAGCTCTGACTCCGACACCCCGTAGTTATCAGCGTAAATCAAGCCGCCGTCCTCTGCAGGAAAGGACACGGCCTTTTGTGCGCTGGAGCTGATCGAGAGCAACAACATCGAGACGATGGACATGATCGAGTTCTATCGGTTCGGCCAGACGCTGCCGATAAGCGCCGCGATAAAGATGATTTGAAGGATGAGCCGGGGAGCGACCGGCATAAACGACTAGGATACCCCCCGCCGATGTGGCGGCGCTCATTACAGTTGGTTGCGAGCGCTCTGTGTCAGAGGCAAGTAGGGTATTCCTCAACCAGCCAGGCGAGTTTCGTATAGGTCTTCGATCCACTCATGGGGATGAAAATCGGTGAGTTTCCAGGGAGCCGCCGGTCAATCATCTGGAACTCCAGCTCAGGACTTTCCCATGCCGGTTTCTCGCGGACCTTCTACCATAAGGCTCCGGCGCACCGAATTATGGTTCGGTCGCGGACGTACCGTTGGCGACGCCCGTTGCCAACTGGACCGTGGGCGCCGCGGCCCCGAGAACTTTGGTCACGGAGTTGCTCCCTCCGCTGGCGATCCAGACATTTCCTGAGATATCGATGGCGATGCTGGTAGGAGAAGTGGTTCCGACTGTATAGCCCGTGCTGGGCGTGATTGGCGTTCGGGCGGAGTTGAAGGCCGAGATGGTGCCCCCGGTGTTCGTTATCCAGACCTGGTTCAGTCCGTCGACAGCCAGGCTGGAGCCCGCGTCGAGCCCACCGCCGGAGATGGTGGTGCTGGTGGATGAGCCAATGCTGGTGAATTCGGACACAGTGTTCCCTCCGGCGTTCAGGGTCCAGACATTTCCTGAGCTGTCGATTGCGACTCCGGTGCCCCCAGTCGATTCAGCACTTGATAGGTAAGTTGTCCCGATATCCAGAAACGCTGAGGTTTGGTTATTCGTGTTGCCGATCCAAAGAATATTGGCGATGACGTTGGTCAGGCTGAAGCTGGTTGAAAACGAATTTGCCGCAGCCGTAACCGAATAAGGCCCGCCAAAAGTCCCATTCGCCGTAACGGTGCCAGCGTTCGCAGTGCCGGATCCATCCGTGCTGACGGTGTAGGTGCTGGCGCCGCCGTTGCCGTTAAATCCCAGGCTGGCTCCGGAAGAAGGTGCCGCAAATGTTACGGAAACTCCCGAAACCGGATTGTTGAACAAGTCGAGCACTGTCACCGCAAGAGGAATCGCAAACGCGGTTAGATCGGTCGCGAATTGCGGCGTTGTTCCAGAATTGGCCGTAATGGAAGCGGGCGCTCCAGCCAGATTGGTCTCGCTGAAATTGCTTGTGACCGAACTGGCCGAGACGGCGATATTGTAGGGGCCGCCTGCTTTGCTGTTTGCGGTGAACGACACGCCGATGACACCGCTTCCATTCGTATTGGCGGTGATGGTGTTTGTACTGTTGCTGAATGTCCCACTGGGGCCCGAAACCGGCGACGCATATGTCACACTCTTGCCGCTGATCGGGTTGCCTGCAGCGTCTTCAACCGTCACGGAGAGACTCGAAAACGCCGTGCCAACCGTGACGGACTGATTGTTCCCCGCGGTCAGCAAGATGGATGCTGGCACCTGCACCACGTTGTTCACGGTTTCGAAGGCAGTCGCGCCATTCCCCGAATTGGTATGGCTAGGGTCGCCGCCGCCGAAGACGACAGCATTATTGGTGACTGAGGTAGGCGAAGTAGCCGGCACATTCACAATCAGGCTGATGACTGGGAAACCTGAGCCGCCGTTAACAACAGCGGTGGAAGTGCAGGTGACGGTGGTAGATCCCGTGCAGCCCCAGCCGGAACCGGTGTAACTGGATAGCGTGTAATTGGCAGGGAGCGTGTCAACCATGGTGACAGTGGCTCCTGTGGTCGCCTCGGAAATGGAACCAGCCACGTTGTACACCTGAATATCCCATTCGGCGGTCGAGCCCTGGGTAAACGTTCCGGTATGGCTCTTGGTGATCGCCAGTGTTGGCTGTCCGGTGATGTCGATTGTGACACTCACGGTCTGACTGTCGACCGTAGCGGATCCGCTGCCGGTCCCCTCGGTGGTTCCGGTGAAGGTAGATGTGGCCCCTCCGCTGGAAAGCGTAGGGTTGGTAGGATTGTCGATCCCGTCCGTGCCCCCAAAGCTGACTGGAGTTCCATTGGGAACACTGAAGCCCCCGACTCCGTTTGAATTGTGCGTGAGGTTGGCCGTCAGTGTCGAGGTGTCATTGACGTTGATTGTGGTTGGATTGGCGCTGATACTCAGCACCAGGTAGGGGCTATAACTCACCGATGCGTCGTCCCCTGGAACGCCAGACGCGTCGACCGTGTCGCAGCTGTTCGAGCCGTTTGTGGTAGGCCCGGCATTGCATCCCCACCAGTTGTTGATGACGTTACCGACTCCGTCGGCTGAGTTGCCTGCGTAGCCCTGCTCCCAGAATCCGCTACCTCCCCCCGCAGCGGTGTTCCCCGCGAAGCGGGAGTTGGTAACCGTCGTAAGCCCAGCGGTAAAGATTGCGCCACCCTCACCGTTCGACCCTGCGACCGAGTTCCCGGTAAAGGTCGAGCCGGAAATAGTGGCTGTGTCGCCAATCGTATTGAGCGATATCCACAGGCCACCCCCCTGTGCTCCAATGCTGCTGGCCGGGACGGTGTTATCGATAAAGGTCGAATTCGTGATAGACAGGTTCCCGACTACGTCATCCAGGAAGTCGACTCCGCCCCCGATCCCGGCGTTGGTCGAGCTCGCTGTAACGGAATTGCCCGAAAACGTAGAGTTGGTGATACTAAAGCCGGGCCCGGCCGAGGCCACTCCGCCGCCCTGATTCCCGCCGCCGAGCGCCGGAGTGTCGGCTTGCTCGCTATTGCTGGACACCACCACGCTGGTGAGCGTCAGAGTGTCCCCTGCGTATCCGCCGCCAAGGACCGCCCCTCCGCTGAAGCCGCAGTCGAGACCTGTGGTGCAAAGGCCGCCGGTCAACGTAACGTTTTGGATGGTGAGCGGTATGTTGCCGTTTCCGAGCGGATCCTGCTCGAGGACGCGGTCAACGCCGTCTTTCTGCTCGATAATGGTGGTCGCCGGAGTCTGACCCAACCCGACAATCGTGATGTTTGTGCCGCTCTTGGTGCCGGACTGGAGTTCGCCAGCCGAGGTCGCGGGAAAACCTTGCGTAGAATCCGTTCCGTTGCCCGCGTAGGTGCTGATGTTCAGTTGGTAGGTTCCTTCCTGCACGTTGATGGTGTAGTTTCCGGAGCCGCTGTTATTGGCCACGCAAATCGCCTGGCGCAGGCTGAGCGTGGAGGGGAGGTTTTGCGTAGCCGTGATCGTGCTGTTCGTTGCGCAGGCACCTTCGGTATCTTCATCCGCCGTCCTATTGACAGTGAGCGTTGGATCGCCGCCCTGGTCGAAAGCAATCGGACGGGTCAAGCCCTTGACCAGAACAATCGTCTCGCGATGGGCATCGATCTTTTGCGGCAAGGCCAAGGCGGCCACTGGCGCTCCTGAAAAGGGCACGGTAGCGCTGGGACTTTCCGCTTTGCCGGATGTGTCGAGAATGTGAAGCTGATCCCCCCCCGCATCCAGCACCATCAGGTCGTTGGTGGGGGCGGCGGCCAGATGCGGAGAACTGAAGGCGGTCTGCGACAGCGGTCCAGCCGGCGCCGGTCCAGAATTCTGCAACACTTTGGCGACCGACCAGGCACCCAGCGACGCAGGATTCACGCGCTCCTGCTTCCGCTTCTCCCGCAGGGCCGCACGCCGGCCGGGGATGTCCGCGGAAGTCAGCGGTCGCGTATCCAGCGATCCATGCTGCAATATGTGGATGCTCCCATCCTCCGCAAGAACGGCTATCTCCGTGCGGCCGTCGCGGTCCCAGATGAAGTTGTCCGCCGTCAAACTGTTCACCTTGAACGGCAGGTCGATCGTTTCGGTCTGTAGTGTCTCTTTCTGTGGGTTCCCCTTCAGAGGGTTATAAAAGATTGCAATATGACTGCCCGCGCCCACGGCCACGTCCGCGCCGCCGCCCAGGTCGCCCCATAGCACAGCATCGCCACGACCCGGCAACGGATAAGCTACCTCAGAAAGCAAACCGGCGCGCCCCGGCGCAAGAATTTGCAATTCCGGGCCGTGTGCGCCATCTATGCTCAGTGCGACATGACCGTCGCCGGTCGCTGCCATCGCCCTTACCGGCCCACCCAGGGATACTGGCTCTGGGGTACCCAGCTTTCCTGTTCCATCTCCGGCGAGCAGGTAAAGCCTGCCGCCGCGCGCTGCCACAAGAACGTCCCGGTTTCCGTCGCGGTTAAAATCACCGGTCAAAATCAGGTCGGGACGTTCCGGGAGCAAATAGACCTGAGCGGTCGGCAAGAAGGTAGCTGGAACGTTGCCATGCATTGCCTTCCTGAAGAGCGATGTATCTTTTGGCGCAAACGCGTCTGGGTTGCCGCGCAACATCGTCAGCACGCCACCACGAGCGGTTGAGTATCCAGCTACGACATCCGGCGCGCCATCGGCATTAAAATCGGCCGTGGCCAGAGCCGTAGGATTCGCGTTGCCGCCTTCCAATATCCGCACAACATCGGGTGCCCCGCTGTATGCGATATCCAAAGCACGAGGGAGCCTCAAATTAACCAGGGGCCTTGGCGTGACGGGCACAGTCTTCGGGGCTGATTGCGCTGGGGCGACTCTAGCCAAAGGACAAGACAAGGAGACCCATAGACATGAAATGGCGACAGTCATGCTTACACGTAGAGTCCGGAATGAGCCGGCGGTAGCTCTTCTATGCAGGGAGACAGAATTAAGCATCAAGGCCCCTCCTGGGAATGTGAACTTCGTCTGACACAGGGGGTCAATGTGGAGCGATTCAAACCCCACAGCTACGGGGAGTAGCTGCTTCAGCTCAGAGTGAATTGGCGATCCGTTTGTCCGCAGCGCATCGTTAACGAACGCTTGATATTGAGGAGAATTTCTCAACGTTGGACTTGCAACTCGGAGGCTAGCGGTTCTTTGCCCGGAAGTCAACGAATTCTTCCCGGTGATTGGAACACACGTACCGATCGCGTGTAGGAGCAGAATCACTCACGAGAGATCGGGACGAGACCACGGACTCAAGCGCAGTCGGCGACTCCATCAATTGCAGGCGATCAATGGTCTTTGCGCGTAATGCCAGTCAACTCACGCTGCAGCCAGGCCCGCGCCAGCTTTAGATCGCGTTTCACCGTGGCGGTGGAAATTTCGAGCACCGCTGCCGCCTCTTCCGCGTTCATTCCGCCAAAATAAGTCGGCTCGATCAGGCGGGCCTTTCTCTGGTCCTGCTGACTCAGCCTGGTCAGCGCGGTATCCAAATCCAGAACGTCAATCCCAACGGGCTGAGATATCAGAATTGCGTCGTCCAGAACGACTTTCTCCGCGCCACTGCCGCGTTTGGCGCTACGATGGCTTCGCGCGCTTTCCACCAGAATTCCGCGCATAGTGATGGCGGCAATTGCAAGAAAGTGCATGCGGTCTTCGAAGCTGACTTCGGCCTCAAGCAGTTTCAGAAATGCCTCATGGACCAGCGCTATACTGCTCAATCCGATACAACTCAATACACATTTGTTTGGGCAATCACCTTTTCAGCAACCAACGCCATCCGCAGCGTTTGGTTCTTCTCCAGGAGTAAACAAACACACTCTTGCAGGCGCTCCACTTTTGCTTGCCAGTCTTTCTCTGGCAGTTCCTGCTCGCTTACTGCGGGATCTCGACTTTGCCTTTCGGTCCCCATCTTTGTCCTCATGAGTGCTGAAATGGTTGCTCTTCCAAGGGTTTCTCGATGAGTAGCTGACCCCCGTGAAGACCAGAGTCGCCTTCACAAGAATTCATTTGCGATGCGCGGGTTGACTCCAACAAATGATCCTGACCCCAGGCTACGGCCTCTGCGGGACTCCCGAAAGCCCATATCGTGCTCAAAATCGGCCATACTTTCGAGGGGTGTCGAGCATACGCTGCATGATGTATTAGCCGTTGGTAGGAAGGGTTCTACGAATGACGGCGCATGTCATCGAGGAAGGTCGGAGAGCACTCCAGGGTCTTCGCTCCCCCGAAGCGGAGGGTAGCAACCTTGAAACGGCGTTCTCCCGCATTCGGCGGGAATTCAGCACTAAAGAGAAGGCGAGCTATCGCGTAATCGCTCAGAGTGCCGCATGTCCTCTGCGTCCGCTGATCCGTGACGAAGTGTATCGCATCGGATGTGAGGCCTTAGCGAATGTCATCTTGCACTCGAAGGCGAAATCGATCGAAGTGGAACGGAGTATGCAGACAGGTATCTGCGCATCCTTGTACGCGACGATGGCCGCGGAATCGATCCTCAGGTACTCCACGCTGGCCGCGGAGGGCATTGGGGACTCCCTGGAATGCGCGAACGCTCCGAAGGAATCGGCGCCAGCCTTAAACTCCGGAGCCGAATCGGCGCTGGCACTGAAATAGAACTGACGGTCCCTGGTGGGATTGCATTCCAAGGACAGTCTCGTGGGCCAATATTCAGATGCATTGCCTGGCTCACACATCGAGACTTCGAGGCAGCAGCAAACGAACAAAAGAAACGAGACCACAATGAATCAAGCGACTCAGATCAGAATTCTCAGCGTCGATGATCATCCGCTCATGCGAGAAGGAATCGCGGCTATCATTCGAAACGAGCCGGACATGCTGCTGGTGGCCGAAGCTTCCAATGGCCGGGAGGCTATCGAGGGATTCCGCGAACACCGGCCAGACATCATGCTAATGGACCTCAGGTTACCCGACATCGGAGGCATCGATGCCCTGATTGCTATTCGCACCGAGTTCGGCGAGGCCCGCATTATCATGCTCACAACTTTTGAGGGAGACGTCGAAATCCATCGCGCGCTTGCCGCAGGCGCTCAGGGCTACATGCTAAAGAGCATGCCCCGCAAACAACTTGTTGAGATGATCCGCAAAGTGCATGCGGGCAAGAAGCACATTCCGCATGAAGTTGCCGCTCAACTGGCTGACCATCTCAGCGATGAAGCTTTGAGCAAGCGTGAAGTGGATGTTCTTCAGCAGGTAGCCGGAGGAAATAGAAACAGAGACATTGCAGCTCTCCTTTTCATCTCCGAAGAGACCGTGAAAGGCCATGTGAAGCACATCATGGATAAACTGGGGGCTAGCGATCGCACCCAGGCCGTCGCTATCGGAATACGGCGAGGAATCATACAACTCTAGGCGTCAGTTTTCATTTAGCGGGCGAATATTCGACTGAAGGAGAAAAGCACACCATTTAGGGGTGCAAATGCAGAATATGAAGCCTACCTTCATCGCTGGTACGCTCTTTGTGCCCGAGGAGGCATAGGCTGCAGAAGCTCTTCTCCAATTTTCCAGACGGATGGCCAGGTGTCGGCCTTTTCCTCATCCGGCTCGTGGTGTCTCTCAATGCAATCACCCAAGGGGTATTCACTCAAGTAGCGGCTGGCAGTTCGGGGCCCGTTCCCTGGGCTATCGGACTTCTAGAGATCGTTGTCGGCGTGGCGCTATTGTTCGGCGTCCTCACTCCCATTGCAGGCGTTGTGGCGGCACTGGTCAACTTGTTGACTGCTATCCCTTTACCTCTAAGTTACGGAGCAAACACCCATGCAGGCACGTTTGCGGCCATTGATGTTCTTGTCATGTCCACGGCGATTGTATTGCTAGGCCCCGGTGCGTATTCGGTTGACGCTCGTCTGTTCGGTCGTCGCGAAATCATCATTCCTGAGGGTTGGCAACCCTAGCGGGCTAAGTTCGCATGCCTCGACCTAATCCCATTTCAGAATGAACAAATGGCTTTGTGTTGCTTCATCGCCCGCCGAACGCCCACTCGATAGTTGTGTTCGCCAAACAACTTTAGAGGCGTTGCAAATGCATCCCTTCGGGTCACGCAATTGTCGAAGCATTCCTTCATAGTCACTTCAGTGGCAAGAGTGAATGAGCATACAACGCCATTCCATAGTCCCAGCTTGAGCAGTCGTCTTTGCGCCGAGCGAACCAAGCGCAATTTGGTCATGTCATGCAGTCAACCCTTCAAAACTGGAAAGGCAAAACGCTATGAACCTCCGTAGAGCAATCCCCCTCCTCATTGGTTCGGTCGTCCTCTCGTCCGCGCTTATGAATCTCACAGCTTCAGCTCAGACCGCGTCTCCCGCTCCGATCAAGAACATTGTGCTCGTACATGGAGCCTGGGCAGACGGCTCAAGCTGGTCCAAGGTCATCCCCATCCTCGAAGCGAAGGGATTCCATGTCGTTTGCGTTCAGAATCCGCTGACTTCGCTTGCGGACGACGTAGCCGCCACAAATCGCACCATCAATACTCAGGACGGTCCTGTCCTTCTCGTAGGTCACTCCTACGGGGGCGCTGTCATTACGGAAGCCGGCAACAATCCCAAAGTCGCTGGCCTGGTCTACATCGCGGCGTTTGCTCCCGACGCGGGCGAGTCCGCAGGAAGCTTAGCCAAGCCTTACGGCCCGACTCCGGGCGGAGCCGAGATTCGTCCGATCGAAGACGGATTTCTGGTTATCACTCCAAAGGGCATCCTCGAAGACTTTGCACAGGATCTTCCTTTACCTGAAAAGACAGACCTGATTGCGACGCAGGGTGCCACACAAGGTGCGGTGCTCGGGGCCAAGATTACCACAGCAGCGTGGCGCACCAAGCCGAGTTGGTTCGTGATCGCCTCGAACGATCGCATGATTTCGCCCGAACAGGAGCGGGTCACAGCGAAACGGATGAACGCCACAACTCTGACTCTTGCAACCAGCCATGTGGCGATGCTCGCCAAGCCAAAGGAAGTTGCAGGCTTCATTGCTTCGGCCGCGTCGCTGAAACAAGCTCCAGAAGTTGCAAGCAAGTAGACATTCAGCACTGCCTCTTAGATTAGAAAGCCGAGGCCAGAGAGGAAAGCTGAGCACAGCGACCTGCCTGGCCCTCTCTTCTCCTGGGCACGGCGACAGAAATACACCTTAACTACAGCCCTTCAAAAATCGAGGAGAAATTCGATATCAGCAACTTTGGAGATCAACGAAATTACTTCTTCTCTTCCGGAGATCGCTGCGATTCGACGAGATATCTTTCGACTTCAACGACGCCGTACTTTCAGTTGGCATTCAGTATTGGATCAATTTGGTGCAAGAAGAGCTTTCAGTTCGTTGATTCGATCGGCAAGACAAGGAGAAATTCGTGAAAACTGCAAAGGAACTACTTCTCGAATTTACCGCGCTGGGGTTAGGCGACCCGGATATGCTCGCAGAACACTGGGACCCCATCCAGGACGAAGTTGCAGCCAGCTTGACGGCAAGCGGGAACGCACAGTTTACGAATCCACAGCAGAGCGTCTGAGCGGGCTATAGCTACGCTGACGGTTCACGTCTTCACCCATCATCAACCCCATGCACAAAAGGAGCACCGATGAGCGATCTATTGGAACTGGCACGCCAGTGCCGCTCGATAGGTTGTTCCCGCCGGCGTCCTGGGCGTTGGGCATTGGCGGGACCGGGCAAATCAACCTCCTACCGTTTGAAGACGTGTACGAACCAACCACCACCGCAACGCCATTGGCAGTGGACGGCAGCGGGAATGTCTACACTCTCGACCGATGGGGCAACATATTGAAGGCGACTTTGGCTGGGAACACCTACACGGTGACCGAAATCTACCATTGGCCCGGCGAGATCAGCGGCATTCCCCCGCCATCCTATTTGACCGCGGACAGCGCCGGCAATCTTTATGTGGGCACGGTGACGGGCAATACTCAGAAGTGGACCCCGTCAGGAAGCGGCTACACACAGAGCAAAGTCTCGAATCAGTACGGCCCGATGGCAATTGACGGAAACGGCGTTCTATATATCGTCGGCGGCATTACAGGGAACGAGGTCTTTAGGGAGGCCCCGGTTGCGGGCGGCTACAGCGAAAGCGTCGTCGTTCCATCGAGCAGCCTTGCTGGAGCGTCGCCTCTGAATCTCGCGGTCGATCAAAAAGGGATTCTGTATATTGGCACCTTGAATGATTCGGTCATAAAAGTTGACTTCACAGTTCCGCCCGCGACACCCTTTACGACTGCGACCGATCTGCTTACAGTTGACGGCGCCGACGGAACCCAGACCCGGCAGGTTGTCAACGTGGGGAATCAGCCACTGGTGCTGACTGGTGTCAGCTACCCCGCCGACTTCCCCGAAGCCAGCGGCGACTCAAATTCCTGCACCAGTTCGACGAGCCTGGCGCAAGGCCAGCAGTGCGATGTGCCCATCGAGTTCTACCCCCTCCATGCGGGCAATCTAAGCGAGAACGTGACAATCACGGACAATACGCTGAACGTGGCCGGAACACAGCAGTCCATCGCGGTCAGCGGCACCGGCGTTTCGGTTGCGACCCACTTCTCCGTCACGACAACGGGTGCAGTCGTCGCCGGTTCACCCTTCACCCTCACCATTACGGCGCTTGACGCGAACGGGAACACCGTTGCCGGGTATAACGGCACGGTGAGCTTCGCTAGCTCGGATCCTGCGTTCGTGAATCCCGGGCCACTGACGCTGGCGAGTGGAATAGGCCATACCACCGTGACGCTGAAGACGGCGGGGATACAGACCATCACTGCAACAGACACGGAAGACCTTTCTCTGAGCAGCTCGGGAAACTTTACAGTCGCTGCCGGTGCAGCAACCACTCTGCAGATAACAGGCGCGCCCACCTCATCGTACGTTGGCACACCGTTCAATTTCACTGTGATTGCAAAAGATCTCTACGGCAACCAGGCAACCGGATACAGTGGCACGCTGACCTTCACCAGCACCGACCCGCACGCAATACTACCTGCCAACTCGACATTGACGGGTGGTACAGGCACATTCTCCGCAACCCTGCTGACAGTGGGGTCGCAGACCATCACCGCGACGGATACCGTCAACACCGGGCTTACAGCGACTGCGGGCCCGATTCAGGTTTCACTGCTGAACCTGGTGGTGACCACCGCGCAGGACGATGCGGGCCTGGCATCGAATTGCACGCCGCAAACCACACCGGGGACGGGCACCGATGCGGCATGCAGTTTGCGCGATGCCCTGGCTCTCGCGGCCACCGAACATGGCACAAACATCAGCTTCAGTTCCACAGTGTTTGCGTCCTCACCGGGCATCGTGCGGGGGTCGGCGGGCACACTGAATATCCCTTCCAACACAATCGTTACCGGGCCAACAAGCGGCGTCACAATCGGCGGGGCAAACACTTACACGGTGTTCACGGTCAACGCCGGAGTCTCCGGCGCGAGCTTGATCGGATTGACAATCGTCAGTGGAAGCACCGCCGGAAATGGAGGCGGGATTGCGAACAATGGCTCCCTGACCGTGACGAACAGTTCTGTCCTAGGCAATGGGTCAAACGGCCTTGGCGGAGGAATCTTCAACAGCGGCACGCTCACGGTGGCAAACAGCACCGTGGCGGGCAACCAGGCGACGGCCAATGGCGGGGGCATCTACAACCAGACCGGCGCCACCTTGACACTGACCAACAGCACCATCTCCACCAACCTCGTTGGCGACTTTGGCGGTGGCGTTTATAGCGACGGCACGCTGACGACATTCAACACCACGATTTCCGGAAATGTGGCCTACCTCGTTGGAGGAGGAGTCGTTTTCGGAGCTGGCAACGCAAGCCTGGCTAATACCATTGTGTCTGGCAATGGGGCGCCGGTCGCATTCGATGGGGTCGGAAACTTCAACGACAACGGTGGCAACCTGCCAGGTGTGAGCAACATCAACCTTGGCCCTCTTGCAAATAATGGCGGCCCCACGCAGACCATGCTGCCACTTCCCGGCAGTCCAGCCATTTGCGGCGGGATCATCGCGAACGCATCAGGCCTCGCGAGCGACCAGCGCGGCTTTTCCCGCACCACAACCTACGGCAGCACGTCCTGCGTAGACTCCGGCGCGGCGCAGACCAATTATGCACTGGCGTTCACAACTGACCCCCCTTCCAGCGTGCTTGCCGGAATTTGGATTTCGCCTGCGCCCGTGGTCCGGCTCACGGAGAATGGCATGTCAGCGGTTGCGGCTACCAACACGGTATCTCTTACCGACAGCGCGTCGCTGCTGAATGGAAGCACTTCGGTGGCGCTCTCATCGGGTTCAGCGAGCTACTACGATCTCCTCATCTCCGCAGCCTCTGCCAGCGACTCGCTCACGGCCACCCTGGCCCTGACTCCGTCGCTGCAAATCCCAACGCAGTCGAACACTTTCCAGGTGTTGGCTTCTTCGCTGGCGACGCTTACCTCCCCGACTCCAGGGTCGACGTTAACGTCTACCGACGCAAAGTTCACGTGGTCAGCGGTGGCGGGAGTTTCCCTTTACGATCTGCACCTGAGCGCCATTGGGCCAGGTGGCGCGGATCTGTATTTCTCCGGCAGTGTGTCAGGCACGTCTGTGATTGTGACTGGGATTCCGGCGAACGGAGCGATAATCTACGCGCGGCTCTATTCGTTCATCAACGGAGCGTGGCAACATACCGACAGCACCTATACCGAAGCAACACTTGGGCAGCTCACTGTGCCGTCTCCAGGGTCAACGTTGACGGGCGGTAGCATAGAGTTCACTTGGTCGAGGGCGCCTGGGATATCGATTTACGATCTTCACCTGAGCACCATTGGGCCGGGTGGCGCCGATCTCTATGCCTCGGGCGGCGTGTCAGCCAATTCTCTGACAGTGCCAGGGATTCCGCTGAATGGAGCCAAGGTCTACGCGCGACTCTATTCGTGGTTCAATGGAGGGTGGTAATTTGCCGACTACACTTACACCGAGGGAAAACTGGCGCAGCTAA
>JBELAI010000050.1:0-31146 GCA_049508975.1 Occallatibacter sp. | reverse complement strand
CCACGACGTTCTGGATGTGGGTTACCCATGCGCGGAGGTTCGCTGTCGGCTTCACATTGGCGGTTGGATCGCACGGAGCGTCGTTTACCGCCGCTGAAACGATCTTGATCACACCATTGGGCAAGGGCTCCCTGGTAAGTGTGTTCGAAGTCAGGTCATGCTTCACCGACAAGGTGCGCAGACCGTTGTGGGTTTCGACGCATCCGCAGCACTCGGCAAGCTGCTGGTCGGCGGCGAACACGTAAATCATCGCGCAGAGATTCCCATACGTAAGTCCGGGATTGTCGATCCGAACCGTGGCATCGGGCGCTGCAGTAATGTTGTTTGCGAAGTAGTTGACTTTGTAGACATCCTGTGCGGAAGCAATGCTCGATCCCAGGGTAACCAGGCCGGCAATCGCTAGGGCAACGGGAAGCATTTTGGCAATGAGTTTCATCCGTTTCCTCCTTAGCGCTTCCTCAGCTTTTAACAACAGTGGCTGAATGCGCTCAATTACTCACTCTATTGAGTGTTCGCTTAGTTGCAATCGCCCCGTTGACCTAAGCGTGGGAGCTATTGCCTACAACCTACTCCAAACGTGCTAGTCGGGATCAATATCGATATCCGACTCGCAGCAGCCTGCCGCCTTCTTGATTATAAAGTTTGCTGGATGTGCGGTTTGAGTCACTCATTGTTGCAATAACCGCGCCGAAGTCCGGCACTGATTGTGCTGAGCAATAGCGATCCTGCCAAGAGCAATCTCAATTAAATGCAGGCGCGGATATTTTGTCTAGATATTTCTGAGAGCTCAATCCAATCGACCAGGGTACAAACAAGGTGCCAGGGCTGGAGGGTGTCCAACAGGCCCTGGCACAAGAGAGGCTGGTATTCAGCACACGTGGTTGCATGTGTTGAGTGATAACGGTCGCAGTCATGGAATTAGTCGCCGGTACCGCAAGAGCAGATTCCCTGACCGCTGCCCAGGACGTTGACAAATGCGCACTGTGCCTGGAGATTCGCCAACTCGGTTGCGCCAAGAGTCGAGTCTGAGGATTCAGTTTCCGTGATCGGGTATGCCGTGCCCACGATGTTCTGAATGTGGGTTACCCAGGCGCGGAGGTTTGCTGTCGGCTTCACATTGGCGGTCGGATCGCAGGGAGCGTCGTTCACCGCCGCTGAAACGATCTTGATCACACCGTTGGTTGGAATGATCCCGGTGAGAGGATTCGAAGTCAGGTCATGCTTCACCGACAAGGTGCGAAGCCCGTTGTGGGTTTCGACGCATCCGCAGCACTCGGCGAGCTGCTGGTCGGCGGCGAACACGTAAACCATCGCGCAGAGATTCCCATAGGTCAATCCGGGATTGTCGATCCGGACTGTGGCATCGGGCGCTGCAGTAATGTTGTTTGCGAAGTAGTTGACTTTGTAGACATCCTGTGCCGAAGCAATGCCCGACCCAAGCGTAACCAGGCCGGCGATCGTTAGGGCAACGGGAAGCATCTTGGCAGCGAGTTTCATCCGGTTCCTCCTTGAGCGCCTCCCCAGCTTTAAAAACGGAGCTGAGAGCGCTCAGTTACCCACTCTATTCAGAGTTCGCACAGATGCAATCGCCCGGTTGACCTAATCTTAAGAGCTATCCCTTACAACCTAGTCCCTACGCGCTACTCGCCATGCCGCTGGCCGTGTAATTTGGGGCCCCGGATCGAGCTACGCCCAATGCAGGCGCGCCGAATCAAACAGGCCTTCCGGGGTATGTTCGTCTTGGGCCAAGGTTGCGACCTCACTATGCGAAGGTCCTGTTTGGTGAACTCCGAAGTCTCGATTTCACGTCTACACGTCAGAACCGATCGGGAACCAGATGGTCACCGCAATGCCAAAAATAAAACCGATGATGAGCTGTGAATTGACGCAGCAGATACACCGCACGCCAAGTATATCTACCTCAATGTGCGAAAGATAGAAGCCTGACCCACATCCCCCCCGCAGAGGCCAGGAGCATCATGACTCTTCCAATTGAAAACCCAAGAAGCGCGGTCGCCGCGTGGCCGGCTATTCCGGGTACAGCAACTTAAATCCCACTCAATTCCGGAATACCGGCTATGGTCCACAATGCCGCAATCTTAATGGCAATCGATGTCGCAGACCCGGAATTCGCTCTAACAATGCACCCGCAGCAACTATGTGGAAACGATCCATCCGGCAAGCGCAACCAGGACAATTCCTACGATTCATCCAGGCTAGGTTCGGTACAGATCGATGAAAACGCTCCAAATGGATTAGCCCGTTAAGGCATTAATGGTTCACATAGCGGGAGTTCTCCGATTGAATGAGATTGCGTCATGGCGGACGAGAGTTGATGGACGCGATTTCGTTGGAACTCGATATCCACTAAGGCGCTTCAGTCTCCTCACCCCTTTGAGCCATCGCCCAGCCCACTCTGCAGCTTTGAAATGAACACTGAGGTCCAATCGAACTCCTGTATCGCCCGGGGGTGACGCTTGAGCTGACCAGTAACCCGCCTGGCATGTTACTACTGGCCTGATCGGTGTATATGCTTGCGGCGCCACCAGGACGCTCGATGAGGATGAAACCTCGGAAATGGTGCCCGTTGAGGCTATGTACGAATTGTTATAAGCCGAAATCTGAAGATTGCGCGAACTAATAGATAGTGCAAGGTTTACATTGATGGGGCGATCCGGATTCATTTCGGCTCCCTAACACATTGCCTGAATCGAAGATACCCCAAAATGCGGTCCCCGTCGGTAAAGTTCGTTTGCGCCTCCGTGGCTCCAACTTCGACCGCTATCATCCCTGGGATTGACAATGTTATCTGAATAGACTCCGGTCAAGACAAGCTGGATCGCATTAGTTGTATGTCAAAAGAGAAACAACAGAAATCCCATATCGAAAGTTGTTTTGATGTCACGAAATTCGGCAATTATAGCGATTCCGCGATTGTTGAAAGGGCTCGTGAATCGTGGAATCGCTCTGTCGCGATCGGAAGGTCGAGATTCCCCAAGGGGGGTATCGGGGGCCGAAGTTAACTTGCTAGTCTGCTAACCGGCCCCATATTCATCTACCGTTTCTATATAACCAACGTTTTTTAGCCCAACCAAACGGTCAGTTACTCCGATGGTGGCGGGGTCTGGGCATCCAGTATCTCTATCTGTTGCAGTTGCATCTCGTTGAGCAACTGGGCGGGGGTCTTGTGAGCACTCGCAGCCGCTTGTTGAAGGTTGAATCCTGCGGGGATTCCAGGTACCGAAACAGACTTCGTCGGCTTCGGCTGCGGCGTCACCGGCACAGCCTGTGGCACCTCCGCCTCGTTCTCATCGACAAAGCCAGCGGCACCGTAAGCTTGCGGCCCCTGCAGCGCAGGTATCGTTGCGCTTGCTGATTGAACTTGTTTAGCGCCGGCAGTCTGAATCCGCGAAGTCACGAACAGACGGGTCACGACCTCAGGGTTCTGCGGGCTCGTTTGTAGAACATAATTTACCGCCGCTCCTTCAAGAAGTTGAGACAGTACTTCCCGGGGCGGCTTCGGACCTATGTTGCCGAACACGTGCTCGTCCAGGCCTTCCGCAGGCAGATCCATGGGAATACCAGTGCTCGCGTGGATCGACTGCATTACCTCTCGCAAAGATCCGTCCCGCGGATAAATGGTCCAGTTTCCATTTGAATCGGAGACGATCGTGTTTTCAATCGCCGGAGGCTTCGGCGTGGCTTGTTGAACCAATATCGGATCCGGTGCAGGATCAGCCTCGCTTCCGGACTTCGTCTTGCTGCAGACAGGCTCCGCCGGGGCGGCTTCACTTCGGCGAACCGTTGGTGTCACACGATTACTCTCTAACTGTGAACCGGTTTCCTGCTCGCTTGAATTGTTATCGTTAATGAGATCGTTGCTGGAGGAACGCCGCAGGCCAAGCTTCAGTTCGTTCCCGTCCCCCGGCTTCTGTTCATCGCAAATCTTCGCTGAAGGGTCCGCCTGCGAACCGCTTTGCGGTGCTTCCGACGTCTGTGCCCATGCTGAAATTGACAGTGCAAAAAACAAAGCGGAACCGGTAAGATAGGTGTGAAGCCCCCGTCCGCGGTGGTCGAAAAGGGCCGACTTAAGCAATGTTGCCGGATGGACCCGGATGCCGCTCCGATGAAGAGTATAGCTAACCATAACTTCCTCCAGCGCTTTCATTCGACCACTATCGGGGAAAGACTACAATCGTGCACAATGACTAGTCCGGGGGGCTATATCGTTTGATCGATGACCTAATCTTAAGGATTAGTTTGAAATGGGCAATTATTTCCGGTTGACAACGCACTTAGTACTAGATAGTATCCGATTTTGCAAGTCAGATGTAAGATCTGTCGGCTCCCGGTTAATGCGAAAGATCGTATCCCCTGGGCTAAACCCTTTCGGTTGATCGACAACCAGCTATTTGTCTGGTACCGCACAGAGTGATTTCGCAAAGACCCCCAGGTTTTGCGCCGTACATTGGTGATGTTCGACTACTCGTCCGGCTGCAAATTTATAGATTTTTCTGAGTCATTCAAAAAGGCCGGAGAAATGACCCATGACAACTGTCAAATCTGCAGGTATTTTGTTGCTTGAAGAAGATTTTCAACCCATCGCGTTCAACTCAGCCGCTGTCCAGATACTGGCTTTCCCGACTCCTCCTGACAAGATTCGTCAACCCGAAATCTTCTTAAGAGACAGAGTCAGGCTAAGGCTGCTGAAACAGAATGGTGACCACTCAGCCCAGTTTGTAGCCGAATATCGATCCGGCGGAAGACACTATTTATGTCGCGCCTTCCGTTTGGATGGCAGCGGACTGGACGACTCGCCTCTCAGAACGGCACTTGTTCTGGAGCGCCACGCTTCTTTCGCGGATATGCTAGGCGGCTCCCTTGGCCGGTTTGACCTTACGCCTCGGGAAATGGAAACCGTGCGTTACCTTGTGGAAGGTCTTACAAGCAAGGAAATCGCGGAACGGATGAGGATAAGTCCCAATACCGTCAAAGCGTTCCTGAGGATTGTAATGGTCAAGATGGATTGTTCCACACGATCTGGAATCGTTGGAAGAATTGTCGAGCCACGCTCTTGAAAACGGCCCGCTGAGTACAAGTTGTAAGCGTGATGTATTAGTTCATACGTGGAATTCACAGACTGGCAACGAAGGTAGATGATGGCCTTACATGAGACACTCTACCCCCAGCGAGCGACGTCAGGAAGCACGATTCCCCCAAACATTTTGGGTGGCTCTGCGGGAACTTCCTCAAATAGGCTCCGAAGAATCCACGGAGACAAAAACGATTTCGGGCCGTGCTCTAAACTTAAGTGAGACAGGGCTTTGCCTCGTCACGCCCATACCCATCGGCAGGTTCAGCCTGGTCCGTTGCGAGATCCAGATCGGCAATCCGCAGCAAAAGATAGCAACTCTCATGCAGGTCCGATGGACCCGTCCCGACGCATCCGCTCAAGATAGTTTCATGTCAGGCCTGCAAGCTATTCTCTGAGCCTGCGAATTCACAAGGCGTCGATGAGGTCTCGTACAACAGCTGCCATGCCCTCTCAAGGTTGGCAGGTCTCTTAGCGATCGCGCTCTCTGGGTCTTCTTGGTCGTACATTTCGCGCTGGTACGCGGCATGGGGCCGGGATCGCTAAATCCCGCGCCGGCGCGAGCATAGCTGATAGCAAACAGCTTTGTGAATGCTTCATTAATTTATGCTCCTCTGGTCTGGGCAGACATGGAATCGTCTCTCACGCTCGGCCGGCATTCGCTCGTAAATGTCTCGCCGGAATGTTCGAGGTACGCACCAGAGACCTCTCGAAGGGTTCTCATGAGAGATCCTCGGCCTTGACCTTGAAGAACCGAGCGATGATTGCCGCTGTCTGTTCCCAGTCCCGGGTCTCAGCCTGCAAAAGCTTATGCCCCGCCCGTGTCAGCCTGTAAAAACGTGCACGGCGGTTGTTCTCAGAAGCTCCCCAATCGGAAACAATCGCCCCCTCATTCTCTAGCTTCAGCAGCAGCGGATAGAGGGTTCCCTGGTTCACGGCCAACAGGTCTCCGCTAATCTGTTCGATACGCCGGGCAATGCCATATCCATGGAGCGGGCCGAGCACGTCAATCGTCTTTAGCACCATCAACGCCAGCGTTCCCTGCAAAACATCCGGCTTGTCACTCACTTGATCACCCCTTTTGGTTCCCAACATGAAGTATTGCACATTCCCATTTGGGAAACAACAGGTGGAACCTTCCACTTGTATGTCAGCTGTCGGTAGGAACTATATCCTTCGTCACGACCATAAGCGTCGGGAGCGGGGTCGGATATTGTCGCCACGGACTCGAATCGCGATGGCGCCATCGACATCGTAACGGCCACACGCTACGGCAAATTCATCTTCTGGGGTAATCCGGCTGCGGAGAAGGTAGCGAAGTGACGTTGCGCTGGAACTGCCTCGACGTCGCAATTTTATAATCATAGGCACGAACTTGGGTGCCCCATTTCTCGCTTCTGAGACCTGGGAAACTGTAATTCGACGGGGCCATGGTACCAGCAGCCACGAAGGCAACAACACGCTCTTTCTCGCAGAAGGACGTATACATGGGCAAACTTGAAATCTCGCGCCGTGAGATGATCGCCGCCAGTGCGGCAACAGTCGCGCTGGCGGCGATGGGAATTCCCCAGCCGGCACATGCCTCCGCGCCTCTTACGGTGCAACAGGTATTGGATCGCATGAAGCTTCATATCGGCGGACCGTGGTTCGATCCGGCCAACCCAACCAGCTTCAAGCTTCCATTCACGACCCTTGCTAGGCGTCCGCTGAATTGCGCTTAGCGGTTCAAGCAATCTCAGAGTATGCCGCGGTTGTCAGGAAGTCCTGAAACTCACTGGTTGAGAAAATGGTGAGCAGTTCGGCCACACGCTCGAATTTGGACGACTCAAACTGTTCGCTGCCGAGTTTGGATTTTTTGCAATTCAGAATATCCCTCAGCACGCTCGCGAACCTGTGACGATCGATCTTTCGACCATTATTCAGACGAGCCCCATAGCGAATCCATTGCCAAAGTTGAGCCCGCGAAATCTCGGCTGTCGCAGAATCTTCCATCAAGTTATAGATGGGTACGCACCCATTCCCGCGCAGCCACGATTCGATGTACTGCAATGCAACATCGACGTTCCGCACAAATCCCTCTTCGGTCAGCTGCCCGCGCGGGATCTCCACAAGATCCTTCTCGGTAATTGCCGCCCTCTGCTTTGCCGGACGTTGAATCTGATTTGGCCCCTTCATGTGTTCGTCGAACACCGCTTTTGCGACTGGCACGAGTCCAGGATGCGCAACCCAGGTTCCGTCGTGGCCGGCGCGGACTTCGCGCAGCTTGTCCTGCCGGACGCGGTGCATGGCCTCTTCGTTGGCCTGCGGGTTGTCGCGGATAGGAATCTGCGCCGCCATACCTCCCATCGCGTGAATGCCCCGCTTGTGGCATGTATGAATCAGCAACTCAACATAGGAACGGAGAAACGGCTGTTCCATCGTGATGCAACCGCGTCCAGGAAGCACATACATCGGATTGTTTCTGAACTTTTTGATGAAACTGAAAATATAATCCCAGCGCCCACAGTTAAGTCCGGCCGAGTGATCCCGCAACTCGTAAAGAATTTCGTCCATTTCAAACGCGGCCGAGATTGTTTCAATCAACACGGTCGCGCGGATCGTTCCCTTCTTCAGACCAACATATTCCTGTGCAAATAGGAAAACGTCGTTCCATAGCCGCGCTTCGTGGTAACTCTCCATCTTCGGTAAATAGAAATAAGGTGCGGTGTCGCGGTCAGTAAGCGTTCGGAAATTGTGAAAGAAGTAAAGTCCAAAGTCGAACAGCGAGGCAGAAATCGGCGCGCCGTTAATGCAAAAATGCTTCTCCACCATGTGCCATCCGCGCGGCCGCACAAAGAGCACCGCGGGCTTCGCTCCCAATCTGTAAAGCTTGCCTTCTGGAGAACGATATTCAATGATCCGCAGGTTAGCATCGCGCAGATTTCGCGGGCCTTCGAGACAATTGCTCCAGGTCGGCGCATTGGAGTCTTCAAAATCAGCCATGAAGACGTTCGCGCCAGAGTTCAGCGCGTTATTGACCATCTTCCGTTCCGCCGGGCCGGTGATCTCAACCCGCCGATCGAGCAAATCCTGCGGAATCGGAGCAACAGTCCATTCGGCCTTGCGAATTTCGGATGTCTCTGCTGGAAACCGTGGCAGCTTGCCCAGGTCATACTCCCGTTGACGTTCCGCGCGTTTGCACAGAAGATCGATCCGGCGGGATTCGAATCGTCGGTCCAAAGATCGCAGGAATTCCAACGCATCGGGCTTCGGTATGTCCTTCTCCAGGTTGTAACGGCAGTAGAGGGCGCTCTGGAGTGCTCTGCTTGGTTCCTCTGGGCTCGTCTCAGCCAGAGAAATCCGAACCCCTTCGGAGGCTGCTGCGCAATATTGTCAGGTAGCGGACCCTTCTCATTATCCTCAGGCGGACAGAAAGCCCTGTCCAGCATCGTCAGACTCCAGCCAGAAGCCTATCCTGAACCACTGGCCGGAGCCGTACACGCTTGCGGAGAAAAAAGACAACGATCTGGATGGTTATTTGTTCGACGATTCATATCTTCGTGTCTCCTGATGCGAAACCAAAGGGGGACTTCGCTAAAAGTGAAATCCCCCACCGCATATCAACACTTCTCCAGTCACGTAATCCGATAGTGGGCTGCAGAAGAAGAGCACAGTCCCAGCAGCGTCTTCGGGTGTCCCGAGCCGGCCCAAGGGGCATGCGCTCTTCACCGAATCCAGCATACTGGGTTGAACTCCGAGGCGGATCTCGTGGCCGTGCATTTCCATCTTCGAGCCTGCAGCGGTAACGGGCTGTGTCATCCGCGTCCCGATCAGCCCAAAGCCGACGGCGTTCACGTTGACGTTATAGCGGCCCCATTCTTTGGCCAGCGTTTTCGTCAGTCCAATAACCCCGGCTTTTCCTGCCGAATAACCCGCCTGGCCGGGATTACCATCGGTGCCGGCTATGGAAGTAATGTTCACCACTTTGCGCATGACGCACTGATTGGCAGCAATCTCCTTTTTCGCCGACTCACGAATGTAAGTAGAAGCGGCACGAAGAATACGGAACGGAGTCACAAGGTGAATATCCAACATCGCCTGAAATTGTTCATCCGTAGTCTTCTGGATCACGCTGTCCCAACTGTACCCGGCATTGTTGACGATGATATCGATCGCCCCAAACTCCGACAGCGTCTGGTGCACTATCATCTCCGGGGTCGCGGGGTCTGTCAGGTCTCCGGTAATATGGCTGACTCTTTCCGGTTGCGCGATTTCAGCTTCCGACTCCAGAAGCAGTTGTTCATCAAGGTCGTTGACCATCACGTTCGCTCCGCATTCAGCCAGCCGCTTTGCAATCGCTCTTCCGATTCCGCGGCCTGCTCCGGTGACGAGCGCTGTCTTTCCTTCCAAGGTGAATGGCATCGTTATCTTGTTCTCCACTTCGGTTTCAAATCCTGTGTCCACCATTTTGTTCACCTCCTAGATGATAGCTACGCTGCATTGCAGCATAGTAAGTGCGGCAATGCACAAATGTCCAGAGGTGGGGTGAAAATACTTTGCAGTTTGATTCGAAAGAGCCGAATGATCCCCCTCGTCGCATGGAAGCGCCGCATTCGAGCCACACGCGAGGTCCTCAATGCCGGAAGGCGGAATAGTCCAACTTGATGGAGAATTCCCATCCTCAGAACTCGAAACACGAACCCAGCCCTCTGGCAGCTTCCTAGCTGCACCGTCACCACGATCCAAGGAACGAAAGGATTCGGGCAATGACCAATCGAGAAGTTGTAGTTCTAAGCGCCGTACGTACTCCGGTTGGAAAGTTCGGCGGCGCCCTCAAAGACACTCCTCCCACAGAACTTGCCGCAAGCGTTGTTTCAGAAAGTGTGCGACGCTCCGGGCTTTCCGCGGCCGAGATCGGTAACGTCGTTTTCGGAAATGTGATTCACACCGAAGGGAAAGACATGTATCTGGCGCGTGTAGCGGCCGTGCGGGGAGGTTTGCCGGTGGAAACCGCAGCACTCACGCTGAATCGTTTGTGCGGCAGCGGGCTCCAGGCAATCGTCACAGCCGCGCAGATGATCGTGCACGGAGATGCCGATGCGGCAATCGGTGGCGGTGCGGAGTCGATGAGCCGGGCTCCCTACTGGCTAAATGCAATGCGGTGGGGCGCCGAGAATCGTGGGACGATTCATCAATGCAAAAACAAGAAACAGCGGTATCGGATGTCGCGCCTCGGCCGGAACCACCGGGATGTATCGATAGAGCTTTGTCTTATTGAGTGTCCAGACAACTTCTTTTGGTGTCTGACCGATCGCGGCTTTCGTCGTCAACAGCCTATTGAAAGTTTCAAACCGCGGGTTGACACCTGACCAATATTCGTACGATACCCCAGCCTGTGCCATATCGACCTCTAGCCTTTCCTGGTGCTCGCTTTATTCGGAGTTTTCGCCTCCGCCGGCGCTGGCCGCTTCGCTTCAGATTCACCTCCGGCAACCGGCGCACGGTTCGCGGACGATAATTCGACAATTCGATCCAGCTTGGCATCCATATCGTCCAGGCGCATTTCCATGTTCGTGAAGCGTTGTGCCAGGGCTGCGACATCCTCCCGCGAGGGCAGGGATAGCTTCTGCAGCGCCATCAGCATCGACTTTTCGAATGCCTCGCGGAACGGCGCAGACATCGTTAACGCACCGTTCAGCATGGCGCCAGAAGCCTCCGCGTACTCCTCGCTGTTCACGGCGTTGATCATCGCCTTAGACATGGCGTCAAGGTAGTTATCCCGCATTTCGCGAAATGGTTCGAACGGGTCGGCGGGCTTGTTATTTTCCTTTTCTGCTGACATCTCCAACCCCCGGCCGTTAAAACACACAAAGCATACACCTGAATGGGGAGCCCTCACCTTTCCCTCTTCGAAGGTGTCCGTTGTTTTCAACTTGCGTTCCCTCACCAGTTTTGCCAGGGCGTGACTCTGATCAACCACCAGGTCAATTGCTCCCTTCTGAGTATCTGCAAAACGTTCAAAGGCCGTGGTGGCCAGATCGAGAACGAAGAGCCCTGGCGCGGCCAGCGTGTGTTTCTTCCAGACATTCACCAATTCCGCATTTTGCCGAATTGCGATATCCAGGGTTTTCTTTTGCATCTCGGCCACACGCTCGATGCCGCTGGTATAGAGCTGGGCCATCGACTCGAATACGTCAGCTTCTTCGCCTTCTGCGGCCGTTACCGGTACGTCAGATCCCGTATCCTTCGCGTTCATATCTTCCTCCTTGCTCTTATGTACGCTGCATAATATGCTGCACTGCAGCATATCTAATTAACGCCAGATGGATCCGCTGTCAAGGGGTAAAATTAGAAAATCTATGGCGCAGAAGACAGTTGTGATCAAGAAGTACGGGAACCGGCGCCTCTATGACACCACCGATAGCCGGTATATAAATCTCGAAGAGGTGGCGCAGCTTCTGCAGCAGGGCAATGACGTACAGGTCATCGATGCTGCCTCCGGCGAAGACATAACGCGTCTGATTCTGACGCAGATTATTGTTGAAGACGCCAAGACACCGGACTCCAGTTTTCCGCTGGATCTGCTGCGCCAAATGGTCATTGCGTCCGGCCGAGTCAGCCAGGAAAGCACCCTGAAGTATATGAAAGCAATGCTGGACATTTACCAGAACACCTACCGCATGATGGCTCCGCAATTGAACCCATTCGAGTTCATGCAGAATCTCCGCACAAAGCCTGATGTGGTTGCGAGTCGAGGCTCAGGTTCCGCAGCGGGCAAAGTAGTGGAACCGAAAGAGAAAGAAGCCCGGCAGCCCGAGACTGAAGACGTGGAGGCGTTGAAGAGCCGGTTGGCGGAGCTGGAAAAGCTTGTTTCCACCCTGGTCCCGAAGAAGTCCCGAAAATAATAAGCGCAACCGGAATGCGCGAACGAAATCTTGAATTAGCTCGACCGAACAAGAGCCTCGTAAAGCCAACGGTCGCACTTATCACCATGCGCACCTTAGAACGGCGGCGCGCAAGTGTCGGACGAAATGAACGGTACAACAGACTAACCATTAATAGATAAAAGGTCATCGGGGTCCTATGGGAGATTGTCTTTGTGGTGCCCGGCCAAGGGTGAAACTTCGAAGAACTCTTTGCGCAACCTGCATCCGCATACTAAAATCCGGAGAGGAAGAGTGGCCGAGCGGTTGATGGCTCCAGTCTTGAAAACTGGCGTACCTGAAAGGGTATCGGGGGTTCGAATCCCTCCTCTTCCGCCATTTCTTCTCCATAGCTGTCCATATTCGTCTATTCCCTTCCGCACAAAATTGTGCATTATTGAAAACATTGGATCGACTGTCCATCCTCATCCACACTTCCCTACGCGTCTCCAGGTTTGACCGGGGTACACCTCTTGAACTCCATTCCGCGGAGCACCATACGCGGCGGAAGAGACGCGGCGTTAGTTGGTCTGCTGCTCCGACGCGGTCTGCGACGATCGGAAGCCGTGTCGCTACAGTTGGCGGACGGCTGCGAACGGTGCCCGTTTCGGGTTGGTGCAAGGCTCTAATCGATCGTTGGCTTCGTGCCTCCGGAGTTTCAGAAGAGCTGGTACTAAGGCGAATCTGGAGAAACAGGTCCGAACTAAGTCGTGAAATCGCTCCGGATGTTGTTTGGACAGCAGTAAAGCGATATGCAAAGCGGATCGGAGTGGATCACCTGGCGCCGCACAACCTTTGTCGTATCTGAGCTCGGCTCTGCCACGGTGCCGGAGTTGTCGCAAGATAAAGTCCGCTTGGTACGCATCTTAATAGAGCATCATCCGATGCTATAATTAGATGTATGGGGAGGTGCTGAATGAGAACTACCATCGCGCTTGATGATGAGTTGGTCCGCAAGGCCCAAGAGTACACCGGCGTAAAAGAAAAAACGGCTTTGGTCCGAGAGGCGCTGACGGCGTTGGTGCAGCGGGAAGCTGCGCGACGCCTGGCGGCGATTGGCGGTTCAGTCCCTGATTTCCCTGACATTCCGCGGAGGAGGACGCAGCGCAAATGACCGGAACCATAACGAAAGTCTTGGTAGACACGAGCATCTGGTCAAGGCACCTTCGCTCTCCAAATTCGCACCTGGTCGCGCTGCTGAAGAGTGAAAGGGTGGTGATGCACCCGTTTGTGATCGCAGAGCTTTCACTATACTCGTGGCCGGACCGCATGTCCGTTCTTGCAACGCTCGATGACATGCCCACAGCTACGGTTGCCGGTCTGAGGGAAGTGCGGGAGCTAATCGAAATTCGGTCGCTCTACGACAAAGGCATCGGCCTAGTGGATGCCCATCTTCTTTCCTCGATCATCCTCTCTCCGATACCCACGGAATTGTGGACAGCAGACTCAAACTTAGCCGAAGCCGCCGATACTCTCGGCGTCCTGTCGACCCTCCCACTCCCTCGCGTCCAATAAATACCGGTTCTGGGAGGCTCTCACCTGGTTCTCGCTGTTTCTTGGCCGATGTGCCATTTCCTCCGGACGCTCTGAGGCAGTCTGGCTGGCCGCAGTAGACGCACGACTGTTTGGGTTTGCACTTGTCCTTATTACTGTGAAATCTCAACGCCACCTCTCGAGAGAGACCCGAACTCCGTTTCGAGTGGGCCTTTACACCTGCATCTCTATCCATGACTAGCAGATCCTCCCGGCTAAATTTGCCCAACCTCTTAATAATTAAAATTCGTCCATACGCCTTGCGAACCCCTACTCATATCTCAAGGCAACAATATTGGCTTCGGTCAGCGTCACCCCCGGCTTGAGCCTGGCGACCGCAAAGTAGTTATAGCCTCGCTGCGTTCGAGGCCTGAGAGGCAGAAGTATGCCCAGATCCGTCATGTCCAGGAAGCGAAAGCGTTGCGGTAACACGCCGATGATCGTGCTAGGCTTACCATCCACGTCGATCGCTTTCCCGATGGCTGAGCGGTCGCCGCCGAACTTGGTGCGCCAGTAGCCATAGGTGATCATCACTGTGTCCGCGCTCCCCGGTTCATCGTCCGCCCGCGTGAAGGAGCGCCCCAACAGAGGTGTGACTTCGAGAATTGGGAGCACCCCGTCGGTCACGCCGAGAGCAGGCACGTGTTCTGGTCGTCCGAAGCCGGTGACGTTGGCCGAGTAGAGGTTACCGCCGAACCCCGTATAGTAGAGACCGATATCCTCAAAAGTGCGGCCCTGCTCGCGAAACGTAAAGTATTCCGCTGGAGATAAAGGCCAGTTGAACTGGTTGATGCCGGGAAGGTCGAGCCCTACTTCTACGAGGTTCCCCGAGTGCGAATAGGGCAGAGGTTGGAGGAGCACGCCGTTAACCACGCTGAAGATCGCTGTCGATCCCCCAATGCCAAGTGCCAGCGTCAGGGCGGCTACGGCCGTGAAGCTCCAATTGCGGCGCAGTCTGCGCAGGGCATAGTGGATGTCCCTGGCAAGGTCCTCCAAAAAGCTCCCTGCCCGTACTGCGCGAACCCTCTGCTTCACCTGCTCGATGCCGCCAATTTCGATAGGCGCTTCTCGTCTGGCCACCGATTGCGAAAGCCCTTGCATCGTCTTCTCCTGCGTTAGGGCTTCCAGCGATGAACGAAGTTCATCATCCAGAGCCTGCTCGACCTCGCTCTTGCGAAAGAGATTCCGAAATAAACTCAGAATTCGCTTAGCCATGATGCACCCATCTGGATTCACGTGGACTGAACGGCGGCCGCCATGATCTTCACCACCTGGTTCCATTGCCGCTCTTCATCCTTGAGTTGTGCGCGCCCAGCGGAAGTCAATCGGTAATATTTTGCCCGGCGGTTGTTGTCGGATGACCGCCACTCGGCTTCTACCCAGCCGCTTTCCTCCATTCGGTGTAGTACCGGAAAAAGCGAACCGAAACTTACCTGATAAGCGCCCTTGGTAATTTGAGTGATACGTCGAGAGATTCCAACTCCGTGCAGGGGCTCCAGTGACAGTGCTTTCAGCACAAGCAGGTCGAGAGTTCCTCGTAGAAGATCGGTACGTTTTTGCCCCATCTCGTCCTCTTATCGGAACCCGATAAGAATCGTCTCATAGTCTCAAAGAACTTGCAATGTGTCATTTTTCGCTTTCGAGAAGTCCGGCATCCATCCTTAAAGCGCGGAAGAGACGGTTACCGCAGACCAGCAACAAAGGCATGTATGTCCCTCAGCATTTCGGCCTCATTCGACAGAAACACGTAGTGATTCGCACCGGCAACGTAGTCACATGCGCCTTGGGCACGCCATTTTCGGCAGACTTCTCCTGCCTCTCCGTCAAAGCTTCCAGCGCGGTGAAATAGGTCTTCGCTGCGGTTTGTACCGAAGAGTAGCCGTTCTCGATGGGCGCGGCAACGAAATCATCGACCTCGCCAAGTCCAACCTGGTGCGCTGGTTGGGTGGGAACGGTCATTTCAAACGCGGCAACAGTAACATTACCGGCATTGAATGGGTACCTTGCATGAGGGTACTATTTGAGTATTTTCATAACCGCAAATCTTTGCCATATTTAGATTGCTCTAATTAATCGTTGGGATAGAAAACAAGTTGGGAATTTCTTCAGGAACTCATCTCATCCTCACACCATTTAAAAAAATCGCCGAATGTTCTACACAAATGGAACCACTGTTGCACTGGGTTCTTTAACTCGTTGGCTTACCCCGCGCCCTGAGCAGAGAACAAACACGAGCAATACGTTTACGGGGTCGGAAGTTTCCGGTTCCGCTTCGGGGTCAAATGGGGCTCGGGCTTTCCCCAGCCTACCTCTCTGCGGCCCGTCAAAAACGGATGCCGCAAGCACAACACGGTGAAAATCGGCTGCATTAGTTATTGAAGTGGGGCAAGCTGTGGTGTTATGGCTCCCCTTCACTCAAATAATCCAAAGAGGTGAAACGATGACTTACTTGATGATGCAGCATTTCCCCTTAGAGTCTGCTTACCTTTGCCAGGACTGCAACTCGATTGGCAACAACTCCGGAGCGTGCCCTGCCTGTGCCTCCACGGTCCTGATGAGTATCGCACGTGTGCTCGATCGGGAAGTGATGGTAGCGGAAGAAGGGCGAGTCTTGGCTTTTACCTTTCCGAGTGCCGGAGCGGGGCTTTCGGCAAAAGTGGCGTAGGTAGCCGCGCAGTGGGGTACCCGTCAGTAACTGGTTGATCAATGCCCTTCCCCCCCCGAGCGTGGAAGATGCTGTTGGGGTCCTTGTTTCGATTGTCTGCCGCCAAAGTATTTTATTTTACCGATCCTTATTGCTCAAATGTATCGCCAATCGCCGGTCCGTTGCAGAACCGTTCGTTCTGATCGCTTGGGGGTTGTTCCAATTTTGTGACGATCCAATCGCAACATTGGTTCTTGACCCGGCGCTTTCGGAGAGTAATTTCGAAAATCGCGCATAATCGCTTGCGAATGAGTGTTTTGGGGCGATAGTGAGAGCAGAGAGCTACTTCCAGTGTGAGCCCGCTCTCAAATCCCGTCCCGCGCTTTCCACTTGACATCCAAGTGACAAACATGTTCACTTGAATGCCAAGTGAAGAAAATGCACATCCGGATCCTGCAAGGCACTCTCGAACTTATGATCCTTCGCACCCTCGCCACCATGGGGTCGCAGCGCTGGCGCCAAATGGCTGGCGTGGTTGAAAAGCTGCTCGCGGAGGAACAGTAACGATGGCGCATTGGAGAAGAATCATCGCCCGACTCCGCAGCTTGGTCGCCAACAAGCGCGCAGAAGAGGACCTTGCACGCGAAGTCGCTTCGCACCTCACTCTCATCGCCGACGAATTCGAACGCCGTGGAATGTCACCTGAAGAAGCACGGCTGGCCGCGCGACGCGCCTACGGCGGGGTGGAGCAGGCAAAACAGGCACACCGCGACGAACGCTCTCTGTTGTGGATCGAACAAGCTATGCAAGATCTGCGCTATGGACTGCGCACATTGTGCAAGAACCCTGGCTTCTCGATAACCGCGGTGCTCACGCTCGCGCTCGGAATCGGCGCATGCACGGCCATCTTCAGCTTGGTGAACGCAGTGCTGATTCGATCGCTACCGTACGGAGACCCCGAGCGCCTGGTTTATTTATTTTCACCGAATCCCAGCCTCAAGATTCCTGCGGAGGTCATATGCCCCAGCTACGGTGACTTCTACGACCTCAAGCGCGAGGCCAACTCCTACGCGAATATGAGCAACTTCGAACAAGTTCAATTCAGCGTGACGGAGCAGGACACTACGCAGCGTATGGGTGGGGCGCGGGTTGACGAGAACTTTTTCGCGACCCTGCAATCGATGCCCGAACTTGGCCGCGGTTTTGCCGGGGAAGACAATCTGCCCGCACATGCGAAGGTCGCCGTAATCAGCCATTCGCTCTGGGGCTCAATGTTTGGGGCAACACCGGACGTGCTGCACCGTTCCATCCAACTGGACGGTGCGAATTATCGGATTGTCGGAGTCATGCCCCCGGAGTTTGAGTTTCCCTTCAAGTCAGATCTTCCCTACGGAGATTCTCACATCAATTCCACGCAGATCTGGGTGCCTCTTGCGCTTAGCTCACAAGCCAGAGCTTCCCGAGCCATTGGGAACAATGTTTCCTTCGCACGGCTCCGTTCTGCTGTGTCTATTCATCAGGCGCAGGCGGAGATGGCCGGCATCATGGCACGGCTAGATAAGCAATACGCGGCCGATCCGGGAGATGCTGGTCTCCCACGCGAATGGGGCTCGCTGGTCGAGAGTTTCACCGGGATCTCCATTGGGCCCGTGCGTCCACTCATGCGGTTGCTGCTGGCTGCGGTCGGCCTCGTGTTGCTGATTGCCTGCGGAAATGTGGCCAGCCTCCTGCTTGGGCGTGCCGCCGAGAGGGCCCGCGAACTGAGTGTACGCGCAGCCCTGGGTGCGGGGCGCGGCCGCATGGTCCGGCAGTTGTTGACCGAATCGATGCTGCTTGGCGTTGGTGGATGCTCAGTGGGTATTGTGCTCGCACTCTTCTTTCTCCGATTGCTGCCGAAGCTCGATCCTGGAAATATTCCGCGCTTGAATGAAGCGTCTCTTGATGCACGGGTGTTTCTGGTTGCCATCGGTGGGTCGCTATTCACGAGTTTGCTGGCGGGATTGATGCCTGCGATCGGCGCTTCACGGATGCAATTGACGGAGTTCCTGAAATCGCACGCCATGCGCGGAAGCTCCACCGGGCACAGCCGTTCGCAGAGCGCGTTGATTGTTGCGCAGACGGCGATGGTTGTGGTGTTACTGGCGGGAGCGGGGTTGCTGATCCGCAGCTATATCAATGTTGCCTCAGTGGACACAGGATTTACTCGGTCTGCGGTTACGTTCCATGTGAGCCTCGACCAGCGCTACAGCAAGCGCGAGCAGCATGTCGCTTTTTACAAGGATCTGATGGCGAAGCTTGAGGCATTGCCCGGTGTGGGGGCCGCCGGAGGCGTCAGCAATCTTCCGCTGTCCAATTCAGAGAGTATTGGTTTTCTGTGGGTCGATGGATTTCCAAATAAGGACTTTCAACAGACCGAAGGACGGGGTGTCACGCCGCATTACTTCGAAGCCATGGAGGTTCCGTTGATTGCCGGACGCTACTTCACCGAAGCCGATACGACCGGCAACGGACCTACTATCATCAACCAGAAATTCGCGGCGACGTATTTCCCAAATCGTAACCCGATCGGGGGACGAATCAGTACTGACGATAAACATGCGCATTGGTCGACTGTCGTCGGGGTGGTTGCCGATGTTCGCCACATGAGTCTGGAGGAAGAGCCGCAACCGCAGATGTATAACACGAGTTACGATTTCGGCGATGAGTCTGTCGCTGTGCGGTCCACGCTACCTGCGGCAACAGTCGAGAACGAGATTCGGGCCACGCTGAAGTCCATCGATCCAAGTATTACGGCGACAGATATTCTTACGATGGGAGATCTTGTTTCGGTCGCCACAGCACGACGGCGGTTCCAGACTTCGTTGTTGACCGTGTTTGCCGGGATTGCATTGATCATGGCGCTCGTCGGATTGTCGGGCCTGATGACGTTCTCAGTAAATCGGCGCACGCGTGAAGTGGGAATTCGGATGGCGTTGGGCGCGGACCGGCGTGATGTACTGCTGCTCATTCTGAGGAATGCGTCGGTTCTTGTGATTTGGGGGCTGGTTTTGGGACTCGCTTGCACCTCGGTGGCAACGCGGTTGCTCAAGTCATTCTTGTTTGGCGTGGCCCAGTATGATCCATTCACTTTCGCGATGGTTTCGGTGCTGCTGGTGGTGTGCGGCCTTATGGCGGCGCTTGTGCCTGCACGACGGGCCGCCTCCATCGATCCCATGCAGGCGTTGCGGGCGGATTAGGAATGCCCCGAATGGGTACCGTTCGAGGTCGCATGTTGAGATTGGGGCTTAGGCCATGCCGAACTCCAATAGGAAGACCTTTACCGTCGAGCAGTACCATCCACTTCATCCCTTGCCGCGCTTGGTTTTGCCGACTGCAAAGCCCCATTTTTAGCCGGCGCGAAGCTGCCGTCGAGGAAGGTCGCGTCCCACTTGAGCAGGCGCATCTGGTGTAGCCAACCGCGTTGACTTGCTCGGCAATGACGAAGAAGAGCATGATATTGTTCGTAATGTTTCGTTAGTATATACACTGATAGAGTCAGGCTGGCAAATGTTATTCATGAATGTCCAAGTTCGGGCGCCCTGCACAAAACACACCGACGATCTCTGCTGTCGCTGTAAGACGGTGAATGGATTCACCTTATCCCTGTTCCTGATCCTCCTGCGCAATTGCGTTTGTTAATCGACACTTGAAGCCTTGGAGACACATTGAAGCGATCGTTGATACCTGTCCTTGCATTTGCGCTCTGCTTTTTCGCGGCTCCTATCGGCTGGGCTGGCAACAACATCCCAAAGACCGCCTGGAAGCGCGCTCTGGGGCTTCCTCTTGAGAATCCGGGTGTTACACGCGTATCTGGCGACATCGATGACGGCTACTGGCAGGGTGTTCCAGTAGGGGGCCTGGGAGCCGGAACTTTTTCTCGCAGCTATCGCGGCGATTTCGCGCGCTGGCATATCGAAGCCGCGAACCACAAGTATGAACCGATCGACACAAACCAGTTCGCCATGTTCCAGCAGTCCGAGGGTGAAGCCCAGGGAACCGCCCAGGTACTGCTGAACGGGCATCCCCAGGGCACAGGGTTGTCCAGCTGGCAGTGGGATTACCCTGTCGGCGCAGGCGACTACTATGCCCTGTTTCCCAAGGCTTGGTTCGACTATAAGTGGGACAAGTTTCCTGCGCATGTGGCGCTTGAACAATTCTCGCCTGTCATTCCCAACAACTATCGAGAATCCAGCTATCCGGTGGCTGTCTATCGTTTGCACGCGGACAATCCAACCAACAAGCCAGTCACAGTTTCAGTACTGCTCTCCTGGACAAATATGTCGGGATGGTTCCGCACGTATACACGCGATTTTGCAGGAGCACTAAATCAGGGCAACCACAATGACTATAGGAGCGAGGACATTGTCGGCGCGGGAACTATGAAGGGGATCGTCTTCGACCGTAACCGCGCGGGAATCGCGCCGAATGAATGGGACGGGCAGTTTGCGATTGCCGCGCTCGATTCACCCGGCGTTGAAGTCAGCTACCAGACTACGTTCCAGGCAAGCGGCGACGGGAACGCTGTCTGGGCACCGTTCTCGAAAGATGGCAGGCTCGCTAACGATGGAAAATCGTGGGTAAGCGACAAGGAGAAGTTGGCTGGCGCGATTGCGGTGCGCTTCACTTTGCGGCCGGGAGAGACAAAAGTCATTCCCATGGACCTCGCGTGGGATTTTCCGCTGGTCCAGTTCGGGGAAGGAAGAATGTGGAACCGGCGCTACACGGATTTCTACGGAACGTCTGGCCGGAATGCGTGGAAGATTGCACGCGACGGACTTCTCCATGCGGCGCAATGGAGTGATGAGATCGACAAATGGCAGACGCCATATGTCAATGATGAGAGCAGGCCTCTGTGGTATCGCGGCATGCTTTTCAACGAGCTTTATGCGCTCACCGATGGAGGAACGTTTTGGGGGCGCCAAGCAGGTTCAGATCCGAAAGCGCCTCCAACATTCGCGGAGTTGGAGTGCTTCGACTACGCTTATTATGGGACACTCGATGTGCGTTTCTATGCATCGCTCCCGCTGCTGAAGTTCTGGCCGGATATTGACAAACAGGTGCTGTTGGAGTTTGCCGATACTGTGCCCAAGGAATGGCCTGAGCAAGGGCTCTGGGTATGGAAGTCCGCGCAGACCGGCGAGCCCGTCACGCATAAGCGCAAGAAAATCGGCGCGGTGCCGCACGACCTGGGCGTGCCAGAGGGTGATCCGTTCGTTGCCGTAAACGAGCCCGGCTGGCAGGATACGAATGACTGGAAAGATCTCAATTCAAAATTTGTGCTGATGGTCTATCGAGACTATGTCCTCACCGGCCGCACCGACACTGCATTTCTTCGCCGCACGTGGCCCGCGGTCAAAGAAGCAATCGGATATTTGCGCCAGTTCGATCGAGGTGGCGGAGTTCCTGAAAACGGCGGCTATCCTGACCAGACCTACGACGATTGGGTAACGACTGGGGTAAGTGCGTATTCAGGCGGGCTGTGGCTGGCGGCGCTGCGCGCAGCGGAAGAAACTGCTCGCGCTGTCGGCGACCCGAATTCCGCCACGGAGTATCACGCTCTGTTCCTGAAGGGGCAGAAGTCCTATATCGAGACGCTTTGGAACGGCGAGTATTTTCGCTACGATACGAGCAGTGAGTATAAGGATGACATCCAGACCGATCAACTCGCGGGCCAGTGGTATGCCAACCTCACCGGTCTCGGGGACATCGTGCCGCACGCGATGCAGGTCTCGGCGATGAAGAAGATTTTTGATTTCAATGTAATGAAGTTCGGGCACGGCGAGATGGGCGCTGCGAATGGGATGGCGGCGGATGGCACAATTCTGGCCAACGCCGAGGCCAAGGAGGTCTGGGTCGGAACGACGGAGAGCTTCGCCGGACTGCTGATGAGCGAAGGCCTGAAAGTTGAAGCATGGAAAACCGCGTGGGGTCTCTATCACGTGATTTACGAGAGCAAGGGGTACTGGTTCCGGACTCCCGAAGCATGGGATATCACTGGAGATTTTCGAGCCGGCATGTATATGCGTCCCATGGCGATCTGGGCGCCGGAGATGACTCCTACCAGGTCAAAAACGCCCGAGTGAACTTCGATGTCGAAGAGTGTGCCGCCTCAAGGAGCCAGACCGTGACCGCCAGCATGCTCAAAGTTAGCGACAACAGTATTTTCAATTTGAGCCGTGTCTGAGCAATTCTTGTAGAGCGAGCCTTCTTTCATGATCACATGCAGGTTCTTCTCCCGGACGACGAGGTCGAGATCCTCGAGCGGATCGCCATCGACGAGGAGCAGATCTGCGAGAAAGCCTTCCTTCACTTCGCCGAGTTCGTTGCCCAGTCCCATCACTTGGCCTCCGATGCGCGTACCGCACTGCAATGCCTCGCTTGGCGAGAAGCCCAGTAGATCGACGAAGTGTTTAAGATCGCGTGCATTGTCGCCTTGCGGTGATTGCGCAAATCCGTAGTCCCCTCCGATGAGGATGCGCACGCCGCGTTTGCGAAGCTCCGTATAGACGGCGGCAGTGGTGTCGATGACTCGCTGCATCTGGCGGCCGATCTCGGAATCGCGATGGAAACCGAACTGTTCGCCCTCGTAGAGCGTGCTATAGATGATCCCGATCGCCGGGCCGACGAAGATCCGATCCTTTGCGGATTCCAGCATGTCGATCGCTTCTTCGTCCGCCGATTCGCAGTGATAGATGACGTCGATGCCGCAGCGAACGGCTCTCTTCACGGATTCAGCCGCGCGCGCATGACAGTTGACTTTCTTGCCGAAATCGCGCGCTACGTTGACCGCCATCTGGACTTCATCGTCGCGCATTACGGTCAGGCCGCCGTGCGCCGCCGGACTCAGATCGTCCCCCGAAATATTCACCTTGATGTTATCCACGCCTTCGCGGCAACACAGGCGCACGACCTTCCTTATTTCTTCCGGACCGTCGGCGATCATGCCGAAGCTTTCGTAATACATATGCGCTTTGCGCTCGTCGCCAAGGCCACCCGTGACGGTGATCTCCGGGCTCGCCGCACGGATGCGCGGGCCTGGGAATTGCCCGGCATTCACCGCATTGCGGATGACCACATCGAGGCGGAGCTTCGAAGTCGCGGCACTATAAGCGCTGGTAAATCCGTGGTCCAGCAAAGTCTTTGCATTGCGAACGGTCAGAAGCACATGCTCTTCGGGAGGAATATTGCCGAGGTCGGAATCATTGACTGCACCGCCAAAGGAGATATGCGCGTGGCCCTCAACAAGGCCTGGCATCAGCGTGCGACCACACGTCTCGATGATGAATGCTCCGTTTGTGGTGAGGCGTTCTGGCGCACGCGCAATTGACTTGATCCTGGGACCTTCGACAAGTACGTCGGCGGGAAATGCCCGGGCTCCGCTGCCATCCCAGACACTGGCGCCGCGAAAAAGGATTGGCTTCATGACACTAACCTCCATGCGAATTGAAAAACTGAAATTGCTCGCGCGTTACTCATCAGCCACGTAGACCCCGATGCGGGCAGCCAGGCCCGGGGACAAGCGCGCGATCACGATGCCATAGAAGGCGGATACGACAAGAGCGCCCAACGCGACCCAGGGAAAAATATTAAAAGGCCATGGCTGTCCAGGCTGTATGAGTCCCCACAGGGGAATCAGCATGATCAGCGTGCCGGCAATCGGCAACAGAACATGACGAAAGACACTGAGTTCACTGCGGTGATAGCGAATCACGTAGATTGGAAGCGCGAGATTCGTAAGCATGTAAGTAAGAATGATGGGGATTGTGCCGAGCGTACCGGCGAAGCCGAAGTAGTCCATCGGCGCCACTCCGCCGAGCAGTCCAAAGCCAAGAATGAGCGCAACAGCAATGATGAGAAACACCCACAGTGCGCTGTGCGGCGTCTGGTGGCGAGGATGAATCTTGCCGAGGAATTCCGGTAGTAACCCTTCGCGCCCTGAGTTGAACAGAATACGCGCTTGCGAGTTGACCAGGCCGATGAGTGAGCCAAGAATGCTTGTGACGCCAGCGATGTACGCCACCACGAGAAGCGATGGGGCCGAGGCTTTCAATCCATCTATGAAAGGCAGTCGCGATGCGACAAGGGCGTGCGTATCCATTCTGAGCCCGGCCGCCGTTGCGTAGGCAAGGAATGTGTAGAAGATGCCGATCGCGAGCGCGCACGTAATCAACGCGCGTGGAATGTCGCGTCGAGGGTTCTCGGTCTCTTCGGCGAGAGATGCAGAATTCTCCCAACCGATGAACAGATAAATGGCCAGTGGAAACCCGGCGCCCAATCCAGCGAGGCCACCGGACAGGTTTGAAATCCTGAATGGAGCGAGGGTCAGGAAACCCCGGTGAGCGACGAGCATAAAAATGCTTCCCAAAATCAACAACCCAACCTCGAAGTAGAAAAAGATGCCCGACCAGAGCGTGGAGAGCGCAACACCTCGCATAACCAGCCAGCCGGTGGCGGCTGAGATTAATACAGTGAGGATGGCCCAGTGAATTGAAATGCCAAGGAAGAGCCTGAGCGTCTCGGCGATCCAGGTTCCCGCTATGGAGACCACCGTCGACGCGGCGACGACATATCCGAGTGTAATAAATACCGAAACAGCTGTTCCGACGGAAGGTCCGAACGCCTTGCCGGTAAACGTTACAAACGATCCGGTGGACGGAGTGAAACGCGAAAACTCCGCGATCGTGTTGGTCAGGAAGAGGATGACGACTGTTGCGGTCAGGATGGTCAAAGGTGCTGCCAGCCCTGCACCTTGCACAATGACGGCAAAGCCAAAGAAGAAGCTCATTGCGGGCGCTATGCTCGCGAGGGTAGAGGCCACAATGTGGCTCGCGTTGAGCGCATTGCGGCGAAGGCGGCTCTCACCGGCGGTCGTCAAGATCGGTTCTGTTCCATTGACTGACATCGCTATTCGTCCTCGACGCTATTGCGCAATGTGCCGATCCCTTCGATTTCGACCTCGCAAACATCGCCATGCCTCATGAAAAGCGGCGGATTCCGCCCCATACCAACTCCGGCCGGTGTGCCGGTCACGATGATGTCGCCGGGCGAAAGAGTAATGGCTTCGCTCAGAATCGAGATTAGCTGTGCCACGGTGAACACCATGTCGCCGGTTGACGCGTCCTGCACAACTGCACCGTTGAGACGCGTCTGGATGTGCAGTCCGTTCGCTCCGCGTGGAAGTTCGTCCGCGGTGACCAGGTAGGGACCGAATGCCCCTGTGCCGTCGAAGTTCTTTCCGATTGTCCATTGAGGAGATTTCTTCTGGTAATCCCTAACGGAAGCGTCGTTGAAAATGGAGTAGCCAATGACGTGGTCAAGAGCGTCCTGTTCGCGAATGTGTCTTCCGCCAACGCCGATAATGGCAACCATCTCGCCTTCAAAGTCAAGCTGGGTGGATACCATGGGTCGGATGATCGCGGCGCCGCACCCGATGAGGCTCGAAGCAAAACGCGTGAAGATCGTGGGATAGTCGGGCACGGTAAAGCCGCTCTCGATCGAGTGATCGACGTAGTTCAGCCCTACGCAGATAACCTTTCCGGGAGTAGACAAAGGCGGGAGAAGAACGGCCTGATCGAGGAAGATTTGCGGTCCGTTGGCGAGCAACACGGCTGCGCTCTCCAGCGCGTCGCGTCCATGTTGAACAAGAAGGCCAAGATTGCCAGGATAGCTCTCATCTCCACTCAACAGCCCGTACAGTTTTTCATCTGGGCACGCAATGGCTAGCCCCTCCCGGTCTCCATCCCTGAATGCGGCAAATCGCATGCGCAATGCCTTTCATTGTTTGTAATGTTTGTTCATAAAGTAGCCGCGGAAAACTCTGGAGCTATGCTCACTTCAACATCGCTTAGAAACACACATTTGTCAATCAGATAATCTCGTCGCGGAGGCTCTGGTGCAATGTATGGTCCGCCGCCTGAATGCATGGGATAAGTTGCAAGTGAGCGAGGATGTTCTGACGTTGAACGAGGGCACCGTGTACACTTCTCTGCTGAGGCTGCAACAACAGGGCTGGATCGATCCCGAATGGGGAACATCGGAAAACAATCGTAAGGCCAGGTTTTACTCCATTAACAAGCGGGGTCGAAGACAACTTGCCGTTGAGACGGAAAACTGGGAGCGAATTTCCGGCGTGATCGGTCGCGTTTGCGTTTGGAGGAGCAGAAATAGCCATGACTTCCTCGATTCCTCGACTTGTGTCAAGAGAGCGCGGTCTATTCGAACAGAAGAAGGCAGATTCGGAATTCGACGCTGAGATGCAGATTCACGTTTCAAGCTCGACCGCGCAGACCGACATGCTCGCTCATTGCGCACCTCCGACAGGCTGCATTGCTCCCCACAGATTTCGCAGAGCCAATTGATTTCGGTCTCGGCAATCAAGTCCCGCGCAAAAAGCTAACCCGTCGAAAAAAATTCGTATTTCCTGTTGCTTTCCAAAAGGAAGCATGCCATGATTCCTTTTGAAATCCTAAAGGTGGGGCTCCCGATGGAGGAAAGCTGGACATATCGCTGGGAACGCTTGCGCTGATGGTTCCCAAGACACTGGGTTCCCTGGCCGCAGCACGGCTACCGTATCGCCCGGCGCATCGAGCGGAATTGCGGAGACCTTCTGGCTGTGAATCTGGCATCGCGCGCTTTTTCAATGTCAAAGCGGAGGATCTCGTTTGAAATTCCTGCGACGTTTCCTGATACGACTGTTGAATTCCACAACCAGGCGGAGCGCCGACCAACGCCTGCGCGATGAGATCGCCGAACATCTCGCGTTCCAGACAGAAGAGAACATGCGCACCGGTATGTCGCCGACCGAAGCGCGGCGACAGGCCGCACTGAAGCTTGGCTCGGCCCAGGCGATCCGGGAGCGCCATCACGGCGAGCAAAGCCTCCCCTTCGTCGAGAATCTGCTCTTCGACCTGCGGTACGCGGTTCGCATGCTACTGAGATCTCCTGGATTCTCTCTCATTGCCATCGCCACAATGGCGCTGGGTATCGGAGCCACAACCGCGATCTACAGCGTGATCGACGCCACGCTGCTGCACCCTTTGCCGTATCCAAACGCTGCCGAGCTGGTGCGTGTTGTGGACGACCTTCCCGGCGTAGGCGCCCAGGGCGTCGGCATCTCTGTCCCTGAATGGAGAGACCTCGAGAGTTCCGGGATATTCCAGTCTGCGTCGATTACCGGCACCGGCGCAAACGTGAACCTCACCGGCAGTGCACAGCCCCTGCGTCTCGGCTTCAAGCAGGTTACGCCGAATTACTTCGCGGTCCTCGGTGTAGACGCGCAGTTGGGCCGCACATTCGATCCCCACGATGACACTCCTGGCTACAACCTGGAGGTCGTGATCAGCGACGGGCTGTGGAGGAGAGAATTCGGAGCCGACCCGCTCATTCTCGGCAAGGCTCTGCGCCTGGACAACGACGTTTATCACGTGGTGGGCGTCATGCCGCGCGGCTTTCGCGATCAGGGCTCAAGCAGCGACGAACGGAATACGGAACTCTGGTTGGGAGCCGGCTTTGCCGGTCTGCCGTTTGGTTCTCCGCGGCGCGGTTTACGTCTGGGGAGTCGAGCCGTCATTGCGCGCCTGAGGCCCGGTCTCTCGATCGCGGCCGCGCAGGGGCACCTCGATGCGCTGGTTGAATCGCTGAAAAAGCAATATCCGGCGGAGTATCCGCCACAGACCGCATGGACCGTGCGCCTGATTCCGCTCACCGAAACCATCGTCGGCGGCGTTCGCCAATCTCTCATTCTGTTGTTCGGCGCCGTGGGATTGGTCCTCCTGATCAGTTGCGTCAACGTCGCCAATCTTCTGCTTGCCCGCGCCAGTTTGCGGGGTCGTGAGATCGCGGTTCGCCAGGCGCTGGGAGCGCAAAAAATGCGCCTCATCCGTCAGCTTCTCACCGAGAGTCTGCTGCTCTTCCTGCTTGGCGGAATCGCCGGTTTTGGCCTTCTCTTCTGCACCCAGCATTTCCTGCTACGGCTGGTTCCGGAAAGCCTTCCGAGCAGCAGCGATATATCCATCAATTGGAGCGTGCTGGCGTTCGCTCTCGCCGTCTCCATCATAGCCGGAACCATCTTTGGGCTCGCTCCCGCGTGGCTCATGACCCGCTTCGATTTGATCGGAACGCTCAGGCAGGAAGGCCGCGGATCCATCGGTTCCATTGGACGCTCGCGCGCCCGCCAGATACTGGTCATCGGTGAATTGGCGCTCTCCCTGGTGCTCATGGTCGCCGCGGGCCTTCTGCTGCGCAGTTTTTGGGACTTGTTCAAGGTGCAGCCCGGCTTCAATCCTGATCGCGTTATGGCCATTCAAACCTGGCTGCCGGGTCCCAACGATCCCAGTGCGGATATCTATCGGACCGCCGCGCAGGAATCGGTCTTGGTGCGCGAGATTCTTCGCCGCGGCCGAACCCTGCCAGGCGTAGAAGAAGCGGCCGTCGGCGATGCATCCGCTCTTCCCCTGGGCCATAGCCATCCCAGCCCGCTGCCATTGATCCGCGAAGGCATCGAGACGATGGAAGATCAGGCTCCTGTGATTGATAGTCCCATCGTTTCACCCGAATACTTCCACCTGTTGGGCATGCCGCTCGAGCGCGGGCGCCTTTTCAACTACCAGGACCTGGAGGATTCGCCCCAGGTTGCGGTTATCAATCAGGCCGCGGCTCGCTCCTGGTGGCCAAACCAGGACCCCCTTGGCAAACGCGTCCGTTTGCGTTTGGATTCCCGCGAGCTCTTCAGCTCTCCCAAGCCTGCCTGGACCACGATCGTCGGCGTGATTGCCGATGCCCGTACGGAATCGCTCGCGGACCCGGCAATTCCGCAGATCTACCGCAGTGTGTACCAGCACCCGGCCAAAGGCCTGGCCATCTTTCTTCGCGGACAGCTAGATCCCAGTGCCATCTCCGCACAAATGCGCGCGCAGATCCAGTCCGTCGATCCGGAACTTCCCGTATTCAATGCGGAGACTCTGGATGACGTGCTCTCGACCTCGCTTTCTGTCAGGCGATTCTCGATGGAAATGGTGGCGCTTTTTGCAGCCACTGCATTGCTGTTGGCCGGACTTGGAATCTACGGCACTATTTCCTATGTTGTGAATGAACAAGGACGGGAGATCGCCATTCGCCTCGCGCTGGGAGCTCAAAGAGGCACAATCCTCAAGATGGTCCTGCGCCGGGGGCTTGGCTTGGCCGCTGCTGGCGCCGGGTTGGGAGTGGCAGGTGCGCTCATCGTTTCCCACCTCATGGCCGGACTCCTCTATGGCGTGTCGCCCAACGATCCACCCACTTTCGCTGGCGTCACCCTCGTGCTTGCCACTGTAGCACTCGTCGCCAGCTATATCCCGGCGCTGCGCGCCATGCGCCTCGATCCGATCGCAACTCTCCACTCCGAATGACTTCCTCGCACTGTTCGAGTTCGGGATGCTGATGAATTCACCTCAACAATGCGTTCAAAAGGCAACCAACTAGATCGGTCAATCCCGCAGTTTCTCAGGTCTCAAAAGAATTCTTTCCGCAATTTGCAGTTCATTTCACCTCTTCGGAGCACAATCGAGAAAGATCAAGCAAGAAACCACCCGCCGAAAAGCTCATCACGGTCGAAAAACAAACCCTTCCGCTTGATAACTTCATTCAATTTTCCGATTTTTAACACATCTAACTGAAAACAAATATGTTACGTACTTATTGCCTATTTTTGACCCCCTAAATAAAGCACTTACGTCAAATTGAGTTTTTGCCTCATTCGCAAAACAAAAGACTTACGTCCGGCTACCCGGAATGCCCGGCCCTCAAATTGACGCGACCATCCGGAAGCGGCGACGATCTTTCGATGGGTTATTTGTCCAAGCTTTCAGACCGCCATCGAATGCGAAAATTACCTGCCTGAACCACATAAAACATGGGCTTTCCAAACTCGACTCGCGCGGAATGCACATTTTTTTGAAAAACATAGAAACCGCTGAGAGAACTCTGCATCTATTTGTGAAAAGCCGGTGCACCCTGCACGATCGGCTCCTCATCCGGTTTCGCAAGAACTTCTGAGTTATTTGCCTTGCATCGAAGTCCGCCCTTGCGCACGTACTGGTGCGCATGGGCGGAAAATTCGGCCAGGACGAGGAGAAGGAAATTGGCCGCTCCCTCGGCGTCGAAAAGCTAGCATGGTACATCGACTATGGGCGCGCCGAAGAGAAGGCTATATCCGGCGGAAAGGGCCCGCCATCCGAATCTCGTCGCACTTGAGGTATCGAGCTTCAAGTGCGGTCACGATGCGCCGATTTATGGCGTGATCGAGGGGATCATCGAGCGGTCCGGCACGCCTTACTTCTCCTTCAAGGACCTGGATGAAAACAAGCCCTCGGGCTCGATCCGCATCCGCCTGGAGACAATCGACTATTTCCTGCGTCGCTACCGCGACGACATCGTAGAACCGAAGCGCACGATTACAAATTAGAGCGCTCAATAGCCGCATCCGAGCGACCGTTTTCGAACAGTTCATCGAAATAACCTTTGCAGTCTTATCGAATATCAAGTATGCCGCGCGGGAGCCGGAATGCTGCAATCGCGAGACGATCGTGATTCTCTGTAGCCAACGCAGACTCGATTTATCCATGACCTGGAATCGCGGCGGGCAGGTTCAAGTGAAAAGTTGCGCCGCGTCCATGGCAACCGACCGCCCATAATCGGCCGCCATGCGACTCGATGATTGAACGGCTAATGCGAAGCCCCATGCCTGTGCCGTGGGGTTTGGTTGTGAAGAACGGGTCGAATATCTGTTCCGCTAGTTCCTGTGGAAACCCTGGGCCCGTATCACTGACAGAAACAAGAATCTGCTCGTTTTCGGCACGCTGCGACTGGATAACCATCTCTCGTGTTCCTTCAACGTCCTTCATCGCTTCGATGCTGTTGACGATCAGATTCATCGCGACCTGCTGTAATTGCACGCGATC
>JBELAI010000005.1:0-68596 GCA_049508975.1 Occallatibacter sp. | reverse complement strand
AATGCACTGATGCGACTTGCTTCTGCATTTGTGGTGACCTGATAGAAAACGGCTACCACAGCGGGTGCTATGTCGAGTTAAGGGACTGCCCTGAGCATCAGGACGTGCAGGCAGAGGACGAAGCAAACGAGTAAGGTCGGTCGCTAGCCGCTAGCCACAGGCCGCGCGTCTCCACTACAACGGCAGGTACCACTTCAACGAGGCAGGGGAGTCAAATGGTTGTCTACAAACGTGGCGGCTCCTATTGGGCTGACTTCACAGTCAGCGGTCAGCGGTTTCGCCTTCCGCTGAAGGTCTTCAAGAAGCAAGAAGCCGCCAACCTTGAGAAGGTCAAAATTGCCGAGGCGCAGAGTCCCGATGGTCTCCTGCCAACTCAAACAGTGAAGCTGACCGTGGCCGATGCTGGCGCTGTGTACTTTTCTGCACGGGCTGCGGAGGTCTCTGCTTCCACAGTTCGCTTGGAAACCGATGCGTTCAAACCTGTCACGCGCCACCTTGGTTCTACCAAACTCGGTTCAATTAACCTGAAATCCCTGACCGACTACGTTCAAAAGCGGAAGGCCGAAGGCATTGCAAATCGCACCATCAACATCGAGGTCGGCGTACTTCGGTGCGTCCTCAAGAAGTTCAAACTCTGGAGCAGACTTGCCGAGGACTACAAGCGGCTCCCGGAATCAACCGACATCGGACGCGCCTTGACACCGGAAGAGGAACTTAGGCTCTTCGAGACCGCGAGTTCCCGCCCCGAGTGGGGGGTCGTGTTCTGGATTTCACTCATCACAGCGAACACCACTGCGGGTGGGGTGGAACTGCGGAACGTGAGGCTCAGCGACATCGACCTGAAGGCTCAGACGTTGACAGTGCGGGTAGGCAAGAACAGGTTCCGTGCCCGAGTCCTTCCGCTCAACCAGTCTGCCTTGTGGGGGGTCGAGAGGCTCCTCGAACGTGCCAAGGAGTTGGGGGCGATGGAGCCGGGACACTACCTGATTCCAAGTCGGGTCTCCGGCATAGAGTATGACCCTACCCAACCATGCAGCCGATGGGGCTGGCGGACAGCATGGCGTACGCTGACCGCTGAGTGCGGATTGAATGGGCTCAGGCCGCACGACCTCCGGCACCACGCGATTACCAAACTGGCTGAGTCGGCTGACGCCAGCGAACAGACCATCATGTCCATCGCGGGTCACGTCTCGGTCGAGATGCTCCGCTACTACTCGCACATCCGGCAAGAAGCCAAGCGGAAAGCTGTGGCAGCATTGGATAACGTGGACATTACGTCACAATTACAGAAGTGGAAGAAAAATGCCGACGAGGAACGCCGGCATAAACAACTGAGAAAGGGGAACTTAATGGTCGGGACGGGGAGATTTGAACTCCCGACCCCTCGCACCCCAAGCGAGTGCTCTACCAGGCTGAGCCACGTCCCGACACAATCGAGCCGGTCCGCTAGAGCGAACCGGCTTTTGGGGTCTTGATCAGTTTACACCAGCAACACCCGCCACAACGCCCTCGGACCACAACAAACAACTCTTCGCCTCTAGCCCGCTCACCGTGTACACTCTTTCGCACATGCGATTTCCAGCCGATTCCCGCCTCGCACATCTTCGCCGTCGGCTTCTGCCGTGCCTGTTCATCCTCATCTGCTGTGTCGCCCTGCTCCCGCTCCCGCAGGTCGCCCGCGCCCAGGCGAAAGCGGCAAACCATCTGCTCATCTACGCCATCGACGTCGAAGGCGGCCAGTCCACGCTGCTGGTCGACACGGCAACCCACGGGTCGCTACTCGTCGATACCGGATGGCCCGGCAATGCCGGCCGCGACGCTTCCCGCATCCAGGCGGCCATGGCCGACGCCGGCATCACCCGCATCGACCACGTGCTCATCACTCACTTTCATGTCGACCACGTGGGCGGCATCCCCGAGCTCGTTCAGCGCGTGCCCATCGGCGAGTTCCTTGACCACGGAGAAAACCGTGAGGACTCCGACATCACCCGCCACGACTACGCCGCTTATCTCAAGGCGATCGAAGGTAAGCATCGCCGTATCGTCCATCCCGGCGACACTATCGATATCCCCGGCCTCACCGCCATCGTCCTCACTGCGGACGGCGACCACATCCCTGCCGTGCCCGGCGTGAAGCCCTCACCCAACCCCTACTGCGCCACCGAGCCCAAATGGGATCTGGACGAAACCGAAAATCCCCGCTCAACCGGCGTCCTCATCCGCTTTGGCAAATTCCGCTTCCTCGATCTCGGCGACCTTACCAAGGCCAAGGAAATCCCCCTCGTCTGCCCTGCAAATCTCATTGGAACGGTGGACCTGTATCTCGTCAACCATCATGGTTTCAACCTGTCGAACTCCCGCGCCTTCGTCGACGCCATTCATCCCCGTGTCGCCATCATGGACAACGGCGCCCACAAGGCCGGCAGCCCTGAAGCCTGGCAAACTGTGCATGAAAGCCCCGGTCTCGAAGACCTCTGGATGCTTCACACCGCCGAAGACTCCGACGCCGCGCACAACAGCCCCGACGCCCAGATCGCCAATTTGAAAGGTGGCGCGGATGGTGCATGGCTCAAAGTAGTCGCTTCACCGGATGGCAGCTTCTCTGTGACCAACGCCCGCACCGGCCAGACAAAGGACTACCCAATGAAATAAGCCAGTCGAGGATCGTGCCGTCAAGTGAAAGCTGAAGGCTATTTTCTACCGTCGCCGCTCAAATCCGCGCGGCTTCGCCGGGGCCGCTACCGGGAGGTGCGTCTTTCCCGCTGGATAAACCGCCAGAAACCTATCCTGTCCCTCGCCCGAACTGGCCGTCTCCACGCCTTCAATATCCTTGAAAGCCATGTGCATCAGCCGCCGTTCCCGGCTGTTCATCGGCGGAAAAGCATACGGAATCCCGCTCCGGATCACCTTGTCCGCTGCCGTCTCGGCCTGCAGCCGCAGCTCCTGCGCCTGCAGCGCCTTGAAGTTGGCCGCGTCAAAGCTCACCAGGTCATGCTCCCGCTGGTCCAGCCGCAGCATCTGCGCCGCTATCGTCTCCAGAGCGCGCAAGAGTTCTCCGTTATGCTGCGTAACCAGCGGCACATCCGGCCCGCCGAGTTCCACATAAATCTGGCGAGCTTCAATGCCCTGTGGGTCGTGCGCGCCGTCGCCCGCGGTGATGCGATATTTCAGGCGCAGGCCTCCGAGTTTATTGAGGGAGGCAAGGAATCCAGCTATCTTTTGTGCAGCTTGCTGCAGGTCGTCGATTGGCATAACAAACCAGTATCGCATGCCAGTCTTAAGAGTTCCTTCACCTTTGCGGTGTTAGTTTTACCACAGGCATTTTCAGTCGATTCGCGATTTCTTATTCCCACGGAGAGCCCTTTTCACTTCCATGCACAAGCTCTTTTCCCTCATTTGTTTGCTGGCATCCGCCCTCGCTGCACCCGTCGCCCTTGCCCAGGGAGGCCCTCCGTTCATTACCGATGACCCCGGAACCCCTGGCAACCGGCATTGGGAGATCAATTTCGGCTGGACCGCGAATCACAATCCCGGCAACTCCTACTACGAAACTCCTGACATCGACATGAACTATGGCTGGGGCGATCGAATTCAGCTTAAGTTTGAGCTGCCCATGGCCGTGGCCACCGACCCCAACAACACCACTCGCGCCGGACTCGGCGAGTCCCTCATTGGCGTCAAGTGGCGTCCCTACGAACACCACAAAGCGGGCGAAGAAAAATCCGACGAGAACATGGACTTCTCCCTTGGCACGTATCCACAGGTCTCCATCAACAACCCCACCAGCGCGGTCCGCCGCGGCATTGTTGAAAACGGCCCTCAGTACTATCTGCCCCTTGAGTTCACCGCCAAAGCCGGCCCCATCGACTTCAATGGCGAAATCGGCCACTGGTTCGGCAATCAGCTCGTTCCCAGCCGCTGGGGACGCGGCCTGATCGCCGGTCACGAGTTCAACGACCGCCTAGAACTCTACTCCGAGATCTATGATCTTCAGGACATCAACCAGGTCGGCTCAGTTCCCAAGCAACGCGCGCTGACCCTCGATTTTGGCGGCCGTCAAAGCCTCAACCGCAGTAACAAGATCCGTCTGCTCTTCATGGGCGGCCGCGCCCTCCAAGCCGTCACCCGCCAGAACTCCGAACCCAACTGGATCGCCTATCTCGGCGTCCAATTCCTTCTCGGCCCTGAAGAAAAGGAGACACCGGGCCAGAATCCATGAGCGCATCGCCTTTCGAAGAAAGAGACGCAATGAATTGACGGAATGAACGCTCCGGCGCAAAGTGGAGATGAGCCTATGCCCATTACCCAGCCTATCGTCCTTTCGCCCTCCCAGGCCCGCGTCCTTGGCGCTCTTGTCGAAAAGGAAATCACCACGCCGGACTACTATCCCCTCTCGCTGAACGCTCTCGTCAACGCCTGCAACCAGTCGTCCAACCGCGAGCCCGTCATGCGCCTCGATGACGAAGAAGTCCGCCTCGCCCTGCGCCGTCTTGAAGACCATGGTCTTGCCGGCCGCGCCCGGGGAGCCGATGGCCGCGTCACCAAGTACGAGCATTGGCTAGGCGAAGCCTTCAACTTCACTCGCGCCGAAACCGCGCTGATCTGTGTTCTGCTCCTGCGCGGACCGCAAACCCCCGGTGAACTCCGCAGCCGCACCGACCGCCTTCACCGTTTCGACGAAATCAGCGAAGTCCTGGCGGGCCTGCAGAAGCTGATGGAGCGTGACCCAGCCTTGGTTGCTGTTCTTCCCCGCCAGCCCGGCACGAAGGAATCCCGCTACGCCCATCTGCTTTCCGGCACCGTCGAATCGGCAATCGCCGCAGAGAATGCGACAGCGCGCCGCGAACCAGTCCACTACGCGCCCAGAGCGGCAAGCGACGACCCAGCCCACGAAGACCGCATCGCGCAGCTCGAGGCCACTGTAGCCGAGCTCACGCAAAAAGTTGAAGCCCTCAATCGCAAAATCGACGACCTGTTCGGCGACTGATTAAATGTATCGTTGTTGCAGGGTGCGGGTGATGGGAAATACGGTCGAAAGCAAAACTGCGGTGATTACGGGCGCCACCGGGGGCATTGGCGCAGCGGTAGCTGAAGCTCTCTCTGCGACGGGATGGCAATTGGTGCTGAATGCGCGCTCTGCAGACAAACTCCATGGATTGGCGTCACGACTCAGATCGCCAGTGGCGCTCGTTGCAGGAGACCTGCGCGAATCCGCAGTTCCCGGCGCTTTGCTGCAGGCAGCGATCAAGAACTTCGGCCGCTGCGATGTCTGCTTCAACAACGCCGGGCTGCTTGAAGTGGGGCCGGTAGAAACCATCGATGTCGAGCGAGTTTGCGACATGGCGCGCGTGAATGTTGAAGCCACGTTTCGCATTTGCTACACATTTCTGAAGCAGTTCGTTGCCCAGGGCAGCGGTCACCTGATCAACACTTCCAGCGTTTTGGGTACTAAGGTACGGCCCACCGCAGGAGCTTATGCCGGGACCAAACACGCAATTGAAGCGCTCTCAGAGGCGTTGCGTATGGAGCTGATCAGGACCAATGTGCAGGTGTCCTGCATCCAGCCTGGCCTGGTGACGACTGGCCTTCACGATCGCTGGGTAGTCCACCCATCCCAGCTCATGGGGATTGCGGAGCCGTTGCAGCCCCGCGATATTGCGCGGATGGTCATGTTTATCCTGGAGCAACCCCCGCACGTTCGCATTCCGCAACTGATGATACTGCCCAAAGGGCACGAAATTTAACAGGATCTCGAGCAATCGGTCCAGGGAAGAACTAAACCAGCTCATACCCCGCAAACCAATACCCAATCTCAAATGCCGCGGTCCCTTCCGCGTCCGATCCGTGAATCGCATTCTCCTGAATCGACCCCGCAAATTTCTTGCGAATCGTCCCCTCTTCGGCATTCGCCGGATTGGTCGCGCCCATCAACTTGCGCAGGTCCGCAATCGCGTTCTCCTTCTCCAGAACCAACAACACCAGCGGCCCCGAAGACATGAACGTAGTCAGATCCCCAAAGAACGGCCGCTCTTTGTGCACATAATAAAATCCTTCTGCCTGCACTTTTGAAATCGATAGCTTTTTGATAGCCACAATCTGAAACCCTGCCTTGTCGATCTCCGCCAGAATGGCCCCGGTAAACCCCTTGCGGACCGCGTCCGGCTTGACGATGCTGAATGTACGTTGCGCCACGTGTATTGCTCCTTTAGGGATGTCTCTCTTCCCGCTTATTGTATCGTTCGCCCTCTATAGGGCTCGCATCAAAACAAATCTGTCATCCTGAGCGAAGCGTACTTCAGCGGAGTCGAAGGACCTGCTTCTCGGAAGCATGTGAAACAAGGCTCTACGACGAGCGACTGCTAAGCGGGCTTGGAAGGATAGTAATGGTGTGTCCCGTAAATGCATGCCTTCGGGAATGATTTGGCTCGCTCAATGATCTCAGAAATCTCTTCAGAATATTCCGACTCTTGAACTACTGGCCGCAAGTTCTCTACGCCAAGCACCGTCCATCCGTATCCATCGAAAACAGTAGAAAGTGTTGCCCGATAATCGGATTCATCATTTGCCCAAGCGACCACATTCGAAAATGCGCGAGTATCGCCACTGTCGCTGCTTGGCTCGGTCAGAACCTCGACGACTCCGATCCAAAGTTGCCTCACTTGCGGACTCCTGCGCAATCCAACTAAGGCCCACCATAGCAGTGGGCCCTCGTTGTACAAACCTGAAAGCTGAGAGCTGATAGCTAGCAGCTAGCCCTTCCCAATCACCCGAGCCAGCGTAGCCCCGATTTCCGCCGGCGACACGACCACATGAATCCCGGCCTCGGTCATAGCCTTCATCTTGTCCGCAGCCGTCCCTTGGCCGCCGCTGATAATCGCGCCGGCATGACCCATCCGTCGTCCCGGAGGCGCCGTCTGTCCAGCGATAAACCCGACTACCGGCTTCTTCACATACTGCTTCACAAACTCTGCCGCCGCCTCTTCCGCCGATCCGCCAATCTCGCCAATCATGATGATCGCTTCTGTCTCCGGATCGTCATTCAGCAGTCGCAGCGCATCGATGTGCGTTGTGCCGATAATCGGATCGCCGCCAATTCCAATGGCCGTCGATTGCCCAATCCCGCGCTGCGTCAACTGATGCACAGCCTCGTACGTGAGGGTTCCCGATCGCGAAACGATGCCAACGGTCCCTTCTTTGTGAATCCGCGCAGGCATGATGCCGATCTTCGCTTTTCCCGGCGAAATAACCCCAGGGCAATTCGGTCCGATCAGCCGCGACTTGGAAGTCTTGAGCTTCGACCAGACTTTCACCATATCCAAAGTTGGAATACCTTCGGTGATGCAGACAATCAGCGGCAAACCCGCGTCTTCAGCCTCGAGAATCGCATCCGCGGCAAAAGGCGGCGGCACAAAAATCACTGTCGCATTCGCGCCTGTCTGCTCCACCGCATCGGCCACCGTATTGAAAACCGGCCAGCCCTCATGCGTAGTCCCGCCCTTGCCGGGCGTCACGCCGCCAACAACCACGGTGCCGTATTCCGCCGCGCCCTTAGCGTGAAACGTTCCCTCTTTGCCCGTAATTCCCTGAACAATCAGCCGCGTATTTTTATCAACCAGGACCGCCATGAAAACAGCTCCTAGCTTCTAGCTTCTAGCCTCTAGCTCCTAGAGATTGGATGAAGGCGCCTAGCATTTTAGAAGTTTCTATGCAGAGCGCTTCTGCTTGATCCAGCATCGCCGCGTCGCCAATCTTCAGTTGTCGGGCCACTAGAAGTTGCGTTTGAACTTCGTAAGTTGAAACCTTGCGCAATTCCAAGAAACTGCCGGAATTCGCCATCTGTCATTCTTCCCCTACCCTCGGCAATGTTGCTCGCGACTGACACGCTGGCACGGCGCAATTGAGAGGTTAGTCCATACACTTCTTTTTTGGGAAATCCCTTGGTCAGGCTATAGATACAGACCGTCATCTCCATGGCGCGCCGCCAAACGGTTAGATCTTGGAATGCCTGAGACAAGCCAAATCTCCATTCATGTCACATTGCGAGCTAGAGGCTAGAAGCTAGCGGCTAGAAGCTGCCTTCACCACTAAATCCGCTGCTTCCTTCATCGTTTCACCCACTTGGAAATCCAACCCGGATTCTTTCAGAATCTTCCGGCCTTCCTCCACATTGGTCCCTTCAAGCCGCAGCACAATCGGCACCTTCACGCTCAACTTCCGCGCCGCTGCCACAACGCCCGTAGCCAGCCGGTCCACTCTCAAAATACCGCCGAAGATATTAATGAAGATCGCCTTCACATGCTCATCGGAAAGCAGAATCTCAAACGCGTGCTCAATCTGTTCCTGCGTCGCACCGCCGCCTACATCGAGAAAGTTCGCCGGGCTCCCGCCTGCATATTGAATGATATCCATCGTGGCCATCGCCAACCCCGCGCCATTCACCATGCACGCAATCGATCCATCCAGCTTGATGTAGTTCAGCGCGTACTTGCTCGCTTCCACCTCAAGCGGATCCTCTTCTGCCGTATCGCGCAGCGCCTTGATCGCCGGATGCCGAAACAGCGCGTTGTCGTCGAACGTAATCTTCGCGTCCAGCGCAAACAATTTGTCGTCCGTCGTTGTAATGAACGGATTGATCTCGATCAGCGACGCATCCGTATCCATGAACGCCTTGTACAAGCTCTGAAAAAAAGTCACAGCCGCATTGATCTGCGTCGGCTTCAGCCCCAGTGCGAACGCCAGCTTGCGCGCCTGCCATCCACCAAATCCAATCGCCGGATCAATGGTCTCCTTGAAGATGGCCTCGGGTGTCTTGGCGGCCACTTCCTCGATCTCCATGCCGCCGGCCTGCGACGCCATAAACACCAGCTTGCCCGTCGCGCGATCGAGCACAATACCCAGGTAAAGCTCGCGGTCGATAGCCGCAGTCTCTTCCACCAGCAGCCGCTGCACTTTCTGCCCCGCAGGCCCGGTCTGGTGCGTCACCAACTGCATGCCCAGAATGTTCTTGGCGTGCAGTTCGGCGTCTTCGCGCGTCTTGGCGACCTTTACGCCGCCACCCTTGCCGCGGCCTCCAGCGTGAATCTGCGCCTTCACCACCACGCCGTTCGCGCCCTCCGCAAAAAGCTTGCGCGTTACCTCGGTCGCCTCTTCCAGGGTGTTGGCCATCTCACCCCTTGGCACGGGAACGCCGTACTTGGCCAGAATCTCTTTTGCCTGATACTCGTGAATTTTCAAGTCGGATCCACCCAGACCGCTGTTCTTTGGGAGATTCGGCGCCGTACCCAGTGAGTCTGGGGCCAGCGAAGCCGTATCAGCGGTACCCAAATACTATCTTGCCCGCCAAAGGTGCCGCAAACCGATGCGTTGTTCCGTCTCAAAATGGATCGCAACTGCGGGGCCAGTTACCATATTGGCATATGGCCTCTTTGAAACAATTCCTAAAGCCACTCGCCGAAGACGGCACCGCTCTCACCCGCGAGCAGGCGGCCCAAGTCCTCACCGAAATCCTCTCCGGCGAAGTTCCGGAGGTCGAGATCGCCGCCCTGCTAGCTGTCCTTGCCACCCGCGGCGAGCAGGCACCAGAGTTGGCCGGCTTTGTCGAGGTCATGCGCCAGCGTGCCCTGCATGTTCCCCTTACCGCAGAGGAGCGCGCCGAACTGGTCGACGTTGTTGGCACTGGTGGCGGAGGCCCGCTCACCTTCAACATCTCTTCCGGCGCGGCCCTGGTGGCTGCGGCCGCTGGAGCCAAAGTTGCCAAGCACGGCAACCGCGCCATCACCTCCCGCTGCGGCGCGGCCGACGTCCTTGAGGCACTCGGCGTCCCCATCGAGCTTTCTCCGCAGCTGGCCGCAGAATGTCTCCGCGCCACCGGCTTCATGTTCCTTTTCGCACCCCTGTACCATCCCGCCATGAGGGCCATCGGGCCGCTTCGCCGGGCTTTGGGATTTCGAACTATATTTAACCTCTGCGGCCCATTAACCAACCCCGCCGGAGCCCGCAACCAGGTCATCGGGGTTCTCGCTCCGAGCCGCGTCCTTCTCGTCGGCCGTACTCTTGCAACGCTAGGCGCAAAGCGAGCATTCGTCGTCCACGGGACAGATGGAATCGACGAACTCACCACCACCGGCGAGTCCGTAGTCGCCCGTATCGAGGAGTCGGAAGATGGCCCGCCGACACTCAAGGCCGCCCGCGTCACCCCGGAGATGGCCGGGCTGCCCCGCACTACCCTCGACCAGTTCACAGGCGGCGACGTCGAGTTAAATGCATCGCTGCTCTACGATGTCCTTACCGGTATTCCCGGCGCCCGCCGCGATATCGTTCTCCTGAACGCCGCTGCTGCCCTCGTAGCTGCCGGCCTCGCCGAGGATTTAAAGGAAGGCGTAGCCCAGAGCGCCGAAGCCATCGACTCCGGCCAGGCCGCCGCCACCCTCGCCAAGCTCCGCCAGTTCGGCAAAGCCCACACGTCCATTCAATAGGCCCTCGCAGCTTTCAAGTTGGTATATACTACGGTATAGACCATCGACGGGAGGCCTAGAATGACCGAGACAAACACCAAGCCGCAATCGGCGTCCCCGTCTGCCACCAAGACCGCAAAGCTTTTCAAGAACGGCCGCAGCCAGGCCGTCCGCCTACCCAAGGAGTTCCGCTTCGAAGGCAAGGAAGTCGCCATCCGGCGAAATGACGCGACCGGTGAAGTCGTTATCGCCCCGGTCCCAGTCGAGCCTCCTTCCATCAGCTTCGACGAGTGGTTCGCCCTCTACGATGCCCTTCCCGACGACGCGTCAGAAGAGGAATTCGCGAAGTTGCCTTCGAGACCAAAAGCATTGACGTGGGATCAACTTTTAAAGGTCATTGATCGCGCACATTTTCCGAAAGACTTCATGGCGGATCGCAAGACAAGCATGCCGCGCGAGTTGGACCTCTTCTAAATGCCTCTTCAGTACCTGCTCGACACCAACATTGTCAGCTATCTGCTGAAAGAGCAAATGCCGGCAGTCCACTGGCACATCAACAAAGCCAACCCAGATTCTCTTGCCACCTCCTCAATTTCGGAGGCCGAGGTCTTCTACGGCATTTCAAAGCGACCTGGCGCGGTGCGGTTGCAGAGCGCCGCGGAGAATTTCTTTGCAGTGGTAACGGTTCTTCCTTGGGACTCCTCTGCAGCACGCACCTACGGCCAACTGCGAGCAGATCAGGAACGCAAAGGCCGCACACTCAGCGTTGAAGACCTGATGATTGCCGCCCATGCTTTGTCATTGAATCTCACGTTGGTCACTCATGACCAGGCCTTCTCTATTGTGGACGGTCTCAAAACAGAAGACTGGACTCTCGTCTAGAGGGACTACGGCCCTTCCGACCGCCCCATCATGCGCCGCGCCAGCAACCATGACGCCAGCGAAATCCCCAAGGCCAGCGCCACCCATCCCGTCTGCCGCAACGGCAGCGTCATCATGAAAGAAACATCCGGCATTGATAGCGTTTGCGCCATTATCACTGGCACCCCCATGCGCACAAACTCCACAGCGCCCCACACGGACGCCGCCGCAATCAACACAAATCCCGGTACAGCCCGCCTCCAGGGGAAGGGAATCGGCGCCGGCATCCTGGCCTCTTCTGCCACTCGCTCCATCACCGCCGCCAGAAAGCCCGAAGACGGTACGAGCTCTTCTTCCGTAGCCAAAATCGAATCGATTCTGCTCAACTCCATCGCATCGCATTTTCTTTCTTTTCGGCCCATCTTCAAACCTCTTTCCTCGCATCGGGAACGACTTTTTTGTCGCCAGGATCTGGGTGCCCCATCCTTCGCGTTTCTTGCAAAGGGTGAGAATCGAGCTGCGATTCCAACCCTGGAAACCTCCTTCGCAGCAGCGCCCGCGCACGAGAGAGTCTCGCCTTAAATGTACCCTCCGGCAGCGCCATCGTCCGCGCCGCCGCTGCAACATCCATCTCATGAAAATAGAACAACACCACCGGTTCCCGGTAGCGCTTTGGAAGGGTCAGCACCGCTCGCCTCACTGTTTCCGAGCTCAATTGTTCCGCCAGCGCTTGGTGTTGTGCGGCAGGCCTGGACGGCTCAGCGACCTCCTCCAGCGGCACGTCCACCGTCGGAAACCTCTTCAACTCCGACCGGAATACATTCGCCGCCAGCGCAAACAACCACGTAGAAAAGCTTCCCTCGCGCCTCCATCCACGCAGTCCCCGCCACGCCCGCACAAAGGCCTCCTGCGCCAGTTCCTCAGCGCGTCCCCGATCGCGGCAGTAGCGCCAAGCCATGTTCACCAAAGGCCCCTGCCAGCGCCTGACAATTCCCTCAAACGCCTGCACCTCGCCGGCCAGCACTCGTTCCACAGCGGACAGGTCTTCCGCCGCATTGCTCGCAACCGCGCCGCTGGGACGTTCTGTCAACACAGGCTCTCTCCGTGCAGTGGGACAGCATCCCTACCCGTCCGGTTGCATTTTCTAGCGGAAAAGAAAATTCCAACAAAATGCAACCGCATTCACGTGCCTTCGGTCCCACCAGACGCATGGGACAAAAACCCTGCAAACGAATTAGGAGGATTCTATGACACACCTCGCATTGAATTTGTTCGGAGCTCCGGATATGGGGGGGATTGGCCTTTGGATGTTTCTCTCTGTAGGCGCCGTTGCTCTCTTCGCCATCTTTCTACCAATTACCACCTGGCTCGAAAGCCAGCGCAAGGAGCGCGAAGCCTTCTACAAGGCAGAAACCCTTCGCCGTGTAAGCGAAGCCTCAAGCGATGGCGCGAGAGCTTCACTCGAATACCTGCGGGAACAGAGTCGGATAGTCCGCATCCATACCCTTGAAGGCCTCAAAATTGGAGGCCTGATCATGACCTGCGTAGGCGTTGGCGTGGGGATCCTGTTGTGGTTCGTGGCCGGGCACGATGTGGCCGCTTGTGGCGTTGTTCCATTCATGATCGGCGTTGCTATGCTGGCTTATGTCTGTTTCTTCGCGGCACCGGTGGAATAGCGAAAGGACACGCGCGATGAATCATCTGAAGGGAATTGGCACCTGCATTCTCGCCATCCTCGTAGCCCTTTACATTGTTGGCGCAGTCAGCCATGACTCAGCCTGATAACCGATCACTGAGAACTCACGACTGCACTTATCACATCCCCTTCGACTGGTACCACGGCCTTCGCCGCCCCATGCGGAGGCCCCGGTCGATCGCCACCGCCATCAGGCCGAAGATCATGCACAGGTCCACCCGCGCCTCGTGAAGAAAGCTCAACACTCCATAGTGGGCAAGGTTTATCAACGAAAAAGGTCCCAGGGTTCGCCCCAGCAGAATAGGCACTTTTGTCGTAACCAGCGCCGTCACCATCACCACAAGAAGAACCAGCGCTGCATCGCCTGCAAAAATTCCACCCGCAATCGCCAACCCTCCAGCAATCTCAAACCCTCCCACCAGCGGCGCCAGCATGTGCGGGTAAGGAATCCCGATCGCCGCGAACCGGCCCCAGCCCAATTCGTCCGGGCGGATGAATTTCAGAATTCCCTCGACGAAAAACACCAATCCCACAACCACGCGGATCAGGATCATGGGAAGATTGCGGCGCATTCTTGCCTCCGGGCACCGGGCTCATCTGGAAGGCCTCTCAGCTCGGCGGCGACGGCCGACCTTCGTCCAGATATGCAACGAGCATACCTCAGCGCATAGTTCAGAATATTGCGCATCACCTACCCAGCAACTCCTCAATCTTTCCCGCCAGGTTCTTTGGAGCCGTAACGGAACCAAACCGCCCCACCACGTTCCCCTTTCGGTCGACCAGAAATTTGGTAAAGTTCCACCGGATCCCATCCAAACCAACAATTCCCAGCAGGCCCGGCTTGTTCCGTTTCAGGAACCGATACAGCGGATGAGCCCCCGCGCCATTTACTTCGATCTTCTCGAAGAGGGGAAAGCTCACTTCGTAATTTCGTTCGCAAAATGCCCTAATCTCCTCCGCCGATTCCGGCTCCTGCCTCCCAAATTGGTTGCAGGGGAACCCAAGGACCTCAAGCCCGCGCTGTTTGTACGTCCGATAAAGCTCTTCAAGTTCGGCATACTGGGGCGTAAATCCACATTTGCTGGCCGTATTCACTTGTCAGAAGCACACGGCCTCGAAACGCTTCCAGGCTCACCATCCGCCCATCCAGCATCCGTGCGGAGAATTCATAAATTGACCCATTCGGCTGTTGCAGCTTCTCATTTCCTCCGCACACCGAGGATGCCATGTGAACTCGTCCTACGTCTAAGAGCCATGCAGCGCGACACTGAGAGGGGTTGGGATCACGCGTCAACCCACCCGCGTCCGGTAGACTGTGGGATAGGCCCCAGTCCGAAGGCGATTCGCGCGGCAGGGAATTCTGGGAAGACACGGTTTCCGGGCCGTACGACTGCCCATTGGTTTGGGCAGGGTCGCTGCGGTCCAATATAATCAATCTTTCCATGATGCTGGACCAGACTTTATCAGCAGTGAGGGTGTCGATATTCTTCCCGTGAAGCCGAACCAGATGGCGAACTATGGCCCGCACCAGTACTTGTGCTCAACGCAGGGCTCCGGCCCGGTGAAGATCAAGCACTCTTCCGTCTCCCGCATTTTGCGGACCCCCGGCCGTTTGGCGCGCATGGTCCAAATGCTCGGTGTGTGTCTGGCGCTGCTTGTCATGGCCGGTACCGCATTGGCGCAGGGATCGAATACCATCGAAACGATTCGCGTCGTCGGCAACCGGCGCATTCCCAGAGAGACCATACTCGCGCGCCTCTTTACCCACCAGGGCGACGCCTACGATCCCATTTCCATTGAGCGCGATTTTAACTCACTCTGGAACACCGGTTATTTCGAGAACCTCCGCATCGAACGCGAAGACTCGGACAAAGGCATCATCCTCGACATTTTCGTCAAGGAAAAGCCCACCATCCGCGAGATCAACTACAAGGGCCTCAACGCCGTTTCGCAGTCCGACGTGCTAGATCGCTTCAAAAAGGAGAAGGTCGGCCTTACCGTTGAGAGCCAGTACGACGCCGCGAAAATCCTCCGCGCCACCACGGTTCTCAAGGACATCCTCTCCGAGCACGGTCACCAGTTCGCCACCGTCAAGCTGGATATCAAGGACATCCCTCCGGCCTCCGTCCAGGTCAACTTCAACATCAAGGAAGGCCCCACCGTCAAGGTGGGCAACATCAAGTTTGTCGGCAACCAGCACCTCAGCGGCCTCATCCTGCGCCGCGCCATGAAGAACCTCAAGCCCATCGGCATTCCTTATTCCATCATCTTCGAAGACATATTTCCGCAGACATTCGACGCCTCCAAGCTGGAAGAAGACACCGAACGCGTTCGCCTCGCCTACCGCGACAAGGGCTACGCCAACGCTGCTATCGAGGAACCGAAAACGCAGATTCGCGACGAAGGCGGTCTGAACTGGTTTACCTTTCGTCCCAACAAAGGCAAGCGCATTGACATCCTGATGCCCGTTGAAGAAGGCGCTCGCTACCGCCTCGGCACCATCACCTTCACCGGCAACAAGGCAGTCGCTAACGTCAGGGCTCTGCGCGCCACCTTTGCTTTGAAAGACGGCGACTGGTTCAGCGCCACCCTGATCCAGAAAGGCCTGGAGAACCTCAAGAAGGCCTATGGCCAGTTGGGCTACATCAACTTTGGCGTCATCCCCAAGCCCACCTATGACGATCAGAAAAAAGTCGTCAATCTGGAAATGGACATCGACGAGGGCAAGCCCTTTTATGTTTCGCGTATCGAGTTCCAGGGCAACACCATCACCCGCGACAAGGTCATCCGCCGCGAACTCATGCTCGACGAAGGCTCGGTCTACAACTCCCAGCTCTGGGAGTACAGCCTGCTCCGCCTCAACCAGCTGGAATACTTCGAGCCTCTCAAGGTCGATCAGGACTCAGAAGCGCATCAGGATGCTGAAGCAGGTACCGTCGATCTGCTGCTCAAGGTCAAGGAGAAGGGCAAGAACTCCATCGGCCTCAACGGCGGCATCAGCGGTCTCTCTGGCGCCTTCCTCGGTGTCAATTACCAGACCAACAACTTCCTTGGTCTCGGCGAAACGCTCAGCCTCCAGGGCAACCTCGGAAACGTCAGCCGCCAGTTCATGTTCGGCTTCTCACAGCCTTATCTCAAGAACCGGCCTCTAAACCTGGGCTTCCAGCTCTTCAACACCAAGACGGATTACAACTCCGCCAAGAGCTACCAGACCACCACTGGCCTTTCGCCCAACCTCACTGCGGCGCAGCAGTCGCTGACTCAGAATTACAACCAGGCGTCTACCGGCCTGACTTTCTCACTCAGCTACCCGCTCAAGCGTCATGCCTTCCAGCGCGTCGGCATGACCTACTCGCTTACCAAGTCCAATATCACCGCTTTCAGCACCGCTTCGCAGACATTCTTCCAGACCATCAGCTTCCGTTCCGGCATTCAGGGCAGCAACTCGTTGGCGGGAATCGTCAACAGCAACGCCTCGTTCAGCTACATCTACAACACCATCAACAACCCGCTCCGCCCCCGCACCGGCAAGGAATACACGGCTGTCTTCCAGGTCGCAGGCATTGGCGGTAACGTGCGTTACATTTCGCCGCTGGTGGCCTACAAGCGGTTCATGCCGATGCACTACCTGATCCCGAACCCCGGCGGGCGCAACATCCTCGGCGTGCGCGCGCAGTTGGGTCATGTCCAGGGCTTTGGCGGAGACGTTGCCCCTCCCAACAACCGCTTCTACACCGGTGGTGAAGGCGATCTGCGCGGCTTCGATATTCGTGGAGCCACGCCTTATGGTTACGTCCCCAATCGCGTAACCGTCCAGCTCACCAATCCAGACGGGACCTGCGTTCCCCGCGATCCAACCAACCCGCAGTTGAACCAGTGCCTCCTGGTACCGCTGCCTGTCTATGGCATCGCCTCCATCGGTGGAGACACCAGCCTCACCACCAACGTCGAATACCGCATTCCGATCGCCGGCCCTGTCATGATTTCGTTCTTCGATGACTTCGGCATCGACGCCGCTTTGGAGAAGGGCCAGTTGAAGCAGAGCCCCGAGGGCTTCGCCTCGCTCACCGCTCCGCTCTATGGCTGCCCTGTCTTCAACAATGGCGCGTGCCAGGGCGGCATCCCCGGCAACCAGGTCGGCTTCCAGCAGAACATCCGCCCCATCTCGGGAACCAACTTCGTACCCCGCATGTCTCTGGGCAGCGAACTCTCCGTCATCATGCCCGTCATCAACGCGCCTATGCGTATCTACTATGCGTATAACCCATTGAGACTGTATGAGACGCCCTATTGCAACTCCGTCCTCCTCGGAAACAACAAGGGCAGTTGTTCTGCTGAGCTGATTACCCGCGACCTGTTCCCCCCGGGAGGCGCAGGCGACTACACCTACAACGAAGCAATTCAAGCCTACGGCGCGCGCTACCTGTTCCGCGAGCCCCGCAAGACCTTCCGCCTGACCGTTTCAACAACCTTCTAATCCAACCAGGAACCGTGGGTGCCCCAGGTCTCGATCATGAGACCTGGGAGACCACAATTGTCAGCCTGAACGACACTTGTTTTCATCCGACACGCCTAAAATTAATCGCCCCAGCTTTACCACCCCAACCCCAGACCCCTATAATCCAAGCAGTTCCTACTGATGTCTCCACTCGCGTCTTTTATGCCTCTGCCCATTTCCGGTACGGAGCGTCTAACCCACCGGGGCCCCCAGCGACAGGTCTTCGCCGATGGGGTGGTAAAAGCCAGTCAGGTTTCTCAGGAGGCACAGGCTGGGTCCTGCGATAATTTTCGGACTCACACTTACAGGAATCCTGAAGGAGTTTTGCATTCAAATGAAGCGTACCCTTGCACTCGCTCTTACGCTGGCCTCGGGCCTTGCCCTCAGCGCCACCGCTCAAACTGCACCCGCCGCATCGGCGCCTGCCGGCCCTGTCAAGGTTGCCGTCATCGAGTTCCAGGCCGCCGTGGGCCAGACCAACGAATTCCAACGCGACATGGCCGACCTTCAGAAAAAATACGAGCCCAAGCGCGCCCAGCTCAAGACACAGGCCGACGAGATCGATAACCTGACCAAGCAGTTGCAAGCCCAGGGCGCCAGCCTCAGCGATGCCGCCCGCGCCAGCCAGGCCAAGACCATCGACGACAAGAAGAAGCAGGCCCAGCGCTTTGCGGAAGACGCACAGAACGATCTAAGCACCGAAATGAACGACATGTACGGCAAGGTCGCTTCGAAGGTCTTTGACGTTCTCACCGCCTACGTGCAGCAGCAGGGCATCACCCTGGTGTTGGACGCCAGCGAGAATCAGCAGCAATCCCCGATCGTTCTCTACCACGTTGAGAACACTGACATCAGCAAGGCCATTGTCGATGCATACAACGTGAAGTCGGGCGTTCCTGCTCCTCCCGCGCAGCCGCCGTCGGCACCGGCAGCAGCTCCCAAGCCCGCCGCCAAGCCGCCAGTGACCCACTAATACTACCGGTAAGAACGTACACCGTCAGAGGAGCCTCGCACAGCGGGGCTTTTCTGTTTTCCACTCAGTTAGCGCGGCCCCTTCACTCCTTCATTCCTTCACTTCTTCACCCGTGCACTGCTCCACTCCTTCGCTGCTTCGCCCCCTCTGCGAAGTTTGACGCTCCCCTTGCCCTCCTCCTATAATCCAGACTGTTCCGCTGACGTCTCCGTTCGCGTCTATTCCTTGCTTCGCTACTTCCGGTTGTGTTGCTGGATTGGTAAAGGACCGTGAGGTTGCTCAGGAGGCACCGGTTCGTTCACGCCGTACCGTGGGCAAGCCGCACTGAAACGTCGCCACCGGAACTTGAAGGAGTCCTCCATTCACATGAAGCGTTCGCTTGTACTCGCCACCTTGCTGGTCTCGAGCTTTGTCCTCGGCGCAGCCGCACAAACACCACCTACTGCCGCCGCTTCCGCAGGGCCGGTCAAGGTTGGCGTCATCACCTTCCAAATGGCAGTCGCACAGACGAATGAGGGCCAGCGCAACTTTGCTGACCTGCAGAAGAAGTACATGCCCAAGGAAAACCAGCTCAAGGCTCAGAGCGATGAGATTGACACCCTGACCAAGCAGTTGCAAGCTCAGGCGGCCAGCCTGAGCGACGAGCAGCGCGCCACCCAGGCCCGGACCATCGACGAGAAGAAGAAGAGGCTTGATCGCGACGCTGAAGATCTACGTGCCGCCGGCGCGCAGGAGGCAAACGAGATGTACAACACGCTCGCCTCCAAAGTCTACGACGTGCTTGTCAGCTATTCCCAGCAGCACGGATTCACGCTGGTTCTCGACTTCTCCCAGCAACAGAATCCGATTCTCTACGCGATCGACAGCACCAACATAACAAAACCGGTGATCGACGCCTACAACCAGAAGTCCGGAATCCCCGCTCCTCCTCCTCCGCCCGCAGCACCCGCCGGCGCCGCCAAGCCGCCTGCCGCGAAGTAGAACCCAGAGCATCAGCCGCCAAAAAACTGGGTGTCCCAGGTCTCGCTTCCGAGGCCTGGGAAGGCTCGATTCCAATCAGCATCCGATCTCCAAGCTTCTTCCTTCCAACGAACTAGCCCAGTGGCTGAGCGAGCCCCAAAATAAATATCAACGGCCGACCTCTCAATTGTGGAAAACTTTGTGGAATACTTCCTGCCATATCCCTTATAAATTCCCATTTCTTCTCTTGTCAGCTCTAGTCTTTTTCTGTTAAGCAGTGTAAGTCTTTATTTTTCAATACAAAACCACAATGCATTCGCGCCATTGAAAGGTCTCCTCGGCGCTGGGCCTGCATCACGCCGTTTTTACGCTTTCCACAATCCTTCATGAATGTAAGGTAACCAAAGTATCTGGGTAGTTAATGGCCCAAGGTCACTTCTGCTGATCTTCCCCGACCCGCAAAACCGCCAGGAATGCTTCTTGCGGGATATCCACCTTGCCAATCCGCTTCATTCGCTTCTTGCCTTCTTTTTGTTTTTCCAACAGCTTCCGCTTCCGCGAGATATCCCCTCCGTAGCACTTCGCCAGTACATTCTTCCGCAGGGCGGCCACTGTCTCTCGTGCAATGATTTTGGCCCCGATCGCCGCCTGGATCGCCACCTCGAACTGCTGCCGCGGAATCAGCTCCCGCATCTTCGACACCAGCAGCTTCCCCCGCTCATATGCAAAGTCCCGGTGCACAATGATCGACAGCGCATCCACCGGCTCACCGGAAACCAGGATGTCCATCTTCACCATCGGTGATTCCCACTCGCCCGCCAGCTGGTAATCCAGCGACGCATAGCCGCGCGAGATTGACTTCAGCCGGTCATAGAAATCCAGCACAATCTCATTCAGCGGAAGCTCGTACGTCAGCATCACCCGCGTCGGCGTTACATACTCAAAATTCAATTGCTTGCCGCGCTTCTCTTCCACCAGCTTGAGAATCCCGCCAACATATTCTTCGTTGGTAAGAATCTTTGCCGTGATTACCGGTTCGCGAATCTCCTCGATGTTCGTCGGCTCCGGCCACCGCGATGGGTTGTCCACCTCCAGCACGCTGCCGTCGGTGAGCGCGATGTGGTAGCGCACGCCCGGCGCCGTCGTAATCAGATCCAGTTCGTATTCACGCTCCAGCCGCTCCTGGATAATCTCCATGTGCAGCAACCCCAGGAACCCGCAGCGAAATCCAAATCCCAGCGCCACCGAGCTCTCCGGCTCAAAGAAGAACGATGAATCGTTCAGCCGCAGCTTTTCCAGCGCATCCCTCAGCAGCGTGTGTTCATGCGAGTCCACCGTATAGAGGCCAGCGAAAACCATCGGCTTGATGTCTTCGAATCCGGGCAACTGCGCCGGTGCCGGTCGCGCGTCCTCGGTTACCGTATCGCCGATCTTGGTATCGCCGACGTTTTTGATCGTCGCCGCAAAGAATCCCACTTCCCCTGCGGTCAATATGCCAATCTCCACCGGCTTCGGCATCAGCACGCCCATCGACTCCACCTCGAAGGACTTGCCATTCGACATCAGCCGGATCCGCTGGCCTTTTCGCATTGTTCCCTGCATCACGCGAACCAGCACAATCACCCCGCGATAAGCATCGAACCATGAGTCGAAAATCAGCGCCTGTAGCGGTGCATCCGGATCCCCCGTTGGCGGCGGCAGCCGATGCACAATTGCCTCCAGAATCTCCGCCACGCCTTGTCCTGTCTTTGCGCTGCATGGAATCGCGTCCGTTGCATCCAGCCCAACCGCCTTCTCAATCGCCTCCTGCGTCCGCAAAATGTCCGCCGAAGGCAGATCGATCTTGTTGATCACCGGAATTATTTCCAGGCCATGGTTAATCGCCAGGTATGCATTCGCCAGCGTCTGCGCTTCCACGCCCTGGCTCGCGTCCACCACCAGCAGCGCGCCCTCGCACGAAGCCAGCGAGCGCGAAACTTCGTAGCTGAAGTCCACGTGTCCCGGCGTATCGATCAGGTTCAACTGGTAAGTGTTCCCGTCCTGCGCTTTGTACATCATGCGCACGGCATGGGCTTTGATCGTGATGCCGCGCTCCCGCTCCAGATCCATATCGTCCAGAATCTGCGCCTGCATCTCACGGCCGGTTACTGAGCCAGTCAATTCCAAAAGACGGTCGCTCAACGTCGACTTGCCGTGGTCGATGTGAGCGATAATTGCGAAGTTTCTAAGGAAGCGTGCGTCCATGCGGGGGTCGATAAACGGGGCATTCCGCGCGTTGCTCCGCGCAGTGCCTCCAGGTCATAGCTTATCATCGGCATAGTGTCTCTTGCGGTCCGGCCCTGTCTGGGACGAGCCGCGCGAGGCGCGATCACTCATGCAAATAAGTCCATATCGCTATCGTCTAATCGGTATCTCTCTACTGGCCATCTCAATGGCCGGATGCACTCCCACGCAGAGTGGCAGTCTCGCTTCGCAACCGCAGGCCACTGCGCCGCAGCTTCCCACCCCACAGCAGGCCTCACAAGCGCCTTCGCCCCCGTCGCTGCCTCAACCCACCGCCCAGCAGCAGCGCGTGCGTCTCCTCATCCAGCAGGTCGAGCAGGCCTATGCCGAGGGCCAGGCCGCGTATCGCAAGGGAAGACTAGCCGACGCCAAAGCCGAATTCGATCGCGCCGTCGACCTAATGCTCTTGAGCGGCATCGACATCAAGTCCGATTCCCAGTTGCAGGAGGAGTTCGACCACATCGTCGACGGCGTCAACGCTCTCGAGATGGAAGCCCTTAAACAGGGCAACGGCTTTGCCCCCAAGGAAGAACCCACGCCCGCCGATGTCGCCAGCGATGTCACTTTCGAGGTTGACCCGAACATTGTCGCCAAGGCCAAGGCCGAATTGGCCACAACCAAGTCCGATCTACCCCTGGTGGTCAACGACTATGTCGCCACCTATATCAACCTGTTCGCCAACACCCAGCGTGGCCACAACACCCTGCTCCACTCATTCCAGCGCGCCGGCCGCTATCGCGCCATGATTCAGCGCGTCATGGCTGAGGAAGGCGTCCCGCAGGATCTCATCTACCTAGCTGTCGCCGAGTCCGGCTTCAACCCGCGCGCGATGAATCCCAAGTCGCACGCCGGCGGCATGTGGCAGTTCATGCCGCACGATCCCTCCTACGGCCTGGCCTTCAACAGCTACGTCGACGAGCGCTTCGATCCGGAAAAATCCACCCGCGCCTACGCCCGCTACATGAAGTTCATCTACGACCAGCTCGGCGACTGGTACCTGGCCATGGCCGCGTATGACCATGGCACCGGCAACATTCAGCGTGAGGTCCAGAAGACCGGGTACGCCGATTACTGGGAGCTGTACAAACGCCACGAGCTGCCCGCCGAAACTCAGAACTATGTGCCCGAAATTCTCGCCGCCATCATCATCGCCAACAACCCCACCCAGTACGGCTTTGACGATGTAACCCTCGATCCCCCCGTCCTCACTGACACCGTAACCATCAACTACTCGGTAGACTTGCGCCTCGTCTCCGACGTGGTCGGCGCCCCTGTCGATGAGCTAACGGCCCTCAACCCCAGTCTTCTGCGCTCTATCACGCCGCCTGATTCATCCTTTGACCTTCATCTTCCCGCCGGCACGGCCACTCTCTTCGAGCAGCGCATCGCCACAGTCCCTGAGTCCAAACGCAATGCCTGGCGCTACCACCGCGTGGGCACAGAAGACACGTTGGCCTCCGTTGCGCACGAGTTCCATGTGTCCGAGTCCGAACTAGCCGAAGCCAATCAACTCCGCGAAACCGACACTCTTCAAGGCGTCGAAGCCCTTGCTATTCCTGTCGCCCCCGTCGCCACGGCCTCCGCGCACATGGCGCTTTACACCGTCCGCAGAGGTGATACGTTAGTGACCATCGCCGACCGCTTCGGTGTGTCGCTTACTCAGTTACGCAGTTGGAACAAGATCACCGGCATCAAGGTTGATCCCGGCCGTCGTCTCCATGTAGCGGAGCCCGCCGGCGCATCTGGCTCATCGCGCAGCCATCGTCGCGTCGTCGCTTCACCCTCGAGCGAAAAAACTCCGCAAGCCGCGCCGGCAAAGGGTTCCGCGCATAAGACCACCGCGCCCGCATCTAAAAAACAGGGCTCCTCTGCCGCAACGCGCAGCACCCGCTCTCACAAGTCTTCCTCCACCGGAACTACAACAAGAAACGCACCGTCGAGTGCGAATAAAAAATTCACCGGCAAGCGATTGGCACATAGAAAACCCTCTTCTCAATAACAAAAACTCCGTGTGCACCTCATTACATACTTGTGTTTTGATAGCTTTTGCGTGCAAGCTAGTTATACAATCGCTTCCGCGCATGTAGTGCACGTGTGCGTTGCGCGAAGAGGCAAACCAATTCAACGTCAGCGGCCAACCGCTGGAGGCAATGGGATGGAAGAAGTTTTCAAGATGTACGCGATGAGTGACGGTGACCCGTCAGGGGAGCCGCAGGAATTGGACCCCGATCACGATGAAGACTTCGACGATGAAGACGAAGAGGTCGAAACATCCAGCGTGATCACTTCCTCTGACGACGATGAAGGTATCGTCGAAGATGCCGTGATCTTAATCGTCGAAGAACCCGCGGCAAAGAAGGCCCCAGCCAAGAAGGCCGCAAAGAAGGCTCCCGCTAAGAAAGCCGCCAAAAAGGCCCCGGCAAAGAAAGCCCCGGCAAAGAAAGCCCCGGCCAAGAAGGCTGCGAAAAAGGTTGTGGCCAAAAAGGCCGCTAAGAAGTCCGCCGCAAAACCCGCTGGCGCAAAGGGCGGAAAGGCCGTAGCCAAAAAGGCTCCGGCGAAAAAGAGCGCTGGCAAAACCACTAAAAGAGGTACAAAGTTGGCAGTTAAAAAAGCAGCAAAGAAGGCGCCCGCCAAGAAGGCAGCGAAGAAAGCAGTTGCCAAAAAGGCTCCGGCAAAGAAGGCAGCGGCAAAGAAAGCTCCTGCAAAGAAGGCAGTGGCCAAGAAGGCCCCCGCCAAAAAGGCAGTCGCCAAGAAAGCCTCTGCAAAAAAGGCAACCAAGTAAGTTCGGCAACGGTAATTCAAGGCAAGCAAAAGAGCCCGCTACGGCGGGCTTTTCTGCGTCTGGATTCTTCTTTCAACGATCCGCTTGCTGGTTCACCTGGCTCCGTCTCTTCGCGCTGCTTCGTCAAGAATCAGCGCGATCTCTCGATGTCCGGCCTTCCGCACGATCTCGTTAAGCGTCTCGCCTTCGGGCGACTGCAACGTACGATCCGCGCCGCGCTCAATCAGCAGCCGAACGATCTCTTCACGGCCGCGCGTAGCTGCGTAGGCCAGAGGAGTGTGCCACGCCTCAGCATCCCAGGGAAACAGCCCGTAGTCGCGGAAGGTCCGCTTAAGAGAAGCCGGATCTTCTTCGAGAATCGATTGCACACGATCGATCAGGTCGTATTGGATCGCCTCTATGATGTCGATCGGTCCGCGCAGTATGAGATCGCGGGCCTCCTTGTGACCGGCGTAGTCGGCCCATCCGGCCGGAGTTCCGTGATACTTCTCTTCGCGGGCGCGCACGTCGGCGCCATAACGCAGCAGAACGGGAATCACGCTGAGATTGCCATTCCAAGCAGCGGCGTGCAACGGTGTATAGCCGGCGGTGTTGTCGATAGACGTTTTAGGGTTGTCGCGCATGTTGACGGAGGCGCCGTTGCGGAGGAGCGTTTCGACCATCTCCCCGGAGCCGTGCTCGCTGGCACGGAGGATCAGGCGGCCCCAGCGGCCCTCCGGCTTCAGAGCATTGGGATCGCGAAGCACCAAGCGTGCCACATCGGCATCGCGACCGAGGGCCGCCGCGGCGGGCAGACGCAACTGGGCGCCGGCGTCGATAAGAATTGAGACCATGTCAGATGCGCCAATGAGCGCGGCATGATCGAGCGGCGTGAAGGAGGCTTCGTCCAGGCACTCAACGTTCGCACCCAGCTCAAGCAGTGCCCGCGCCGCTGCGGGCTGACGTTTGACCACGGCGAGATGCAGCGGCATGAACCTCATGATCGTTCCGTTCATGCGGCGTTCCAGGTCCTCGGGCTGTCGGGCTATGAGGCTGCGAATGGATTCGACATCCCCCATGGAGACAGCTGAAAAGATGTTGTGGCGCGCGCCGTGAGCAAGCAAATAAGCCACAGTCTCGGGGTCCGCCTTGAAATGCCCGCCCCAGGCGGTAGCCCAGCCGATAACGCCCAGCTCGTGGTAGTCGCCCTCACCGACAGTGTCCGCGCCATGCTCGACAAGGAGATGGGTTATGGGAACGCGGTTCTTTTCGACGGCGAAGTGGAGCGGGTAGGCGTTGTCGCCTTCGCAGCGGATGTTAGGATTGGCGCCGCGCTCGAGCAGCAGCCTGACTGCCGCTTCGCTGTTGCCAAAGACGGCCTGGTGCAGCGGCGTCCTCACGCCCTCGCCGCCGCGCTCGTCAATCAGCTCCGGATGCGCATCGAGAAGCGCATTCAGTCGCACGACATCTCCTTTTCCAGCGGCATCCCGCAAAGACGCAATCGCCCCTGCGGTCGCACTGGCTGCTTCGAGAGTCTTGATGTGAGAATGCAGTCTGGGCCAGGACGCGAATCCATATTCGCTTGCAATCACCAGTTGCGCATCCGCGAGCGTAAACGGGGCCGCCGCGATCTGGTCTTCAAGCAGGTTTCTCCAGCGCGGATGGCTCTCGCGAATGCGGGTCAAACCCTCGGAATCCGATGCCTGCTGGCGCTTCAACAGGGACTTGGCCTGTTTCCTGAGTTGTTCGAGACTGGGACGCGGCGGAAGTTGCCTTGACATGGAAATCTCCTTTCCGTTCGAGGCCTGTGTCCGCACCGCAGGCAGAAAGAAGATTCGTCAGATTGTAGGTGTCCGACTGCTACAGGGTGGGCTTGGCCCTTTCCGCGGACTGGATGCGCCCCGTGCGCTGAAATCAACGCTAATTCCTTGCTCGTGGCGAAGTCAACTGCTAGCCGCACCACCCATTAGCTGCGAAAAATGCCACCGCTGATGCTCCAGATAATCCTCAATCAGGAACCGCAGCATAACCGGCCCATTGTCCCCCACAACGCATTCCGCCCCCAGCCGCTCTTCGGGTATCCGATCCACCACCGCCGCCAGAATCTCATGTTCCGCCTGCCACCAGCGCAACAGAGTCTCCCAGCCTTGCTCCGCGTAGCCATGCGCCGCCACCCATGCGTCCTGCGCGTACCAGGGCCCCACATACCGCCCATCCGCGCTCGCCCGCACAAACCGCTGCCGGTTGTTCGTCGCAGAGTCCAGCAGGTGCCCTACAATCTGCTTGCGCGTCCATCCGCCGACGCGCCAGGGTGTGTCGGCCAACCCCGGATCCAAACCCAGCAGCATTGCCTGCAGCACTCCCAGCTCCCTGCGAAATTCCTCCGCCAATTGCGTCGCCATCCCATCCTCCGTCAGTTGAATGCCTGGGCTCCGTAAGACAACAAAGGCCCCGCAATGCGAGGCCCTTGTAAATTCTCCGTACAGAACTTCTAGCTAGCCGGAATAGCTGCCAGCACCTCGCCCGAATGAACCTTAGGATCAACCTTGGTCCATACTTTGGCAATTTTGCCCTGCGGATCGATCAGGAATGTATTCCGCATCGCAATCTTCATCGGACCGAAATTGCCCAGCGAGCCATACTGGTCCACCACCGCGTGCTCCGGATCGGCCAGCAGCCGGAAGGTCAGACCTTCCTTGGTGCAGAACTGTTTATGGCTGTCGGGGTTGTCAACGCTTACGCCCACAATGACCGCATTTTTGGCCTCAAACTGCGCCAGGTCGCGCTGGAAGTTGTGCGCTTCAATAGTGCAGCCGGGCGTCATATCCTTGGGATAGAAATAAAGAACCACCCACTTGCCTTTGAAGCTGTCCAGTGAAATCTGCGAGCCATCCTGCGAGGGCAGTGTGAAGGTGGGCGCAACCTGGCCCACAGCGGGCATTGGCTCATCGGCTGCATGAACTGTGACATAAGCAACGGCAAGCGCAAGAGCCGCGGCCAGAACGAAAAATAGGGGTTTTCTCATGGGGACCTCCTGGGGATTGGACGAGGAAGCACTGGATCGGGACTCGCAAACTTCGTCCCGAATTCTTTCAGAATTCAGTTTGCGCGCAACGACCCCACAATGGCAATCCCAGCGGCACTAGCCCGCTCCAGCAGCGCCTCGCGATCGAACAGCAGCGTCCGGCCCGCCTCCACGGAAAGGCAGCTCGCCCCAGCCTTTATCATCGTCTCCACAGTCCGCATCCCGATCACCGGCACATCGAAGCGCATGTCCTGCTTGGGTTTCGCTACCTTTACAACGGTCAGCCGGCGTTCGAGCGTCGAAGCGTCTCCCTCGTCCAGCGTCGCCATCAACGCTCCAGCCCGTTCAATCGCCGCATCCGTGCCTTCCATAGCCTCCACAGCCACGCAAGCCTGCGCTGCCACTACCACCGTCTGCCCAATGTCGAAACCGGACACCGCACGCGCCACGCCCAGCCCATACTCGATATTCTTGCGCTCTTCCTCGTCCGGCCCGCGCGCCGTCAAAACGCCCTCGCCGGCCAGCAGCGGCTCCAGAAACGCAGTCGAACTGATCAGCTCAATCCCTTCGTCTCCGAGCACCTTCGCCACCGCTCCCAGCAGCATATCCGTATTCCGCGTCCGCAGATTCAAGATCAGCTTCGCCAACCGCCAGTCCGGCCGGATGCTGGAAAAAATCTGCTTGTGCTTCACCTGGCCCGCCATCACCGCGGCTCGAACGCCTTCCTTGTGGAAGACCTCGATCAGCCGCGATAGCTCCCCCAGTGAAAGCCAATACACCGTGATGCGCTCATCGCAGGCTGCCCGGTGATTGATCTCCGGATCAGTCTCTTCGCGGATAGCCGCCACGGTCACGGAGAACCCCTGCGCCCGCGCCGCGTCAAGCAAAAGGAACGGAAACCGCCCGTTGCCGGCTATGAGGCCGAGTTTCACTTGGCCCTCTCGGCGAATCCGGCGTTCAATATGGCAATCCTGCCTTGATCATCCAGACTTCTTTTGGTATTTGACTGGCAAGCGCGCAATTGCTGCACGGAGAGCGTCCTCACTTGGCGCTTTGTGACCTTTTTCGAAGCTAAGAGAGCAATAGGGTAGGGACCGTTGTAGACCTCATCGAAGCCGAGCTTGCGATCTATCCTTAAAACGATCAAAAGGTTGGGGTGGCTTTCATACTCCGCAAGACTGACCGAATTACCGGCAGTCAACTTGATCTGGACTGTCTGGCTAGGTTCGTCAAGAGTCGTCGCGTCCGAGCTTGCGCTCGATATTGAAAGCAAATTGAGGTTATAAAAATACTTTGCGGCTACTTCGCCGATGCTGCCCACAAGATGACCGTCCAAGGTGAATTTCCTCTCGGGGAAAAGGGCCTCCAGCTCATCGACCAGGGAATAAAGGCGAACAATGATTGCTGGAATTTTCGATTCGGACATCAGCCGTCCCTCTACTTGATAACCCCGCGTTCGCTGCGCTCAATGAAGCCTACCAGCAGCGCGACGTCCTCGCCTTCCAGCTCGCGCATCCTCTCCAGAGCTTGCGTCGTGTTCAGCTTGGAAACCAACAGCAGCCGGAACGCCTTTTGCAGCGACCTGATCCGTTCCGCACTGAATCCCCGCCGCTCCAGGCCAACGCTGTTTACCCCGAATGCCTTGTTCTCCCGCCGCGCCGAGGTCTTCGAAAACGGAAGCACATCCTGCGTAACAATCGTGCCGCCGCCAATGAACGCATACTTGCCCACCGTGCAATGCTGATGCACGGGGCTGAACGCCCCCACAGTCGCGAAGTCCTCGATCACTACGTGCCCCGCGAGCGTAGCCGCATTGGCCAGGATGCAATGGCTCCCCACGCGGCTGTCGTGCCCAATGTGCGCGCTGGCCATCAGGAGGTTATCTGAACCGATCCGCGTGATGCCTCCGCCGCCGACCGTTCCGCGGCTGATCGTCACATTTTCCCGAATGGTGTTGCTGTCACCAATCTCAGTCAGCGTGGGCTCCCCCTTGTACTTCAGATCCTGCGGCGCAACCCCCACAGCGCAGAACGGATGAAAAATGTTCGCTGCTCCAATCCGAGTTCGCCCGTCGAGCACAACGTGCGAAATCAGAATGCAGCTTTCGCCCAGCACTACCTCCGGCCCAATTGTCGAAAACGGCCCAACGGTGCAGGAATCCGGAACTACCGCTCCCGCAGCAATCACCGCACTGGGATGAATGCTCACTCTGCTGCCCCTGGTTCCGGGTCTGGTGAGGGCGGTCGCGCCTCACGCACCCGCGGCACCACCTGGCACGTCAGCGTTGCCTCGCAGGCCAACTTTCCGTTCACCAGCGCCTTGCCTTCAATGCGACCTGCCCGTGTCCGGAACGAGAGCACTTCCACTTCAATCCGCAACTGGTCTCCGGGGGTCACAGGACGCCGAAACTTCGCCCGCTCAATCCCCGTAAACACCACCAGCTTTTTTGCGCGATCGGGAATCTCCGCCATCATGATCATGCCGCCGGCCTGCGCCATCGCTTCCACCACCAGCACTCCGGGCATGATTGGGTAGCCGGGGAAATGCCCCTGAAAAAAAGGCTCGTTGATGGTGACATTCTTGATCGCCACCAACCGCTTGGTGGATTCAAACTCAATAATCCGGTCGATCAGCAAAAAGGGATAGCGGTGCGGCAGGAAATCCATGATCTCCTGAATGTTGAAGGTCATTCTCTAGCTCCAGACAGCAAACGGGCATATAACTGCGCAGCTTCGCAGGGCCGCTTCATGCTCGTCTGGATTATAAACAAGCCGCGGGCGGCCTGGTCTTTGGAAGGTCGCTATGCGATATCGCGCAACGGACGAACATCCCGCGTCAACGTTTCATCGTCAAATCCAAAACCTTGCTTGCGATACGGCCATTCGCGCAGAAACTGCTCAAACTCATCCGCCGGGCCCGGCCTCTGAAACAAGTAGCCCTGACCCGCATCGCAGCCAATCGCGCGCATCGCTTCCAGCTCGCCCGGCTCTTCAATCCCCTCAGCCACTGTATGCAGCTTCAACTGCCGCGCCATGGCGACAATTGTCTGGCAAAGCGATCGCATCCCCGCCGACCGGTCGATCCCGCGGATAAAACACTGGTCAATCTTCATCGTATCCAGAGGCAGATGCTTCAACACGTTGAAACCTGTATACCGCGTACCGAAATCGTCAATCGCAATCCGCACGCCAATTGACTTCAACTCCTGCATCCGCACGTTGAATAGTTCTTCATCTTCAAACGCCAGAGATTCCGTCATCTCCAGCTCCAGTTCCGTCGACCCGGCAGGGAACTCAGACATAATCGTTCGCACCGACCGCGCAAAGTCGTCCGTGCGCATGTTGGCCGCCGATGCATTCACCGCCATCACGGGCACGTGAAGCCCCATATTGTGCCAGCGCTGCACCTGCTCCAGAGCTGTGCGCAACGCAAAATCGAACAAGCGCTGAATCAAATCCGACCTTTCCGCAATCGGTATAAACTCCCCCGGCGTCACATCGCCCCACTGGGGATGCTTCCAGCGAAGCAGCGCTTCCGCGCCAAGAATCTCTCCCGCCGCCAGACCCACCTTTGCCTGGTATTCGAGCGAGAACTGGCCCTGCTCCAGCCCTTTGCGCATCTCCACTTCAAGTAAGTGGTCGCGCAAGACCAGTTCGTTCATGCCCTCGTGAAACGGAACCACTATCTGGCTCTTCAGGCGTTCCGCCCGCATCGCCGCCAAACTGGCAAACCGCACCAGGTCCTCCATCGACTCCGTGTCCACCGGGAAGAACGCCACCCCGGCCGCCACCTCCAGCCGTGTCTCCACACTCCGGCTTCGAACCGGCGTCAGAGCATCAAACACCGCCTGAATCCGCCTACGCCCGGCCTTGTCGTGCTTTCCAGCCACCATGGCCACCAAAAAGCTCCGCCCGCCCACGCGCCCCAGCAGGCTATTCGCGTCCAGCGCCGAACGTAGCGTCCCCGCCACCCTCCGTGCCATTGCCTCCGCTCCCGTCCATCCCCACAGCGAAAACTCCTTCCGCAGGTTCACAAGATCGATCCAGAGCAGCGCCACCTCACGGCCATCCGCACGATTCCGCAGCATCGCTGCAAGCGCATCCTGCGTCGCCTGGAAGTTGAGAAGCCCGGTTTGAATATCGTATCGCTGGCTATACCGCAGGATCTGTTGATCCAGCTCGTTTTCCAACGCGGGTACCTGGAAGTGACTCAAGCTCTCAGCCCTTTCAATCGCAGTGCGAAGGCTCTCGCGCTCGTGAAGTTCGCACAGCGCGTCCCGGGAATCTCTTGCATTGCGGTGCGCAGGAACTTAACCTGTCTGGTAGGTACACCGCATTGCACGCAGGTAACGATCATCTAGGTACTTAGATGCGAGAAAGCAGCGGTGAGTTCTTGTTGAAATCGTCTAAAGGCTCTCGCGCCAAGGTGCGGGGAAATGGCTGCAAGTCACGTAGTTTCTATCCAGTTCATGCCTTCAATGCAAGTGAATAACAATCTATCCGTCTACCACTTAAGTTGTACGGCAACTCGAAAGGATTCCCCTCGGCCTTTCGCCTCGATAACTTGTATAGGTTCCAGATTAAGCCTCATGAAAGGTACTTGTTACTATGTGGTTACCTGAGAAAAGAGAAGGCGAAATCTTCCTTGAGGCCGTTTTACTTTCTGATCCGCTTCTCCGCCGCGTCAACGCTCCAGAAATCCGCAGGAAGCTCCTGGTTGTATTTCACGTGAACCAGGTAGTACTGACGAATCTCGTCGTCGTTCTTATACCGGGAAATCGTGAACGCCGTCGGAAATCCCTCCATTACGTGGTAGTCGTCGTACTCCTCCGCGTCGGTGTTCTTGTCCTTGTACAAAGGATCGCGCCACTGGAACGTCCGCCTCAGCGGCAGATGCGTCTGCGTGTCCGTCTCGATGGTCACGGAATCGTTATCCGCCGAGATCAGCGTCACCTGGTCCGCCAGGTGCCGCTCCGCCAGCCGCTGCCCCTCGTAGATCAGAATCGTCCTCGGATCGTTCATCCAGGTCTTCACCACCGTTTCGATGGAATGGTCGCGTCGGCGCAGATAATCGTCCACCTGATCCTGGGGCAGGGCAGCCTTACCTTTGTAGGTCACTTCCTCGCCGGTTCGCCCAACATAAAGCTGCACCACATCCCGATGCTTGGTGAACTCGATTCGGTCGTGATCCGGGGCCTGGTGATACTCGAAGTACATTGTGGTTCCCACGTCCGGGTTTCCATGGAAGAACGCCGCCACCTGCCCCTCGCGCTCCACGTTCTTCATATTCAGCCAGGCCTGCCCGCCCAGCGCCTGAACCATCGCGTCCAGCACCCCCTTCGCCTGCTTCGCATTCTTCGCGGCTGAATCGTCCCCCGTTTGCGCACCGGTTTGCGGCGCCGCTGATTGCGCGTGCACTCCATCCGCCCAAGCCAGCAGCACTAAAATCAGCCCCACCGCCGCCCAAATTCTCCGCATCCCTGCCCTCTCCCTGGTCTCCACCCCTAAAGCATTTGTCCCTAGTCCCTAGTCCCTAGTCCCTAATTACCCCACCAGCACCGCTCCACCATTCACATTCAAAATCTCGCCGGAGATGAATCCCGCCAATGGTGTGCACAAGAACAACACGGGCCCTGCGATCTCCCGCACACTCGCTGCCCGTCCCACCGGAATACCCTGCAATATCTTCGACCCCACCGCTGCATCTCCCAGGGCGGCCGCCGACATCTCCGTAGCCACCCATCCCGGCGCTACGCAGTTCACACGGATTCCCTTCGAAGCCAACTCGCTCGACAGGCTCTTTGTCAGACTGATCAGGGCCCCTTTGGTCACGGCGTAGTCCGCGTGGTATGCTTCACCTCGCTGCCCGGCTGTCGAACTGATCAGCACAATATGCCCCGCCAAGCCATCAAGAACACGTCCCTGCCGCTCCATGTGCGCTACCGACGCTTGCACGAGTCCAAATACCGAGTCCAGGTTGATCCCCAGCGTCCGCCGCCACTGCGCATCTTTCATCTCGGCAATCGAGGCATCTTTGGCTTCCCAGATTCCATGGTTGGCGACCAGGATATCCAGCCTTCCAAACGCCTCGACGGCTGCCGCCACTAGCGCCCGCCCATCCTCCGGCGTCGTCAACCCCTGTTGGATCGCCAGGCACCGCTCCCTTCCCCCGCATTCCGCCACCAGCGCCTCTGCCCGCTGCCGTGCCTTCTCATAGCTGAACGCCACCCGCGCCCCAGCTTCCACGAACATCCGCACCGTTTCCGCACCAATCCCCCGCGACCCACCGGTAATCAGCGCGACCTTGCTTTCCAAAACCAGAGAAACACCAGCCATAGCGCTCACGCTAACGCAGTTAGCCCCGTCCCCGCAAGGAGGGCCCGCAAGCGCGCCTGTGCCGTCATCCCGGCTCACATAAAGAATTCAGATCTTCTTCGGCAGGCGTCTGCGTAGGCGCTTGCACCGGAGCCGACCGAGTGGCAGCAGGGCGCACCCGGAAATGCAAAGGAGTTGAAGTCGAATTTGAATCACGGGGAAGCTGAGGCGCGGCGAGAATCTGCGGCATGGGAGCAAATGGTGCGGAGGCCGCAGCCCGCACTGCGGCAAGCACCGCCCCATATGTCTGAGCGGCAGAAGGCTCGGGAACAGCGTTGACTGCCGTCGAGGACGCGCGGTTCTGTGGGCGCTCAGGGTTGTCTGCTGTGGGCGGCATGCGCTCGGCAGGATTCGCCTGTGCTTCGGTGAGTCGGACAGCGGCCGCCGCGACTCGGCCCATGCCAGCCGCGGAATCATCGGACGAAGCTTGCCCCGCTATTGCTGCTCGCCCAGATGTTGGCCCGGAGGTTGACGCGAGGCGAACCAAATGGGACGGCGAAGTCCTGCCATGAACTCTGGATCGATCCGGACGTTCATCCGCATCCTTGATAGAGGGCAAGGGCTTATTCGCACGGGCCGATGCAACTGCCGCGGTGTCCATAGGAGGGCCTGATGGGCCTGTCGTCTTCGCGGAAGCCGGTGAAGAATGACCCGTGTGTGTCGCTTCGGCCGGCGTCGATTTATGCAGCGGTTTCGCTGGGGCCGTGGAGTCAGGTCGGCGTGAAGCCCGTTGTCCGACTGGCGGTGCAGACCCGGCACTCGGCGGAGTGTCCGTACCGAGGGGGCCGATTGAGAATTGAAGAAATGGATCTTGCCGGTCTTCCTCTGCATCGGCAGCGCCATCAGCCGGCTCATGACCAGCCGCATTTTCCGATTCATGCACATGAACACTTGGCGCCGGTATTTCCGCTTCGGACGTGTTTTTTTCGTAGGAATCGCCGTCAGAAGAGACCGTGTAAGAGGTCGTGGAACCCGCGACAGCCACAGCCCGAATCCCCGCAACAGAACCCGCAGCCAGAAGAGGCGGGTTGGAGACAGTCGCGGATGAATCAGCGACCAGGAGCGCCTTGGAACCGCCCTTCTTCCCCTTCACAAATACGGTAAATACTCCCGGAGCGTTCTCGACCACAGCCGTACCACACCGGTTCGCGCCGGTCATCCCGCTTCCTCGAATCCGCTCCACGCTCAGAGCCATCGTCTCCGCTCCGGGAGCGCATCCGTGCCGATTCGGCACTTCGACCTGCAGCAACGGCAGATTCCGCAAGGCATTCGAAAGCTGCACCATTCCAGCGCTGTCGGTCAATACTTCTTCACGCCACTGCGCCAGTCGCAGGTCGCGCCGGTCATAGCCAGCGGTCAGCACCACACGTGTCTGCGCCTGCGGATGGCCATCTTTCCCATTCAAAACCCGCACCGCAATCGGCTCGTTGTGCACGACAGGGAAGACCTCGTCGGCACGGCACACAGATCCGCCCAGCAGGCCGAATGACAAACAAGCGCAAATTGTCAGGTTTCGATTCATGAGAGGCGCCTCACCCAGTTCATCGGCGCACACACGAATATCCAGAGATTTCTAATGACCTATATCTGCCGCTCGAATCAAATCGTCCGCAGTACCCGCACCGGCAGCATAATAATCGCGCTGACCAGCTCCAGAGCTCCTCCGACAGCGATTCCGACCACACGGAAAGGAAGCAACAGCAGCCAGACTATGGGATAAAGCACCAGCGCCATGAGCGCCAGCGGCCAGCACAACACAAACAGAATGCACCACAGCAAAAACTTCGCCATCGCCCTACCGCCTCACAGGCCAAACAGGCCCATTCGAATATACGGACAGGATTGCGCCCGAGTTCCCATACCTTCGCAGCAACGCTGCCATCGAAAAATAGCCGCACAACCTCAACATCGCGCCGTTGCTGCGCTCATCCCATTTTAGAGCGAAAAGCCCTGTCGTTTGATAATTTTGAGCAGATTGAAATGGCTTCGCTCCCGTCCCATTCTGAGCCTGGTCAGTCGGTTCGTACGCTGGAAGCGTCCTCTGGCATCGGTTTGGATGGGGTGGAGTGCGGGCTGGGAGGCATTCTGTCGATTGCCGGATGCGTCGTCTATGTCGACCGCGCAAAAGGTGGTGGTGCCTGCGGTTGCGGCGTAATAAGCAGGGAGCCAAGTCCGCTACTGATCGCGGCGGAACCGGTTGGCCTGCTCAAACTCGTCGCGCAACTCGGGAGTGCGCAGATTCTCGCGGAGGTGGGCCAAGCGCTGCTCGAGCGCGTGCAGCGCTGCTTGCACGGCCTCGGTGTTGGTGTAGGCAATGTCGCGCCACATGGAGTAGGGACTCGCTCCCAGCCGCGTCATCTCGCGCAGAGCGCGTCCACCCACGTCTTTGAGCTCGGGAGCGTCGCCGACTTCTTCTTCAAGGAGTGCGCTCAGGGCCGTGGCCACAAACTGCGGAAGGTGGCTGACCCAGCCAACCAGTTCATCGTGGCGCGCGGCGTCGAGATCGAGCGTCTTGGAGCCCATGGCCTCAACCAATTCGCGCCAGTCCTTGACTAGTGCCGCCGAAGCAGGTGAGCGCCGCCAGGATGGATCGTCGGTGAAGAGCCATACCGCACCGCGAAAAAGGTCTGCGTCTCCAAGCGCTGCACCGCCCCGTTCCTTGCCTGCCATGGGATGGCCGGGTAGAAATGCCGCACGTTCCGGGGTGTTGAAGAGGCGTCCCGCAGCGGCGGTGATCTGCGCCTTGGTGCTGCCTACATCGGTGACCAGATGCTCCGAACCGAGTACGGGCGAAAGCTGCTCCATCCAATCGAGGGTTGCGTATATGGGAACCGCCAGCAGCACCATCTGGCTTTCCCGCGCTGCCTGCAATGGATCGAAGGACAATGCGTCAACGGCGCCCATCGCGAGCGCAGCCTGCCCGCCTTCCTCGCTACGATTCCAGCCGGTGATGGACCCGCGAAATCCTGCCGCGCGCAGCGCCAGGCCCGCCGATGTACCCAGCAGGCCCGTGCCCAGAATGGCGATGCGCTCGATCATGTCAGAATTCTCTTCCCATTACCGCTGCGCGAAGTTCCTGTATTGGTCTTTCTCCCTCTTCAAATCGGGATTCAAGTTCCGCTACGAGTTCAAATTGGTCAACCGAATCCAGAAGCGCATCCTCTCCCAAGATGCTCTCGAGGACGACGGAGCAGGCCATTCGACTATCTTCTTCGCTTAGGACGGAAGATTCTCGCCCCTTCAATAATATTTCTCGGAATCCGTCAGGGTAACGCAGTAGAACAAAGGTCCAATTCTTTGCGTTTATGGCTAACTCACCGCCATCATTCTCGCGCTGGAATTTAATGCGATAGTCCCAATCCTTTGCCTGCCTTGCCGAAAAAAACTCCCAACTTTCGAGATTTGGCGCACTTGCAACAACCGTTTTTGCAATAACTTGGAGGCCTCGATCCAAGCTCGGGGAGATCACAAATTGCCAGGGCTTCGATAAGCCCGGTCCGATCTCCCATGAAAGTCCCGGCGCGAGATTCAGGACCATGCGATCAAGCTCCCGCACCAACGACTGATTCCCAACATCTGCGGCAATCACGTCGCAGTTTTCGCCGAACCAACTCCAGAATTCATCTTTTTGAGTTCTCAATCTGAATTCTCGCAATGATGTTGATGGTCCATATTAGAGTGCCCGTCCCACCGCCGTTGCAATCACCCTTAGCTCGCCGACCAGTTTCTCGAATTGATCGAGATAGAGTGTCTGCGCCGCGTCGGATGCTGCCTTGTCTGCATTAGGGTGAATCTCGATCAGCAGTCCGTCTGCGCCCGCTGCCACAGCTGCCTTGGACATTGCGGGCACCATGTCGCGGCGGCCTGTGCCGTGCGAGGGATCGCCAACAATAGGCAGGTGCGACAGCTTTTTCACCACCGGAATTGCTGAAATATCCATGGTGTTGCGCGTTGCGGTTTCATAAGTGCGGATGCCGCGCTCGCAGAGAATTACGTCGTAGTTACCGCCAGAAAGAATGTACTCGCTGGACAACAGAAGCTCTTCGATCGTGGCAGCAATGCCGCGCTTCAGCAGAATCGGCTTGCGCACCTGGCCCAGTTCTCGCAGCAGGTTGAAGTTCTGCATGTTGCGCGCGCCCACCTGGAAGCAATCGACATACGGCAGCATGGCATCGATCTGCGAAATCTCCATGACCTCGCTTACAGTGAGCAGGCCATGCTCCTGGGCTGCCTCGTGCATCAATTGCAGGCCAGGAATGCCGAGACCCTGAAATGCATAGGGCGAGCTGCGCGGCTTGAAGGCTCCTCCGCGCAAAAAGCCACCGCCCACAGCTCTCACGCATGCGGCGATCGCAAAAATCTGTTCGCGGGTTTCAATGGCGCACGGGCCGGCGATGATGGCAACCTGTTCGCCACCGATTTTGGCGCCGTTGGCAAACTCCACCGCCGTCCCTTCGGGACGAAACGCGCGGCCGGCCAGTTTGTAGGGCGAGCTGATGCGGTGTACGTGAAGAACACCCGGAAATACTTCGAATTTGCTGAGATCCAAACTCGCGGTGGATCCAACCGCCGCCAGAATTGTCTGGGTTGCTCCCGTTGTCCGATGAACGTCGACTCCCGATTCCGCCATCGCTTCAATCACGGCGTCTATCTGTTCTTCGGTGGCCTTTTCCTGCATTGCTACGATCATTGCTTGTTCCCTGTCTCGGCGTCCGATGCGCCAGTTCCGTGGCCCGGCTGATGAGCCTGAGCGTTCCTCTCCGATGCCAACTCGTCTCTCTGCAGGGCACGCATCACGTCGATAATGCGCTCGTAGATGTGCGTCAATTCAATGTCCGGCAACGGGCCATTGTTGTGCGCGCGCACGTTGGAGTAGATCACCTTCTCGCGTGCCGGCTCATACACCGGCAACTGCGTGGCGGCTTTCAGGTGACCGATCATCTGCGCGGCGCGTGCCCGCTCGCTCAGCAACTCCACCAGTTGGCGGTCCAGAGCATCGATTTGGTTTCGCAATTCTTCCAGCGTCATTCCGTCCTCGTGATGCGGCTCCAATGTTTTGCTTCCCGGATCTTGGCCCCCTTTGTTCTGAGGACTGTTCCAGTCGCGCCGGAGCAGGAGTTGGTTCTATTCATGCGGTCTGGTCGACTGACGGGCCGCCTGCGGGGGTATCTGTTTACCGGGCCAGCGCTGCCTCAGGCAGATGCAGGCCCTTGATAAATCGGGCCACTTCCGCAGGCGCTGTCTCCGCAGTGGAGCGCTCGATCAACTCCACAATGGCGCTGCCGATTACCGCGGCATCCGCGAACTCTGCCACCTGGGCGACATGTTGCGCGTTGGAGATGCCGAACCCCACGGCTACCGGCAGCGATGTCCATCGGCGAATACGGGCTACCAATGCTGCGGCATCACTGGAGAGGGTGGCTTGTGCGCTGGTAACTCCTACGCGAGAGATAGCGTATACGAAGCCCTTTGAGTTGGCCGTGATAGCCTGGAGGCGCTCGTCGGGACTGGTGGGCGCGGCCAGAAAAATCGGCGACAGCTTGACGCGCTCCATCTCCGTCAGGTATTCGCCCGCTTCTTCTACGACCAAGTCTGTGACGAGAACTCCGTCGGCTCCAGCAGCCGCGGCTTCATTCGCAAACTTGTGCAGGCCGTAACGCAAAATCGGGTTCAGATAACTGAAGATGACCAGGCCAGCCGCAGACCTTGCCGAACGAATCTCGCTGGCAAGCGCCAAAACATCTTTAAGTCGTGTTCCACGGGCCACAGCGCGCTCGCTCGCTCGTTGAATCACCGGACCGTCGGCCAGAGGATCGCTGAAGGGTACGCCCAACTCGATCACCGCTGCACCGGCATCGATGGCCGCAAGCGCGATGGCCCTGGTGGCATCGAGGCTTGGGTCTCCGGCCGTCAGATACACGACCAGTCCGGGTTTGTGGTCGAAAGCAATCGCCATTGGAATTTACACTCCCTGAATCTTCAACTCATGCGCCAGGATGCCCATATCCTTGTCGCCGCGTCCAGAGAGGTTCACCACCAGTATGTCATGGGCCGCCAGCGTCGGAGCAAGCTTCAGGGCCTCGGCCACCGCGTGCGCGCTCTCGAGAGCCGGCAAAATCCCCTCGGTCCGCGCCAACCGCACCACCGCATCGAGCGCGCCCGTATCATCCTGCGAGACATATTCTGCGCGACCGGAATCGTGAAGGGCTGCGTGTTCGGGGCCGATCGACGCGTAATCCAACCCCGCCGACACAGAATGCGTGAGAGCTATCTGCCCATCTTCATCCTGCAGCACGTAAGAAAACGTCCCCTGCAAAACCCCGGGCGATCCTCCGCTAAAACGAGCTGCATGGTCGCCCAGCGCGGGACCGCGGCCCCCAGCCTCGACGCCGATCAAGCGCACCTGACGATCGGGAATGAACTCGTAGAAGGCGCCAATGGCGTTTGAGCCTCCACCAACACACGCAATGACCGCGGTCGGCAGCCGGCCTTCCTTTTCGAGGATTTGCTCCTTCATTTCAATGCTTATGCAGCGATGGAAATCGCGCACCATGGTTGGATAAGGATGCGCTCCCAGTGCGCTGCCCAACAGGTAATACGTAGTCCTGACATTGGTGACCCAATCGCGCATGGCCTCGCTGATGGCGTCTTTCAGCGTCTTCGATCCCGCGGAAACGCCGCGGACCTCCGCTCCAAGCAGGCGCATACGAATCACGTTCAATTCCTGTCGCGCCATGTCCACATCGCCCATGTAGATGACGCATTCCAGGCCAAGCAGCGCGCAGACTGTTGCCGTCGCGACGCCGTGCTGACCCGCGCCCGTCTCAGCGATGATGCGCTTCTTGCCCATCCGCTTAGCCAGCAGGCCCTGGCCCAGGGCGTTGTTGATCTTGTGCGCGCCAGTATGCAGCAGGTCTTCGCGCTTAAGGTAAATCTTCGCGCCGCCTAACTGCTCAGTGAGCCGTTTGGCGAAATAGAGCGGCGTTGGGCGCCCGGCGAAATCCTTGAGGAGGTTGGCAAGTTCGGACTGAAAAGCTGCATCGTTCTTGGCAATGTCGTATTCGTGCTCAAGCTCAACCAGCGCCGCCATCAGCGTCTCCGGCACATAACGGCCGCCATAGACGCCAAAGCGGCCCGGCCGCGACTCGGATGGAACTGCTGGGAGAGTTACCGATGCCATTTTTGCAAAGCCTCCTGCATAATTGCGCGGGAATTGGGGAACTATTCAGTGTACTAGGGTGGATGCGATTCGGCAGGTGGGATTTCCCTTGGCGCAGTTGGTGGCAAAGCCAAGATGAAGAGCGTCTTTTGAAAATTGGTTCGGCAATCAGCGAGCCGACGGGCGGGAACGCGCGTACAATTCGCAGTGTGAAAGCTTCGTATCTCGGTCCAGCGATTGATGACACTGAATTTCTGGCTCGCCTTCCACAAGAGATCTCAAGCGCATTGCAGAGCAAGAACGGCTTTATTGCGGCAGGAGGCGGGTTTCATGTTCGTGGCGCATGCCTCCGTCCTGCTTGGCATTCGATCAGGGCGGCCTGGGAGGGTGAGTTTGCTCTGCATCGGCTTTTCCCAGCGGTGAGATAGTCAGACATTCCACTCGTAGAGGACTGTTTTGGCGATCAGTACCTCCTCCGTGACCTACTCGTGGTGAGGCTCCAAGGGGAAACCGGGGAAATCGAAGTGACGCAGAAAACGTGGATCGAATTCTTGGCATGTGTTGAAGCAGACCCGATAGAGTTTCTTCAGCTTTCATATCTCAGCCGATTCCAAGAAGAAGGCGGAGTGTTGATGCCCGGTTCCCTCCTTTCTGTATATCCGCCATTTGTCGCCAAAGAGTGCGTAAGCCCATCTATTCGGGCCATTCCGTCGTTGGAACTCAGGTCGTGGCTGGCTGATTTCGCGCGGCAAATCAGGGGCGTGGAAGATGGCCAGAAAATAGAAATTAAGGTTATTCGGTGAGAGACTGCGGCGGTTCCTCAGGCATCTCATCCGGCCACTGCTGAGCTCCATGCAACACCCGCAATATCCGCACAGTTTCGCCCACGATGCGATAGGCTGCAATGTAGGCGTGCCGGAAACGACCAACTCCCGTGTCCCTTCGATGCGGCCGAGTCGGCCCATCTCCGGGAATCGAGCCAAACCCTCCAAGCGGGCCCGAATGCGCTCGTCAATCGCCGCCGCCACGCGAGGGTTGTCCGCTTCAATGTGATCGAAGTGAGTTCTGCGGTCCGCGCGTGCAAACACCGACCATTCCAGATGCATGAGCGCCCTTACACCTTCCGTAACGCAGTCGCACGGCGTTTGGCGAAATACGCCTCAACTTCATCGTGAGGAATAGCGGGACGTGGATCGTCCAGGGCCTCCTGCACTTTGGCGCGGAACCAGGCGTCGTGTTCCGCGGTGCTCTGGGCCAGCGAGAACGGAGGAGCGCCCTCATTCGCTGTTCGTGTCAAGAGAATACGCACAGCGTCTGAAACCGTGATCCCCAACTCGCCGAGTATGGCTGCCGCACGTTCTTTCACAGCAGGATCGATTCGTGTCTGAACCAACGCATTCGCAGGCATAAGCAGAACTCCTCGTTCAATTGTAATTCATTTGAATTACAATTGCGAATCCTCAAAGGAAGCCTATCTTCGCCCCTGCGTCCGCCGCTCGCGCCCTCTTCACAAACTCCTGAACTTTCCTGAGATCCTTGTGCCCCGCCGCCGCTTCCACGCCTGAGACGACATCCACACCCCACGGTCGCAATGTTGCGATTGCCTTGCTTACATTGGATGGCCTTAGCCCACCTGCGGCAATCAGCTTCAGCTTTCCCGCATCGCTGAAAATGGTCTTGCGCGCTTCGGCCCAATCGAATGCTACGCCCGTGCCGCCAACGGCCGTAGCCGTGCGCGAATCCACCAGCACGCCGTCGACATGCTGGTTTGCAGCGGGTTCTCTCATCTCCTTCAGAATCGCATCTGCCGCGCCCGCTTCAAAGTGCACCACCCTTAGAATCCGCAACTGAGACCCCAGGCGCTCATGCAGCTTTGCCGGCAACTCGGCTGCTGCGTTGAAGTGCAGCTGCACGCCTGTCAATCCGCAAGCGCGCACAGTTGAATAGATATCATCGAGAGACGCATCGACAAAGACACCGATTTTCTCAACTGTTGGCGGCAGATGCGCGTTAATGGCTGCAACTTCAGAGACCGTAACATTTCTCGGACTTGGTGCAAACACAAATCCCACAGCGTCGGCGCCAGCCTCTACCGCGATGCGCGCATCGCCAAGCGAGGTGTTTCCGCAGATTTTTATCCATAGACTCATCGCATAACCGCCGCTAGACTCATCGCGTTGCCGATGTCCCCGCCAGCAGGGCCGCAAGCGCGGCTCCTGGGTCCGTTTCCCGCATCAGGCTTTCGCCAATCAAAAACGCATCGAACCCAGCCGCCCTCAGCTTTACCAAATCCTCCGCAGTTGCAATCCCGCTCTCCGTAACCCGCACCACCGCGGGCGGAATCCGCGCGGCGAGAGTGATCGAATTTTCCAGGCTTACTTCGAAGCTCCTCAAGTCGCGGTTGTTTACGCCGATCGCGTCCGCGCCGGTCGCGCCCAGCGCATCCAGAACCCGGTCCAGTTCCTCACCGGTATGCACCTCGACCAATACATCCAGTGAGAGTCCGCGAGCAGCGGCCGAAAACCGCAGCATCTCCGCATTGGTCAGCGCAGCAGCAATCAGCAGAATCGCGTCTGCCCGGTGTGCACGAGCCTCAACAATCTGATACTCGTCCACCATGAAATCCTTGCGCAGGCAGGGCAAAGGCATGGCCGTCGACGCCAGTTCGAGGTTGCGCAGACTTCCCTGAAAATAGGGCTCATCGGTAAGCACAGAAAGCGCCGCTGCGCCCCCTGCCCGATAGCGGCGCGCCAGCCATTGCGCGTCGAAATCCTTGCGAATCAGTCCCTTGGACGGGGATGCCTTCTTGATCTCCGCAATCACGGCCGGACCGGTTGCCCCTTGCCGGCGCAGAGCTGCTGCCCAGCCCCGGGGTCGATGCGCTGTTGCCCGCTTCTCCAGTTCAGCCAAAGGGACGCGGATTTTGGCCGCTGCGACCGCGGTCCTTGTGGTGGCAAGGATGGTGTCAAGATGGGTAGACATACGCAGGCTTGAGTATACGAGGATCGCTGCAGCTGCTTTGATTCAGCTTAGGACAAAATGACCGGGCTGTGAGAATGTCATACACCGTCGTGAAACTCTTCAATCACCTTCTCGGTAATAACTCTCTGCTGCACCGGGGAAGAGAGCACGGTCGAGGTTGAAGTGGTACCGTAGTGGCCGAGCTTGTCGAGAAAGCGCTCCAGGTGCTCAACCGAAACGACGCGCGCTTTGACAATGAAGGAGTCGGAGCCGGTAACACGGTGACATTCGAGCACCTCCATCCACTTCTGTACCTGAACCTGGAAGGCACGAACCGCGGACTCGGGGCCGGCCATTGAAAGGCGTACAAAAATCAGAATAGGCATGCCCAGCCGCTCCAGGCTGATGTCGGCGTGAAACCCACGGATGACGCCAAGCTTTTCCAGCCGATAAACTCGCTCAGCCACGGCCGGAGTGGTCAATCCGACACGGCGGCCAAGTTCGGCCCAGGAGAGCCGCGCATCCTGCTGCAGTTCTTCAACGATCTTCCAGGAGATGCGATCTAACTCGGCAGGTTCCTTCTGATTGCTATAACGGCTTGTGGTCATTGAATTCAGTATCACCCTTTCGATTGAAAGGACATTACCATTGTTTTCTTAAGAAAGTAAACCCACTTTGCTCGATTCGCGATGGAAATGAATTGTCAGTTGATGTGCGCGAATGCGATACTGCCCGTCGTTGTATAAGGATGGAGCTTCCCCATGGCTCAGTATCAAACAGGTTTTGGCAACGAGTTTGCCACCGAAGCGCACCCCGGCGCTTTGCCGCAAGGCCAGAACGCCCCGCAACACGCGCCCCTCGGCCTTTATACCGAACAAATCAGTGGCACAGCCTTCACAGCGCCACGCTCCCTCAATCGCCGCACATGGAGCTACCGCATTCGGCCCTCTGTGATGCATGAGCCGTTTCGCGAGTTCTCTGGAAGTCCGCTCATGCGCAGCGGCCCGTTCAACGAGATGCCCACGCCTCCCAACCAGATGCGCTGGAATCCGCTGCCCGTGCCCACTGAGAAGACCGACTTCGTCGACGGGATTGTCACCCTCGGCGGCAATGGCGACCCCTCCATGCAGGATGGAGTAGGCGTTCATCTTTATGTGGCCAACGCCTCAATGCATGACCGCTTCTTTTACAACGCGGACGGCGAGATGCTGATCCTCCCGCAACAGGGCCAGCTACTGCTGCGAACCGAACTGGGCATTCTGGAAGTTGCGCCCGGCGAGTTGGCGGTAATTCCCCGCGGCATTAAATTCCGCGCTGAATTACCGGACGGCACGGCCCGCGGCTACATCTGCGAGAATTACGGGCTGCCGTTCCGCCTGCCTGACCTGGGGCCTATCGGCGCAAACGGTCTGGCCAACTCCCGCGACTTCCTCACGCCGGTCGCTGCCTACGAGGATCGCGAAGGCGAATTTGAAGTGATCGCCAAGTTTCTGGGCCGCCTGTGGCGAGCGGAGATCGATCACTCGCCTCTCGACGTAGTGGCGTGGCACGGCAATTATGCGCCCTACAAATTCGACATGGCGCGCTTCAACTGCATCAACACAGTGAGCTTCGACCATCCAGATCCGTCCATATTTACCGTGCTTACGGCGCCTTCAGGCTTGCCAGGCACGGCGAATGTTGACTTCGTCATCTTCCCGCCGCGCTGGATGGTTGCCGAGCATACCTTCCGACCGCCCTGGTTCCATCGCAACATGATGAACGAGTTCATGGGGCTCATTCTGGGCCAGTACGACGCCAAAGCGGAAGGATTTGTGCCTGGCGGCGCCAGCTTGCACAACTGCATGTCAGGTCACGGGCCAGACACCGAGACCTTTGAGCGCGCCAGCGAATCGGAGTTGAAGCCCCACTATATCGATGGCACGCTGGCCTTCATGTTTGAGACGCGGCTGCCCGTTCGGCCCACACGCTTTGCGTTGGAAGAAAAGATTCTGCAGCATGAGTACTATGAGTGTTGGCAGAGTCTGAAGAAGAACTTTCGTGCGCCGGGTGAGCGATAATTTCACAAAATCAACAGCAGGCCAGTCCATTCCGTTGCGCTACGCTCAGGATTACTGCCTTTTGGGGGCACAAGCCGATTGACCGAGCTGTTTTCAAAAGCCGAGGGGAGCCGCATCAGTTGGGTCGAGTCGGCTAATGAGCAGGGCTGCGGGTTCCCGCTGCAGAGCCTTCCCTATTGCATCTTTGCCGGCGAGGATGGGCGTGCCCGCCCTGGCGTGGGCATCGGGGCATTCATCCTGGACCTGAGAAGTTGCAAGGGTACTGGCATTCTTGAAGGATTGCCGGATTCGATCGTTGCGGCATGCGAAGCGAAGACACTCAATGCACTCATCGCCTGCGGATCGGCGGCGCACGCGGGCATGCGGAGCCGGCTCACGGACCTGCTTGACTCCGAGGCGGACGGAGCTACACGGGAGGCAGTGGGGGCCGCGCTCTCGCCTCGTGAGGCGGCCATTCTCCACAAGCCCGTCGAGTCGGCCAACTACACGGACTTCTATGCGTCGATCCATCACGCCACTCGTGTTGGCCGGCTCTTCCGCCCAGACAATCCGCTTCTACCCAACTACAAGCATGTGCCCATCGGCTACCATGGCCGCGCTTCGTCGATCGTAGTGAGCGGAACGTCCATCCGGCGTCCAAGCGGCCAAACCAAGCCGGACGCCAGTGGCATTCCTGGTCTTGGCCCCACGCGCTTTCTCGACTACGAAGTTGAAGTCGGCATGTATGTCGCAACTGCCAACGCCCTTGGAGAACCGGTTCCCGTACGCCATGCCGGAGCCCACATATTTGGCCTTTCGCTCCTCAATGATTGGTCTGCCCGCGACATTCAACTCTGGGAGAATCAGCCGCTGGGACCTTTTCTGGCCAAGAGCTTTGCCACCAGCGTGTCTCCCTGGGTGGTGCCAATGGCCGCGCTCGCGCCGTTTCGCGTTCCCGCCAAGCTGCGCCCGCCGGACGATCCATCCCCGCAGCAGTATTTATTCGACGCAACCGACCAATACACCGGCGCCATCGACCTTACTTTGGAAGCCTGGATTCTAACCCCGGCAATGCGTGCGGCCAGGAAGCCTCCGCATCGATTGAGCCAATCCAACATGCGTGACCTCTGGTGGACCCCGGCCCAGCTCATCGCACACCACACCAGCAACGGCTGCAATCTGCTCCCGGGCGACCTTGTAGCTACCGGCACAGTGTCCGGTCCGGCTGACGAATCTGCCGGTTGCCTGCTCGAACTGACCGCTGGCGGCAAGCAGCCTATAGAATTGTCCAACGGCGAAACGCGCGCCTCCCTCGAAGACGGCGACGAAGTGATTCTCAGAGGCTTTTGCCGGCGCGAAGGCTTCCCGGACATCTCGCTCGGCGAGTGCCGCGGGCTGGTACTGCCTGCGCTTTGAATCAACCTTAGATTGTTAAGTCCCAATGCCATCCCAGTTTACAAAACATAAGTAAGTAGCCATTTCTTTCTTTTATCCGGTATTCAAAGTCGTCCAATTGGAGGCCTATCCTCTTGCTCAGATGTGATTGGGATCACCCGAAGTTCTGCTCCCATCACACCCAAACCGGAGGTTCCGATGGCATCCTATGCTCCAAGTACGGTCCAGACCGGACAAGACTTTCTTCCCCTCAAGGGCACCGACCACGTGGAGTTCTACGTGGGCAACGCGCGCCAGGCAGCCTACTACTACCGCACCGCTTTCGGCATGAGCCTCGTGGCTTACGCCGGCCCGGAGACCGGCCAGCGCGATCGCGCGTCGTACGTAGTCCAGCAAGGCAAGGTCCGCTTTGTACTGACTACCTCGTTGCGCCCCGGCAGCCCCATTGCCGATCACGTCGCTATGCACGGCGATGGCGTGCGCGTCATTGCCCTTGAAGTTGATGATGCTCACCAGGCCTGGCTTGAAACCACGGCCCGTGGCGCGCGCTCCGTGGCAGCCCCGGTGGAAACGGCAGATGAGTTTGGCCGCATCACTACCTCGTCGATTGCGGCGTATGGAGACACGATCCACACCTTCGTTGAGCGCGGCCATTACAACGGTCCATTCCTCCCAGGCTTCCGCATTGAATCCACGGACACAGTGGCCCGGCCCACGGGACTCAAGCACATCGACCACATGGTGGGCAATGTAGGCTGGCATGCCATGGATGAGTGGGTCAGTTTCTACGGCCATGTGATGGGCTTTCAACTCTACCAGCACTTTGACGACAAGGACATCTCCACCGAGTACTCCGCGCTGATGTCGAAGGTGATGTCCAACGGGAACGGCTATGTGAAGTTCCCCATCAACGAGCCTGCCGAAGGCCGCAGGAAATCACAGATCGAGGAATATCTCGAGTTCTACCAGGGCCCCGGCGTGCAACACATCGCCCTTGCCACAGACGATATTCTTGCCACTGTTTCTCGCATGCAGGCGCAAGGGGTCGAGTTCCTGACTGTGCCCCACACCTATTACACCGAGTTGGTCGCCCGCATCGGCCGGATCGACGAACCGATTGAAGAGCTCGAACGTCTGGGCATTCTGGTCGATCGCGACGACGAAGGCTACATGCTGCAGATCTTCACGCGTCCCGTGGAAGATCGCCCCACGCTGTTCTACGAGATCATCCAGCGCAAGGGCAGCCGCAGCTTTGGCAAGGGAAACTTCAAGGCCTTGTTCGAGGCCATCGAGCGCGAGCAGGCGCTGAGAGGCAATCTTTAATGGCTACCACAGTCGCATTACCAAAAGCCGCACCGTTTCTTATCGAGCAGGATTACGCTTCCTACACCACAGAGCAGCACGGCATCTGGGCGGAGCTGGTTCGCCGCCGCATGCCGCAGCTCGAGCGTCGCGCCGCGCAGGAATATCTGGATGGCTTCGACACTCTTTGCCTGCCCTATGACCGGCTGCCCAACCTGGCTGCCGTTTCGTCAAAGCTGGAACGCCGCACTGGCTGGAATACCACGCCCGTCAGCGGTTTCATGCCTGCGCCTGCTTTCTTTGAAATGCTTGCCGCGCGCCGCTTTCCAACCACCACCTGGCTGCGTGGCCGCGACTCACTCGAATACACGCCGGAACCGGATATCTTTCACGATGTCTTCGGCCACGTCCCAATGCACGCGCTTCCGGTTTTCGCGGACTTCCTCGCGCGCTATGGGCAGCTCTGCTCGCGTGTTCAGGATGAAGCGATCCTGGAGCGCATTGGGCGCGTCTTCTGGTACACGGTGGAGTTTGGGCTGATTCGCCAGAATGGCCAGGTCAAGGTCTACGGCAGCGGCCTGATCAGCTCCAACGGCGAATGTTCCAACGTGCTGGGCAGCGGCTGCATCATCCGGCCCTTCGTGCTCGACGAGGTTTTGCGCACCCCGGTCAAGGTGGACGAGATGCACCATCTCTTATTCGCGATTGAAAGCTTCGATGAGATTTACGAGGCTGTGCAAACGCTGGAGGCTCGCGTCAATAGGGGCTCGCGCCTGGACGATTGACGCGTTTCCGTAGCCGCGAATTCCGTCGCCGAGACGGCGCAACAATGCGTCGCCCGGGCCTCTTTCTCCGCGAATCGGGAATCCAACAAAATACGGACGATAACTCGGCGGGATTCCCGGGCTCCGCAGAGTCACCACGCCCAATGCGGAGCCGTTTGATGCGTCAATGATAAAAGACATGCTATAGTCGGGCAGTTTTCATGGACGGTGCGATGGGGGATGGTTTGAAGTTCGACAACAGCCTGGGGTCAAAGCTCGACTTACAGGCTCCACGCGCACGGGCGAACCGGATAGAGCTCAATGCACTGATGACGGCGATGAGTGCGGAAGAGGATTCGATTCGCCTTGGCGGTGGCCCTAAGGCCGCCGAAGCCCAGCGTGCGAAGGGCCGTTTGACTGTGCGCGAAAGGCTCAATCTGTTGCTTGACCAGGGTACGGAACTACTGGAGTTAGGCCTGTGGGCTGCGTATGGAATGTACAGCGAATATGGCGGCGCACCCGGTGCTGGCGTAGTTACTGGACTGGGCCGCGTGTGCGGGCGCCTTTGCATGATCATCGCCAACGACGCCACCGTGAAAGCGGGCGCGTTCTTCCCCATGACCGCGAAAAAAGTACTGCGCGCGCAGACCATTGCGCTGGAAAATCGAATTCCCACCCTCTATCTCGTCGATTCATCCGGAGTCTTTTTGCCATTGCAGGAAGATGTGTTTCCCGATACCGACGACTTCGGGAGAGTCTTTCGCAACAACGCAGTCATGAGTTCGCTAGGAATTCCGCAGATCACAGCCATCATGGGGATGTGCGTTGCGGGAGGCGCCTATCTGCCCGTCATGACCGATACCGTCTTGATGACCGAAGGGTCGGGCTTGTTTCTCGCGGGGCCTTCCCTGGTGCAGGCTGCCATTGGCCAGAAGACCGACCCTGAGGAGCTAGGCGGCGCAACAATGCATGCTGAGATATCGGGAACCGTCGACTTCAAGGAGCCCAACGATCACCTGTGCATTGCCCGGCTACGCTCCCTGGTGGACAAGATGGGCGAGAGGCATAACTCTGAATCGCGCGCGGCACAGTGGGAGTCCGGACGAAGGACCTATAACTCCACGCCATTCGATGTTATTCACGATGCGCCTGGATTTGCGGCCGATGACTTATATGGTCTGTTGAATCCAGCGCCCGGAGCAAGCAATGTCTATGATATGCACGAAGTCATTGCCCGCATCGTGGACCGCAGCGAATTCGACGAGTACAAAGCGGACTTTGGCCGCACAGTTCTATGCGGATATGCGCGTATCGGCGGCCAAGCCGTGGGGATCGTCGCGAATCAAAAGACGAACCAGAATCAGACGGTGGCCATGGGGCCCGCAGCAGGCATGAACCGCATCGAAGTTGGCGGAGTCATTTACACGGAGAGCGCGCAAAAAGCGGCCCGTTTCATCATGGACTGCAATCAGAATCTTATACCGCTGGTTTTCCTGCACGATGTGAATGGATTCATGGTTGGCAAGGATGCCGAGTGGTCGGGCATTATTCGTGCGGGAGCCAAAATGGTGTCAGCCGTGAGCACAAGCGTAGTGCCGAAAATCGCAGTCATCATTGGTGGCAGCTTTGGTGCGGGTCATTACGCGATGTGCGGCAAGGCATACGACCCGAGATTCCTTTTTGCATGGCCCACGGCGCGCTATGCGGTCATGAGCGGCGCATCCGCCGCCGGCACGCTTGCGGAGGTTCGCGCCAAGCAGATGGAGCGCGGCGGAAAAGTGTTGTCGGAATCCGAGAAGAAGGCACTTTACGACGAGATCAAGGACACCTACGATGCGCAGGCCGATCCGCGTTATGGGGCCGCACGCCTATGGATAGACGCAATCATTGACCCGGCGAAAACGCGAGAGGTGCTGATTACCGCTCTCGAGGCATGCGCTTTGAATCCCGATGTCCCGCGATTCAATCCCGGAGTCCTGCAAACATGATCTTCGGAATTTCGGCATCCAGAATTCTTCTCTTGAAACATGCACAGTAAGTCATCGCAGCGGAATGCAAAGGAGCCCAGTCATGAGACTAGAACTTGAAGCGGAGTCAAGTCTATATCCGTTTGTGTTGACGGAAGAGCAAGAGCATCTCCGCCGAGAGATTCGCGAGTTTGCCGCGCGCGAAATTGCACCGAATGTTATGGCCTGGGATGAAGCCTGCGAGTTCCCCATGGCGGTTATCAAGAAGCTTGGCGCAATGGGCCTGCTGGGTGTGATCTTTCCGCCCGATTACGGCGGCGCGGGGCTCGGCTATGTCGATTACGTGCTTGCCATCGAAGAGTTATCGGCAGTAGACGGCTCGATTGGAATCACCATTGCCGCTCATAACTCCCTCGGAACAAATCATATCTTCTTGGCGGGAAGTGAAGCGCAGAAGAGAAAGTACGTTCCGCTTCTCGCGAGTGGTGAATGGCTGGCGGCCTGGGGCCTTACTGAGCCAGGCTCAGGTTCCGATGCGAGCGCTGCCCGGACAACCGCCGTAAAGAAGGGTGACCGCTATGTCTTGAACGGGAACAAGACATTTATAACCAACGGGCATTATGCGGATGTCGCGGTGGTTATTGCCGTGACGGACAAAACAAAGGGCACCCATGGGCTTTCGGCATTTCTGGTGGAAAAGGGAACTCCAGGTTTCCGACCGGGCAAGAAGGAAAATAAGCTGGGCCTGCGGGCTAGCGACACCAGCGAGCTCATTTTTGAAGATTGCGATATCCCTGCGGAAAACCTGCTCGGCGCGGAAGGCGAGGGCTTCGTCGATGCAATGCGGGTTTTGGATGGCGGCCGCATCTCGATCGCCGCATTGGCCCTTGGGATTGGACGCGGCGCACTGGATGCGGCGTTGCGGTATGTAAAGGAGCGGCGGCAATTCGGAAAAGCTATCGCTGAATTTCAAGGTATCCAATGGAAGCTCGCAGACATGGCGACAGAACTCGATGCGGCTCGATTGCTTACCCAGCGCGCGGCTGTCCTCAAGGATGCCGGCCGCAAGGTGACGCGCGAGTCCTCAATGGCCAAGCTCTTCGCAAGCGAAGTTGCCGTGCGCATTTGCAACGAGGCGGTACAGTTATTCGGCGGTTACGGCTTCATCAAGGATTATCCCGCGGAAAAGTATTATCGCGATGTGAAGTTATGCACGATCGGTGAAGGCACAAGTGAGATCCAGCGCATGGTAATAGCAAGAGAGATATTGAAAGTCTATCCGTCACGAGGGTAAGTTGCCGTAAGATGCGAATCGTTTTGAGAAATGCTCATGGATGAATGGGTCAAGATCGTTGAATGTCCGCGAGACGCATGGCAAGGGCTGCCAGCGCTGATTCCAACGGAGCGGAAAATAGAGTATCTCCGCAATCTTGTTGCGGCAGGGTTTTCGCACATCGACGCGGTCAGTTTTGTTTCTCCTGCTGCTGTTCCTCAGATGGCGGATTCCGAAAAAGTCCTTGAAGATTTAGACGCTCCGTCGGACGTTGAGATCATCGCGATCGTGGTCAATGAACGAGGCGCAGAGCGAGCAATCAAGACTGGGCCAGTACACACACTTGGATTTCCCTATTCGATTTCGCCAGAATTCTTGCGCCGCAATCAAAATCAAACACCGCAGGAATCATTGAAGGTACTGACGTCTATAGCGTCGCTTGCAAACAAGGCGGGCCTGAATGTTGTGGCGTATATCTCGATGGCTTTCGGCAATCCATACAATGACCCATGGAGCATTGACGAAGTTGTCGATGCATGCCGCCTCTTGATTGAGTTGGGTATCCGGCAAATCTCTCTGGCCGATACTGTTGGCTTGGCAAGTCCTTCACAAATAGGGGATACAGTTGGCGCTGCTTTTGCTGTACGGGACTTGGCCGAACTAGGCGTGCATTTGCACGCGCGGCCACAAGACGCGACATTGAAGATCCGATCGGCGTTCCATGCAGGGTGCAGACGTTTCGATGCGGCAATCGGCGGGTTGGGAGGGTGTCCATTCGCGCAGGATGCGCTGGTGGGAAATATCGCAACTGAAACATTGGTCGCGGAGTTGAAAGATCTGGGAGCCAAGGTTCAAAAGTTACAGTCCCTGGATGACATGGTATCCGCGAGCGCAGCAATCGCGCGAGACTATGGAACGGCATCCATGTGATCGGCGCTTGATGGTTAATGAATGGTTGGAGGGACAGGCGTGAATTATAGAACGATTCTGGTTTCGGACAATGCAGACGTTCGGACAATTACTTTAAATCGTCCCGAACGCCGCAACGCCATGACTCCCGAGATGCAGTTGGAGTTGATTGTCGCCATGAATGAAGCGGCCGGCAGTAACTGCCGCGTCGTCGTGTTCCGAGGGGCAGGCGACGCCTTCTGCTCTGGCCTCGATTTAGCAGCATTGCAAAGCATGACCGATAAGTCCGCCGCCGATCATCGTGCGGACACTCAACGGATCGCAACACTTTTTCGAGCTTTGTACGAACTACCCAAGCCCACAATCGCCGCGGTGCACGGGGCCGCAATCGCCGGGGGCACGGGGCTGGCTACCATTTGCGATTTCACGCTCGCTGTTCCGTCTGCGAAGTTCGGCTATACAGAGGCGCGGATCGGCTTCGTACCTGCCCTGGTGTCGGCGTTTCTAGCATTGCAAATTGGGGATAAGCGCAGCCGCGACCTGCTGCTAACCGGACGGCTCTTTGATGCAGCCGAGGCCTATCGCCTTGGATTGGTCAATGAAGTCGTCGAGCCCAATGACCTCGATGAGCGCGTTCGTGCGTTGGCACAAGTGCTGGCGGCAAACAGCCCGGAATCGCTGGCAGCAACCAAGCGTCTGCTGGCAGTGCAAAATAAAGGCTGGCTGGATGCCGCAATAACTCAGGCCATCGATGCGAACGCAGAAGCTCGAGAGACTGCGGATTTTCGCGAAGGGATTGCCGCGTTTCTGGAAAAGAGAAAGCCTATATGGTCAAAGTAGTACTCGTTATCGTTCAATGGCCCCATCGCTGAATCGAATGAGCGCATCCGTGTGCCGCTGCAGGTGATCTCGTGTAATACCCTCCGCCAATTCAATTACTTCGAAACCCGCGGGCGTAACATCCAGCACGCATAAATTCGTAATAACTCGTTGAACGACACGCGTCCCAGTAAGTGGAAGTGTGCAGGCGCGAAGTAGCTTGGCAGTACCGTCCCCGGCCGTGTGCTCCATGATCACAATGACGCGCCGCACTCCTGAGACCAGGTCCATTGCGCCGCCCATTCCTTTCACCCTCTTCCCAGGAATCATCCAGTTTGCCAGGTCTCCTTGCTCTGAAACCTGCATCGCTCCGAGAATTGCAAGATCGATGTGCCCGCCGCGGATCATGGCGAATGAGTCCGCACTTGAAAAAGTCGAAGCGCCCGGAACGAGGGTTACGGTCTGCTTTCCCGCATTGATCAGATCCGCGTCAATCTCGCCGTGCAGCGGGAAGGGTCCCATCCCCAGCAGACCGTTCTCGGACTGCAGCGTGACGGTGATTCCCTTTGGAATATGATTCGCGACCAGCGTCGGAATGCCGATTCCCAGGTTCACGTAGAAACCGTCCTTCAGTTCCTTTGCAGCACGCGCAGCCATTTCATGACGAGTCCAAGCCACTGATCTACGCCTCTCGGGTGGTTATCTTTTCAATTCTTTTTTCAGGATAGGGATTGTGGACGAGCCGATGAACAAAAATGCCCGGTGTATGAATCTCGTCGGGATCGAGTTCGCCCGGCTCGACGATAATCTCCGCCTCGGCAACAGTGACCTTGCCGCATGTCGCCGCGTTGGGATTGAAGTTGCGCGCCGTTCGCCGATAGATGAGATTCCCCAGTAGATCGGCCTTCCAGGCCTTTACCAAAGCCAGATCGGCCTGAATGCCACGCTCAAGAATGTAAGTCGCGCCGTCAAATTCCTTATGCTCCTTTCCCTCGGCCACCAGCGTGCCAACCCCAGTTCGCGTGTAGAATCCAGGTATTCCCGCGCCGCCTGCGCGCATACGTTCCGCCAACGTTCCTTGTGGGCAAAACTCAACCTCCAGCTCCCCGTCGAGATACTGCCGTTCAAACTCGTTGTTCTCGCCCACATAGCTGGAAATCATCTTCCTGACTTGCCGAGTTTCCAGAAGAAGCCCGAGTCCCCAGCCATCCACGCCGGCGTTGTTGCTGGCAATGGTAAGGTCGCGGACGCCAGTGTCGCGCAATGCAAGAATCAGCGCCTCGGGAATGCCGCACAGTCCAAATCCGCCGATCGCCAGCAGCATCCCGTCGCGCACAATGCCATCCAGTGCTGACCGTGCATCGGGCCACAGTTTCGTGTAAACCGACTTGTCCTCTGCTCTGAGTTTCACCGTTGCTCTCGTGCCCTTTCCTGTGACTTGCATCACCCATCCTATCTTCAAATTGCGGCCGATGGAACTGCAAACCTTGGCCTGTTAGATCACTGGGAGCAACGCGCGTAAGTCCTTTGGATAGGCAGGTCATTTCGGCTTTTTCTCGCATAACCTGCTTATTTTCAGCGGAGTGGGGGAAACCGGGGGGGGGTGGCTATGTAGTATTCTATGTAAAGAGCGGACGGGTTTCGCGGCTCCTGGATCTGTTCCGAGTTCGAGCTGTGGCGTGGTTTGCGCATGGAGCCTCTATGTACGATTGTGCGGGAACGGAAGGTAATTCTCTGCAAACGATTGGGCCTTTCCCTTCAATGAGTTGGGGCACGGCGGGCTTGCGCTGTCCGGCGGAGGGGCTAGTTCGGCTCTGAGAGAGCCGCACGAATGTCGGCCAGCGTTACCATAAGCGTCATAGGCTCAATCGGGCTCGGGTCGAAGCCAAGCGCAAGATAAAAGCTCTTCGCCTGCTCCGATACTGCATGAACTACGATGCCGCGAATTCCGATCGCATCGGCTGCCTGTGCCACGCGGCCTGCGGCATCGCGAAAGAGAGCACGGCCGATGCCTTGCCCATGCCAATCCAAATCCACGGCCAGGCGAGCCAACACTGCGACAGGAATGGGGGTTGGCATATTCCGCCTGAAGCGGCCGGGAGCCTGTTGAACTGCGATCATGCCGGAAGCTAATGCATAGTAGCCGATCACGCGACTATCGTCGCACACAACGTACGTACGGGAAGCGCCGCTGACCTGATTGGCGCGCGCGCGCCGTCTCAGCCAATCGTCAAGCGAGGCTTCTCCGGAGCGGAATCCTTCAAAATCGTGGTGGGCTGCCAGCGGCTCAGGGGTCGTCAGCCGGCTTACTTCTCCCATGGCGCGGCTGTCTCCAGAGTGCGGCGAAGCCGGGGATTGGGCCGTGGCGGAGCGTCGAGGCGCGCCAGAAACTCGGCGTAGGCCTTGGCATCGACCGCAAACACAGTGCGATCCATCAGGGCATCCTCAGCGGCGTGACGGGCAGCATTCAGCACGAAATCGGTCCGATTCCTGCCGGTCACTTCCGCGGCCCGATCGATGAGCCCGCGGAGTTCGGGCTTGATACGGAGATTCAGCGTCTCGCGTCTGCTTTTTTCCTGCTGCGGCATGGCCATCGGAACTCCCATCTCGAATATCCAGCGTACCATATCGTAATGACCTTGTCATTACGCACGGCTGGGTTGCTTCCGGGCCGCGCAGCCGTTCGGATTTCTGCTATGAAGTTATTTTGTTGAAAGCACAATGAAGGGAAAGCGCAAGCGAGGGCCTCGGGATAAGTCCTGTTACACTTTTCCCACGACGCCAAATGAGATCAGGCCCGAGCAATACATCTTCACCGCAGAATGTCCCTAAAGAGTTGCGCGGCGTATCCTGCAGCCGGAGCCAAGCCGCGACAGGCGAACCAATCGATTAGGATCGATATCGTTGGTTCTTTCAGGCTGGCGCGACTGACGCGCTGTTCTCCATTTTTCGGGCTTCGCGCCTGTCCGAAGGCATGGCAAATTCACATCACGACCAGAACAAGACAGTACCTACGATGCATGATTGTGATCTACATTTTGAGGTTGGGTTACCGCGGGGGAGTACGATCCTTTGCCTCTTTGTCGCCGATCTCCCTTAACCATTGCGAAAGCGACAAGGCCGAAACAAACTGCAAAGGATGAAGCCTCGCATATGTCCATTGTGCGGTTTTCGGCTGAAGTCAGGTATACGATTCGCCGTTCATTTCTGAGGGGGTACACATGGCCACTTTGCGAATCCGCTGTCGTGGGGCAGGTTTTTTCATAGTGAATATAGAGGCTGATATCCAACGTCGCTATACAGGCTAAGATCAGAGCCGAGAGTATCATGGATTCGGGGAGCGACAATTTCCGTCTCTTGGTGAGCATTTTCCTCCTAAAGTCTGTTCCTGCTGGAAAGCCAGAAGATCTGCGCAAAATGTGGAGTGCCTTTCCATTGTCTCCTAATTATTCTTTTCGAACGGCTCAAATTTCCAGGAATTGCGGGAACGTGAATGGCTAGCAAGCTCTTCATGGTCGTTACCTATCTGACCGCTTGCCATGGGGTTGTATGCCGCGCGCAATCAACCCGAGTCCTCCAACGAGTAACACAAGCATGACAATGGTATTGAAAAGGCTCAAGGGCCGGAAATAGATGTGAAGATTTGCGATTATGCAGGCAAAGATGAAAAGTGCGCCCGCGATGGTGAGAACCCATCCAGCAATGCTACGACCGCGCCAGAAGAGAAGGCCGATGCCGAAAAGCATCGGCAAGAGGGTTATGCCGAATGCATTTTCACCATGGAAGTTCCAATAAGAGCCCATTACTGTAACCTGATTAACCAGCAGGTATCCGCCGATGCAGGCCATGACAGACCCCAATGCAAAATGCGCGAGGCCACCGGGAGTTCCGCCAGCGTCGCTGAAAGAACGGTTGTCCATGGCGCGAAGTATAGCAGAAGGTGAAATCCGCAACTCCCATCTTGCGGCGACGTCAGAGCGATGGTATTCCGTAAATGGTAAGTCAACACAGTTATTATCCAAGTAATCAACAGTGATGGAACTTAGTGGGACGGATCTGCGTAAATAGTGGAGAGCCCAACTCGATGCCTGCGATTTTCCAAACCGCACATCTTCCTCGCCGCGATCATGAATATGCAGATTCGAAGCCATTCGCATCAGATGCGGGCGTTCCAATCAAATCCAAAACCCTTGACCATGGGAAAGACCGTAGATTCATTCAATCCATTCATTCGGGGGGATTTGAGCAGCTACCAGCCCGGGCGAATCTCTTGTTTAAATCTGTCTCCTTGCCGCTTCGAGCTAGTCGGGGCTATTCTTACCACACCATTTACAGGATTCGAATTCGGTTACAGGATTCCGAGCGGTTCCTGTCTACTTGAATCGTGTGGAGAGTGTTATGAGTGAAAAGCATGGATTTCTCGACGCATTGAAGCACGTCGCATTTGAGGACGAACCGGCGCCGCCGGAGAAGCACACGCCGCCCCCCGCCGCTTCGAGCTTTGCCGCGCCTGCCTTTGTCTCGACACCGGTTGATGCTGCGCCCTCGTCGACTGCTTACGCGCCACCGACCGCCTATGCGTCGATCGACGCCGGAGTTGTGCCTGATAACGACTCGGTCTACCAGACGCTCCTGGCCAAGACGGATTTTGAAAGTACGACCACGGCCGGCACAATCCACAAGTTTCTCGATCCGCTTAAGGCCATCCCGGACACTGTTATGCCGACGAATGTGAAGTTCAAAACCGCAGTGCTTCAAGCTTCAGCGCAGGCGGGATTGACAGAGGACGGGATACTGGGAACATTTGACACGCTGAAGGCTAAATTGCAGCAAGAAAAGGATGCGTTTAGCTCAAAGGCACAGCTGTTCGCGGCTAAGGAAGTCAAAGGGCGGCAGGATCAGATTCAAAAGATAACCGACCAAATCACCCAGCTTCAGCAGGAGTTGGCTCGACTGTCAAACGAATTAGTGGATGCGCAAGGAAAAGGCACCCATGCGCAAAGCCAGTTTGAGGGAGCCGTGCAACGCCGTAGCAGCGAACTCGAACAGCAGAAGGCCCTCTACGCCTCTCTGCTTAAAGGATAAGAGATTCTTATGAGCCTCTCTCCAGTGACACCCAACTTTACCCAAAACCTCCAGGGTTACACTCCGAAATCGTTTTGGAAGCGCCCCGAGGGCCCGTTCGGCATCGCGGCGCTGGCGGCTTTGATCATTGCTGGTGGTATCGGCCTGTACGAGATCATGCCGTACATAATCTCTTTGCTTACTGACACAATTCACGCGGTTGCCCTTGCTGCGGTGCTGGTCGCGATTCTGTGGCTGGCGGTCAATCCAACCTTTCGCACGGCGGTCTCGAATCTGTTTCAGAATACTGTACGATTTTTTGCTTCGTGGGTGGTGGAGACCGATCCGATCGGCATTCTTCGCAACAATCTGGACGACATGAAGAAGGCAAAAGGCAGCCTTGATCAAACGCTGCAGCGGTTTTCAGGGAGCGACGAGAGGCTTCAACGCAGCATTGCCGCGAAGACCGATGAGATTAACGGCCTTGGCCGCAAGGCCGCCAAGGCAGAGCAGTTGTCGAACGCTGCCGGAGACCCAATGGAGCGTGAGAGGCTCTCGCTGGAGCGCCAGACGTTCCTCGAACAGGCGGGGATGCTGATGCAGGGCGTGAAGCAGCTTCAGGCTCTTGAAGATCAAACATCGAAGATGCTGAAGACCTTTCAGCATTGGTCGCAAATTGCCGACAGCAAGATTCAGCGGACGGAGAACAAGGTCAACTTCCTTGCCGAGCAGCGAAAGATGATCCTGGACGCAAAAGCCACTCTTGGCGTTGGCCAACAGTTGCTGCGTGGGAATCCAGAGCAGTTGAAGATGGTCGATATGGCCCTGGACTATCTTGAAGACGATACATCCCGGACCCTTGGGGAAATACGTGAATTCTCGCGCTATACAGACAAGCTCCTGACGGATGACCAGATCGAATCCGGAGCGGCGGCAGACGAGGCGGCTGCCAAGTTTGCAGAGTTCAATCAAAAACTATTGACGTCGGGCAGCCAGTCCACAGGAGCCGACATGATCCACGTTCCGGGGATGGATGTGCCTGCCGGAGCTAAAGTCCCTGCAACTATTTCCAGTGTCGCTGCGTCAAGCGCCAAGTCTGACAGCGATTACGACAGCATGTTCAAGTAGTAAATCCACGCAAGTCAACTGAAGGGAAGAATGAAATGCCGCGTTTGAAGCCTCAAGCGAAGCTGGTCTTGATTGTGGTAGTTGGAGCGGGGGCGGTCTTCGGACTTCGAGCCGCCATGCAGCATGGGCTTATCCCAACACCGGGCATTATGCAGTCGATCGTAGCGTCGCGCGTTCAGTTGCCGCCTCAGGAAGAGGCGCAGGTTGCCAACGTGCAGGCTCAGCCGTACCCAACGGCTACCCCGGCCAGTGTATCGGCAACGCATGCTGTTTTCGACGTTTGGGAATGGAACGCGATGTTCTCCTTGATTTACGCCAACGGCGGCGCGGACACCACCAAGGGTTCCTTGATGGAGAAAAACGGCGTGAACCTGACGCTGCATCGCGAGGACTCCAACACACAGATGGGCAACGACCTGATCGACTGCGCCAAGCAACTTCATGACGGCGAAAAGAGCTGCTCGAAGGGAGCGGAGGCAATCGTCGTGATGGGAGACAGCGGCGGTCAATGGCTCTCCAATCTAAATCCGCAACTGAAGAAGCTGGGGCCAGAGTATCAGGCAGTCATCATCGGCGCTGTGGGCCGCTCCAATGGAGAGGATGCACTGCTCGGTCCCGCGGAGTGGAAATCAAATCCGCAGAGCATGAAGGGCAAAACGGTCGTCGGAGTTATTCGAGACGGGGACTGGAATATTGCGCTCAACTACGAGGGCTCCAACGGACTCAAGAACAACCCCGACCTGAAGACGTGGGACCCGGATGCGGTCAACTGGATTGCCGCGCCGGATGAGGACTACATCAAGGCTGTCACTGATGTTTTTATCCCCAATCGCTGCGAAGATCGCAAAGTCGTCAAAGATGGCCGTCCGACCGGTGAAACCAAGAACATTTGCCCCGATGGAGTAGTCACCTGGACTCCTGGTGACGAGCAGGCCGTTCATGGGCGTCCGGGCACGACCAAGATCGTTTCCTCGCATGAGTACGCTTCCCAGATGCCTGCCGTGATCCTGGGCATCAAGAAGTTCTTCAACGACAATCGGGATGAAATCTCCGGACTGTTGGCCGCCAGCTTCCAAGCCGCCGACCAGGTCAAGGCCTTCGACGCAGTTCGCCGCAAGGCCGGAGACATTTCAGCCAAGATATACAACGACCAAAACGGCGACTACTGGTACAAGTACTACGCAGGCCTGCGGGATCCCAAGTCGGGCCAGATGCTGGGTGGCTCGGCGGTCTTTGGTCTCGAAGACGATGTGAATTACTTCGGACTGGACGGCAAGCATAACAACAATATGCGCGCCACCTATGAGACTTTCGGAAAGATCGCTACGCAGAATTATCCGCAACTTTTCAAAGACAATCCCATACCGCCGTACAAGGATGCTGTCGATACTTCGTTTATCTTCAGCGCGCAGGCGTCGATGAATACCGGTGGCGTCCAGAGCGCGAGCGCGGAGACGGTTGATTACGCCAAGGAGGCCCAGTCCGGTTCAGTCCTTGGGCATAAAGCCGTGTACATCAACTTTGCGTCCGGTTCTGATCAGCCTCTCCCGGATAGTGTGCCTACTTTGAACGAACTCAAGGACGCACTGGCAATTAACTCTCAACTTGCGCTCCAGATCGACGGGTATACAGATAATGCGGGCAGCGATTCGGTCAATGTGCCCTTGAGCGAAAAGCGAGCGCAGGCAGTTAAAACCTATTTCCAGAAGGTGGCTCCGTTGAGCTTTCCCGACTCGCGCTTTAAGCAGGTCTCGGGCCATGGTTCGCAGGATCCGATTGCCTCGAACGCATCGACCCAAGGGAAGGCTTTGAACCGCCGAGTTGAAATAACGCAGATCGGCCAGTAGGAACGCACTAAACGGGGAGGCTCAAGCCTCCCCAATTCTTTCTATCCAAGTGGAAATCATGAACCATGCTGTAGCTGTGTTTTCACCGAATGCGGTCCTCAACAAGAATGCCGTGCGCATCCTGGTTGCCGTCCAGATCGGCATTGTGGCCCTGTTATGGGTGTTCAGCCCTTTCGTGTTGCTACCCAAACCCGGCGAGGTTCTGAACGCCTTTGGAGACTTGTGGGAGCAGGGGCTGGGCGCGGAACTGATAACCAGCTTCTACCTCAACATCCAGGCCATCGCTGTCTCCACCGTCGTTTCGTTGCTGCTGGCCTATGCAACGGTCATGCCCTTTTTCCGTCCTGTCGTCGCCTTGCTGAGTAAGCTGCGCTTTCTGTCGCTGGTAGGGTTGACCTTCTTCTTCACGCTGATGGCCAGGAGCGGACATGAATTGAAACTGTCGCTGCTGGTATTCTCCGTCTCAGTGTTTTTTGTCACCGGGATGGCCGATGTGATCAACGGCGTCCCAAAAGAAATGTTCGACCTGGCTCGCACTCTTCGCATGAGCGAATGGCGCGTGGTTTGGGAAGTGATCGTTCTTGGCCAGATCGACCAGGTCTTCGACGTTCTCCGCCAGAATGCGGCGATGGGCTGGATGATGCTGACCATGGTGGAGGGCATCGTCCGCTCTGAGGGTGGAGTCGGAACGGTTCTGCTCGACCAGAACCACCACTTCCGGCTCGCTGCGGTATTTGCCATTCAGTTGACGATTCTCCTGCTCGGCCTGTTCCAGGACTACGGCATTGGGCTGGCAAAGAGCCTGCTCTGTCCGTACGCAGCACTAACGCTGGAGCGAAAATAATGGCAAACATCGCATACAGCTTTGGCAAGACTCTGTTGAAGATCGACAACGTGTCACTTGAGTACGATAGCCGCCCGGTGTTGAGCGGTGTCACCGCTGAGGTGCGCGACATTATCGTGCCAGGCTGCGTCAAAGGACAGGTGGTGGGCATTCTTGGCCCTTCTGGCTGCGGTAAGACCACTCTGTTCCGCATCATCGCGGGATTGCTCACGCCCACGTCTGGCCGGGTTTCGGTCAATGGCTTTGACAGACCGGTGATCGCCGGCGAAGTCGGCGTGGTAGCACAGAGTTATCCCCTCTTCGAACATCGCACTATCCTCGGAAACCTGATGTTGGGCGCTCGAAAAAAAGAAAAGGACGCTAAGGTTGCCCATGACAAGGTGATGGGGTTTCTTAAAGAATTTGGCCTGGAAGACAAGTACAATCTCTATCCTGCGCAATTGTCCGGTGGGCAACGACAGAGATGCGCTATCATCCAGCAAATTCTGTGCAGTGAGCACTTTCTGCTGATGGATGAACCGTTTTCCGGTCTCGATCTCATCATGCTTGAGAAAACATGTGAGCTGATCGCCAAAGTTGCCGACATGGACGACCTCAATACCATTATCGTGGTGACCCACGACGTGACCGCTGCATGCTCCGTGGCCGATCATCTTTGGCTCATGGGCCATGGCCCCGACGAGGAAGGAAAGACTCAACCAGGAGCCAAAATCGTTAAACAGTACAATCTAATTGACAAGGATTTGTGTTGGCAGCCGGCCATCATTACGACGCCTCGATTCACGGATTTTGTACGAGAAGTAAAAGAAGAATTCAGGAGACTATAAATGAGCGATAAGAAAGAAATTGAACTTCTAGTTTGCAAATGCAAGTCCTGCACGCATTGGGAAATCGGCAAGGATGTGTTGATTTGCAAAACCTGTGGCTTGACCCTGCCCGCGAAGATCACAGTAGACGACCACCATATGCTTCATTGGCAGAAGCATGAGCGCTAACCTGATGGCTGGAAACTAAAGCGCAGCGAAAGTTTCCGCCCGCACATGAAGGCTAACCTTCTATATGGTATTAGTACGTTTCTCGCTCTTGGGCGATTAGACATTCAGAGAGAAGCCTCGGTTTGGTCAAATAACCTATTAGCGGATTGTGAAGGTCAAGCCGACTTTGTTTTCAAATTCCCTCAAGGGGTTTGGATCTTCGCGCCAACATTCCTTATTTCCCCTTATAGGCCTTGGGCAATAATGGCCTATGTACAGTCGACTCGATCGGGCGCACCGTGCCCTTCCTGTGATTCTGGGAGTCGTTACGCTGGCAAGCGTCGGTGTGCTCCTTGTGTGGGATATATTTCTTCAGCTGTTTCCCGCCAGAGCCCATGACCTGCTCGCAGCATTTCCACTGGCTATGATCGCGCTTGCCTATCTCGTCTACCAGGCAGCGCATCGACCCGCGCATCTGGAAGTCGTCAAGGCAATCATGCTGGCTGTTGCGTTTCTCTTCTGGGCTGCCAATCAACTATGGCCGGACTTGCACCAGGCAACACTCTTCAACGACATCGCCATCGCTCTTTTCGTCCTCGATGTATTTTTGGTGATGATAGGGTGGCCAAGTACATCGTCGGATGAATCCTTCGGTGAGGCCTTGACTGCGTCTCCCGGAGAACAAGAGACACCACGCCGCTAGTGCCGCCTTGCATCTGGGAGATTTTGTGGGCCGATAGGACAATTTCCGGGCAGCAAGTCCTCCATCCGATAACGTCTAACCTTGTCAGACCACGAGTTGAAACTGCACCCGACGCAGGATCGGTATCAATTCGACGACTTTGCCGTGCTGAAATCTTTGCTTCTTCTCTGGCCGTGCCGTACCATATCGGCAATGGACTCAACGGTCGCGAAGGAACTTGAGGATTTACCGAAGGTTTCTGGTGTTGCTGTTACGACGTTCGTCAACGCCGCGCGCCAAGTCTTCCGTGATGATTTGCGCTCCGTTATTCTGTATGGAAGCGGCGCCGAAGGTCGCCTCAGACCTACCTCCGATATCAATCTTGTATCAGTTCTTTCCTCCTTTGATCCCGCCAAGGCCACTGCAATTCGATCTCAGTTCTCTTACGCTGAGTCCGCCGGCCGACTTACTGCCATGTTCTTACTTGAATCGGAGATTGCCTCAGCCGTCGAATTGTTTGCGCAAAAATTCGCTGACATCCTGCGCCGGCATCGAGTGCTATACGGTCCCAATCCTTTCGCAGGCCTTTCCATTCCACGCAGCGCTGAGATTTGGCGTTTGAAGCAGGTGCTGCTCAATTTGACACTGCGACTGCGCGAAGCATACGTGGAATATGGTTCCACTCCGGAGCGTATCTCTCGTCTGATTGCCGACTCCGCTGGACCAATTCGTTCCTGTGCCGCAACTTTGTCGGAATTGGAAGGAAAAGTGCCTATCCCACCGAAGCAAGCCCTCGCGGATTTCGCCGGCTCCCTCGGTGACGGCGGCTGGGAGGAAGTCCTGGCTCATATCTCTGAAACGCGCGAGCGGGCGTTGCTCTCTCCTGACGTGAGCGACGCAACCGTGTTTCGACTCATAGAACTGGCAACCCAGCTTCGGACCCGTGCAGAGGCGTTGCGATAGACCATGTCCCCATTCGATCTCCGTGGCCCCGAGTTTCTCGTGTTTTATCTTATTCTTGGCACGCTTGTCGTTACTCTGCTATTCATATTGCGTCGACTCATCGATCCCGCGGGCACAGTCAAGGTCGACATGTCGGATCCCTACTTGATTGCTTTCCTGCGTGGCGGGAAGGATGAGCTTATACGTGTTGCCACAATCTCTCTCGTCCATCGAAAACTATTACAAGTCGCAGGCACGCTGGTTTCAGTCACATCGCCCGGAGTCGCGGATGGCGTTCGAATTCCCATTGAAAGACAATTGCTTTTGTACTTCGCCAACACCAGCGAGGGGGCGTCCGCATTCTCAAGCGCCGGCTGTTCGTTCGCGGCGGAGTCCTACAGTGAATCCCTGGAGAAACTCGGGCTGCTGCCAAGCGAATCGCTTCGCAATCGCCGCCTGCAGATACTGAGCGTGGCCCTGGCCGTACTGCTGGGCATTGCTTTTATCAAAATCACGGTCGCGTTGTCGCGGGGACACACTAACATCGGATTCCTCATCCTGCTGGCAGCCATGTTCGGGTTTGCCGCTTTCAAGATAACTTGTCCCCGCTTGACCGCTAGTGGAAGGGCCATCCTGGATGACCTGCGATTCCTTTTTGGCCCACTGAGCAATCGGCGCTCTACTGAACTTGGTGATAACGACATTGCTCTTCTGGCAGCAGTCTTTGGCTTCACTGCCGTTCCCCAAGATACATTTCCTTTCGCCAGGACTCTATATCCGAAAGCTGCCGCGTACCCCGGCAGCTCCTGTGGCGCAGGTTGTGGATCCAGCGGAGGAGGTTGCGGCGGAGGCGGATGTGGCGGTGGATGTGGCGGATGCGGAGGCTAAACAATGCAGGATCTGGTTGGAATGGGCTGGCGCCCGGACTTAGCTACGGGAATTCTTTCAAATCTGGATCGCATCGATGTTCTCGAAGTCATTGCAGAAGACTTCTATGAGACATCCGCCGGGACGAGCGCTCTAAAGTCGCTGGCGAAGCAGGTGCCGGTGACGATTCACGGCGTTTCCCTGGGCATGGCATCGGCCTCTCCCGTTGACTGCAAGCGGTTAGAGAAAATGGCTCGGCTGGTGGATCGCGTGCAGCCCGAGTCCTGGTCCGAACACCTTGCCTTCGTGCGCGCAGGCGATATTGAAATAGGCCATCTCGCTGCGCCGCCAATGACTTCAGATACGATCGAATGCACAGCCGCAAACCTGGTCGCGGCAGAAGCTATCGTGGGGTTGCCTCCGCTGATGGAGAACATAGCAACGCTGATCTATCCGCCAGCCAGTGACCGGGACGAACCCGCATGGCTCTCGGAGACGATGACCGCTGCGAATGGGCAGCTCTTACTTGATCTTCATAACCTGTTTGCAAACTCGATCAACTTTGGGCTCGATCCAAAGGAGTTTCTTGCCAGGTTGCCCGCAGATCGTATTTACGGCGTTCACATCTCCGGCGGCCAATGGATTGATGCTGGCGACGCGGAGCGGCGACGAATCCTGGACGACCATCGCCACGACCCTCCGGATCCAGTGTATGAACTGCTTGCGGATTTAGCCTCACAATGTCCCAATCGGCTGACAGTGATTCTTGAACGCGACGGAGATTATCCTCCAATGGAGCATTTATTGGCTCAGATAGATCGGGCCCGGAGCGCACTCAGACGCGGCAGGGTTTCTTACCGCGCTCAGTCTATTCCAACTTCGTCCAGGCTGCCACTGGAACGAACAACGCAAGCAGAAGCCAGTGCGTGCGGAGGATTCAATGGGTAAGGCAGCGCCGGTCGATTCCCTCAATCTTGAACGGTTTCTTGCAACTATTTACGTCGACCCAGATGCTCGCGCTCGCTTTCTCGCTTCTCCTGAGACCGAAGCCTGTCGCGCTGGATTGTCAGAACAACAATGCCTGAAGCTCAAAGAAATCGACTTCACTGGCTTGAAGATGGCGTCGCTTAGTTTCGCCCGCAAACGAGCTGAAAAGCAAGCGGCGTCGGCTTCCAGGGACTCTGGCTGGTGGCTCAAGAGCCTAACATCCCTTTCAAAGCGAGCTTGGTTTTCTCTGATATTTCGACCCCGCGCGATCATTCCAGAGACCCTGCTGAATCGAAACATCATCACTCCCGTCTATGAGATCACTCGTATCGACAAGGCCGGGATTTCCCTTGTGCTCTGAGGGTGCCATCTCATTTTTCTCGCTATTGCCAAGAAGGCCGGAGTCCGCCATGGCGAGCGATCTATCTTGCACTACAAGCAGGGCAGAACTTTGTCCGCTTTTGGATAAAACTCTGTATCGATGCGGTTTTCGCCGTTTGATCCATACTAGTTCGCCCGCCTCACACGAGATCAAGCGCGCAAATTGTTACTTTTCCCGCAGATGTGCCGCGCGGAACTGTTCATTCGGATGAATCGTTGGAAGGAAAGGGGCGATCCCAATTGGTCACAGCGACTAGAGGTTCCGATTCGAGGTGTCAACTTCCTAGGGCGCTGATGCTTGCCTGTCGCAACTACGTGGAATCTCGACGCTCCCTAGCACAAATGGTTTACGGGTTGGTCAACGGGTTGAACCCGCCGAATACGAAGTCGAATCCGTTCATTAACTC
>JBELAI010000049.1:0-31678 GCA_049508975.1 Occallatibacter sp. | reverse complement strand
ATGACGAAGTGGGCGAGCTCCGCAAATACCGCGATATGGATGTAGAGGTGCGGGGCATTGTTCAGCCCATGCACGGCCGTGCCGGAATGCTGCTCAGCCACGCGCGGCAGTTCTACGGGGGTCCGCCAAAGTTCAAGCCCAACCCCAAGCTGGTTCGCGGGTTCTCGGCAGATCAGTCCCGCCCGCCCGTCAACGATCCAAATCTCCGCTCGCAAGGTGCAGGCCGCGCCTTCATGAACACCCGCGACCAGGAAGCACGACCGGCGAAGTAGATCGCAGTCCGCTCACCATCCGCTTTGGACGTTGCGTCGTAATTCCGCGAGGGGATAGAGTGTCCCACGCCACTTCACACCGCCGCGGACGACCGTCAGCAAGATGGAACGTAGGAACGCGAAGAGTATCACGGCGAGGGCCGGAGCAAACAAAACGGCCAGCCAGGGCGAAACCTGGGTCACGCGGCGGCTAGCATAATAGGCCAGAACGATGGCCGCGTAAGTTAGCGCGCCGGCCACGGCTGTCCAGCCTCCAGTTGCCAGGGCCACCAGCGGAAACACTACGTCCACGGCCAGTCCAACGCAGGCCAGCAGAGCCAGCCAGGTTCGATAACGGAAGATCGCGAATCCATTTTTTTCTGTCAGCTTCACCACTCCCAACGGCCCTTCGAGCCAGCGGATACGCGCCAGGCCGGGGCCCAGAACGACATGCTGCGTATAGCCCGCGCGCTTGACCTTCCAGGCCAGGCACAGGTCCTCCACAACCTGCATGCGCAGCGCCTCAAAACCGCCCAGCCGCTCAAAAACCTCGCGCCGAACGAGGTTGAATCCTCCTGCCGCGAAAGAGTCTTTCGCATTGGGATCGGAAACCTTCCACAGGCGAATGTTCCAGTTCGCGAGGGCGTTCATGGCGGCCAGCATCGCGCGCTCGCCGGTTGTGTTGAGGATGAGCGTGAGCATCAGCACCAGGTGATCGGCGCGGTGCGCTTCGGCGTAACGAACACTCAATTCGAGCGCCTGGGGATGAAAAACAACGTCTCCATCCGTGAGCAACAGCCAGGGCGCCGTCGCCCGTTGCACGGCTAGATTCATCGCATGAGGTTTTCCCAGCCAGCCCTCAGGGAGTTCACGGTTGTGAATCACATCGAGGCGGTGCGGTCCGCCGGCGGCCAACGCTTCAGCGGCAACCGCATCCATCAGGGCGCCCGTCCGGTCCGATGAGCGATCGTCAACAGCAACGATTTCAAGCCGCAGGCCCGTCGAGGCGAGCAGCGAACGGAGCGTCGCCTCAATCGATCGTTCTTCGTTGCATGCCGGAACGATGACCGAGACGTCCGGCCCTTTGGTGGAGGCCAGTGCGGGGAGCGCTGCTCCCTCTGTCTGCAACAGGTCAGGAAGTTTTGGCATTCCCCAAAGAGCCGCCGTGGCATGCCGCAGCCAGGCCAGCGCCAGCATCCAGTTGCAGAAAAAAAAGAGGTGCGACCCAACGTGCTCGCTATGCATATGGACAGTATCGTCTACCAGCGGCGCACATAGCCGATTTGCAGTTAGCCAGCCTCATCCAGCGCCGGTGCAAAGCGCGACCCAAACCAGAGAATCGTCCCTGAGATGACCAGGAAAATCAGCGTCGCTCCCAGCCCGATGCGAAGATTCGTCTTGTCGCTGATGACGCCGATGATCGTCGGTGAAAATGTGTCGCCGAACGCATGGATGCAAAACAGATTGAGCGAAATTGCGGTAGCTCGCACTGGCGCGGACACCGAGTTCACGATTGCCGCATTCAGCGGCCCGGTATTGAGAAAGAGAAAGAATTCAGCCGCAAACAACGCGGGAATGGCCCACGCGCGCGGGCCGAAGAATACCAGCGTTCCGCAAGGCAGGGTAAGAGCGACACTCCAAAACGACACCAGATACAGAGCGCGGTAGTTGGACCTCAACCAGCGCTGTGCAATCCATCCGCCAACCATCGTTCCCGCAATACCGTCCACGACCGTAATCGCTCCCACAGTCAGACTCGCGTTTCCTACTGAAAGCCCTGCAAATTTCTCCAGAAACTTTGGCACCCACGCCGAAATCCCGCCCATTGCGAAGGTCAGAGTGGCCAGTCCAAAGGTGGCAGTCAGGAAGGCAGGATTCCCGAACAACCCGAGCACCGTCGCGCGGTCAACGGTAGCCTTTACGTGGTCGCTTGCCCCGCGCTTCGGTTCGTGCCCTAACCAGCCATAGAGCGCCGCGAGCACAAGTCCCGGAATTGCGCAGATAAAGAAGGGAGCACGCCAGCCCCAGGCCGAGCCCATTTTCCCGCCAGCTACATATCCCAACGCCGCTCCCAAAGGAATTGCGAGGTAGAAGATCGATAGAATTCGGTTCCGGTCCCGCTCGGGATAGAAATCCGCCAACACGGCCGGCGCAAAGATTCCGAAGGTCGCTTCTCCCACCCCCACCAGCGCATGACGAATGTAGAAGCTCGTATAGCTGTGCACCCACGCTGTCCCCAGCGTCGCAAGACTCCACAGAACGGCGCCTCCAATAATCAAGGGCTTGCGACTGTAGCGATCTCCCAGCCACCCCGTCAGCGGTGCGACACACATGTAAACGATGAAAAGCGCGGTGGTCAACCAGCCCATTTTCGCGTCATTCCAGCCATACTCCCGCTGGATCAGCGAGACTTCGCCGGGCAGAATATAGCGGTCGATGTAATTGAGCAGGTTGAGTCCGATCAGCAGCACCAGCGTCGCCACCGCCGGGCTCCAGTTCGTCCGCTTTGAGAGGTTTGAAATCGACAAGCGCCCTCAGTCGTTTGAAATCCGCTGGACCGAGTGTACACAATTGTCAAGCGATACGAGGTTCGCTCAACGTAAGGCTAGCCTAAACGTCGAGAGGGCCGCTCAAAGGCGGCCCTCTCTAGCCCTATTCAGACCCAGGCTGGGGTCCTGCAGATGCTTCTGCCACTAACTCGGAATAGTTTGCTCCTCTTCTCATCTCAAATGCAAGCGGTAACGGGTTTTTATTTCATTCTGCCAAACGATAAAACGATCAGGCCCCAAACTGCCGGAGATGGTGGTCCATGTGCAGATATCCCCACCGCATCCATTCCTTCTCCTTCATCTGCCCAAAAATCGGATGCGGCTGAAAATCAAAGTCCCGTGGCTGGCGTGAGAATCGGTCAAGATGTCCGCGCAGCTCATTCAAATCGCTCTCCATTGCGGCCGGCGGGGTCCCGCCCTTCCCCGCCTCGCACTCCGGCACCGTCGAAACCCCGTGCGGCCAATGCATGGGCATATTCAAAGCCAGCCATTTAAAACCAGTCCGTGTGAACCAGTTGCTGACTGGCTTGGCCGGCCGGTCACTCATGGTGATGCGAAGGGCGTCGTTCATGTGGCAAATCATTTCGGCCACAGACATCTTGCCCCATCGCCGCTGGCTCGTGGGCCCAATCGCGCGCAGACGGTCAAGAATCTCCTGCTTGTCGTTGGCATTGGCCAGAGTTTTCATGCGCCCCCGCGCCCCGGTGAGCCGGCTCACGGAATCCGGGTCCAGGTCTCCGTCCGACCCAGCAGGGAGATTCCCACAAATCCGCGCATTTTGAGCGAATCTTTGCCCACGGACCAGATTTTCCCTTTGTATTCCTTGCCGTTCTCGGGGTCCACAACCGTTCCATCCACCCAGTCTTCGCCCTCCGCACTGAAGTTGCGCATATTGATCATGCCCAGGATGAGCTGGTTCTTGTACTCGCCGGTACATTTGTCGCACACATCCTTCGGCGTGCGCCCTGGACGCACCTCGGTTACGCGGCCAAACAGCTTGCCGCCCTCCAGATACGTATCCACCTTGCCGCCGGGGCTCCCGTCGTTGTTGACCACCTGCCAGTGCCCGACGGCGTTTTGCAGCTTCGTAGAAAGTTCCTGCGCAGAAGCTCCGCCAACCGAAACCAGCATCAGGAGAGCGGCCGTGCAGGAGTGAACAACATTCTGTCGAGTCGTTTTCAGTGTAGAAACCTCTCGGCGGGATTATAGACTGAACACCGAGTGCTATGCCCATTCCGTTTCAGATCACCATGACAATTGACAGCCAGCTTAACCAGGCGTGTAATTGAACTGTTGGTTGTGGTGAAGGAGTTCACCCTTAACCGCTGTCCGCAGTGTTTTGCGGGGCAGATGATGACTCCTGACAGGGAATCCTGTTGCGGAGCCATATCCCAGCGAGATCCCTTGAAGAAATTGAGATGAGATTGAGTGCCTGGCTTTGCTGCGTCTTGCAGCGATGGTTGGGCCCAAAAAGGGAGAACCCACTTTGCAGAAATATCTGTTTATTGCCATTGGCGGCGCACTCGGTTCGATTGCGCGATTCTGGGTTGGCTCTACCATCGCTGGCCGCATGGGAATCAAGTTTCCTTACGGCACGTTGATTGTCAACGTCTCCGCCTGCCTGGTCATCGGCTTCACGCTCAGCCTGCTGGGGAAGCGCGCCGACGTCGGGATCGCGTGGCGTTACCTCATCCCCGTCGGTTTCATCGGCGCTTACTCCACTTTTTCAACGTATGAGTGGGAGACGCTGTCAATCCTCCGTTCAGGCGCCTTTGTCCTGGGCGCTCTTTATGCCGGAGGAAGCCTCATCCTGGGCCTGCTCGCTGTCTGGGCCGGTTCCATGATTGGCGAAGCGCTCTGATCTGGTTGCAGCGCCCATGTATCGGCCACGCTTGCCAATTCTCACCCGATGGTGCTTCAATCCTTCGTTACACAGTTGGCGCCCTGCTGACGCCCGCGCCGGCAAACGAGGCACAAGTATGTTGACCTCAGGAAAAGCCGTCAAAGTCTCCATCTACCTCAGCGACGGGGCCAAGCACCATGGCATTCCCGTCTACACCAGCCTGCTGGATTTTCTGTTCAAGAACGGCGTCTACGGCGCCTCGGTTTTCAAGGGAGTGGCTGGCTTCGGCTCGACGCATCGGCTCCATTCCGCCCATATCCTCGAAATTTCCGACCATCTCCCCATCAAGATCGAATTCATCGAGACGCGGGAGAAAGTCGATGCCCTCATGCCCGAGTTGGAGAAGCGCACGAATTGCGGCCTGATCGAGACACAGGAAACAACCGTGCTGCTCCCCTGCAAGGGGTAGCGGCGGAAAAGAGCTATTCGGCGGAGGTAAACGGTGATGCCGGCAATCCCTCTCCGTTAAACAAATTGCATTGCGGGCTGTTCGCCCATCCGTACCGCACAAACTTCGGTTCCGTCACCGCATCGCTCGTCACCACTACTGTATTGCCATCGATCTTCGCCGTCGCAGACACAAATTTCCCATCCGCGTCAGCTACTTCAAACCCAGTCAACTCCCCGCCCTTGGCAATCAATCCTTTCGCATGATGATCGAACCACGCGCGGATTTCGCCACCCTCCGGAGTCGCCTGGCGAAAGATCGGCCCCGAGTAGCTCACACCTTCCCCATAAGCAAGCGCCCGCGCGGCCAACGCCAGCCGGTGTCCGACATCCACCTTGTCCGTCGGATGCACATTGTCCGGGTTGCCGATATCGATCGTCACTGCCATCGCTGTATTGCGAAGTTCCAGCGTCTTCAACTGCTGCTCGCGCAATTCCGCCCAGTCTTCACCGGGGCCGGATTTGAAATTCGATATCTGCACATACAGAAATGGAAAATCACCCACCGCCCACTCGTGCCGCCAATCCTCAATCATGGTGCTGAACACTCGCTTGTAAAGCGGCGCACGCGCCAGTGCGCTGTTGCTCTCTCCCTGGTACCAGATCACTCCGCAGATGGGAAACGGCGTGAGCGGCGCGATCATTCCGTTCCACAGCATTCCAGGACCCCAGCTCAGCAATTGCGGATGCCACCCAAATTGCGGCTCCGGCCTCCCTGCCGCTTTGGCCTCGGCGCGCTGCCGCAGATGATCCTTCTCACCCAGCGCCACATCTTCTTCTTTCTCCGTCATCTTGCCCCATTGAACGAAAACCGGAGCGAGCGCTGCATCCGCACCTAGAGCGGCCATCCGCGTCCATGTGTCGGCCACCGTACCGCCCCAGGTTGAGTCAATGACACCGACCGGCACATTCTCCCGCTGCTCAATCTCCCGCGCAAAATACCAACCCACCGCGGAGAAATCCTTGGCCGTCTCCGGTGTCGAAGCCGCCCATCCGACCGTGTCCACATCGTCCAGCGGATACTCGGCGGCCTTCTGCTTCACAATCATCAGACGAATCCGCGGATTGGCAGCCTTCGGTAAATCCTGCGCGGCTGTCTCTGCCTTCCACATCTCGAACTCCATGTTCGACTGCCCCGATGCCACCCACACATCGCCTACCAGAACATCGTCCAGGGTAATTGTCTGAACGGCAGCGCCGCCATCGCCGAGCGGAGGCGTTCCTTTGACCGTCAATTCGAACGGCCCGCCTGCCGCATCGGGCTTCAGATACACACTCCATCGGCCCAGCGGCCCCGCAGTCGCGCCCCGCATCTCTCCGCGAAAGCTCACCTGCACGCCTTCGCCCGCCGAAGCCGTACCCCAGATGTGAACCGGCAGATCTCGCTGAATCACCATGTGGCTGGAAAGAACCCTGGGCAGGCTCACCTGTCCCAATGCGGTCAAAGACAAAGTCGCAACTGAAAGCAATGCCAGCGGAACAGTAATTCGCAGTTTCAAGATACCCCTCGCTTAAATCGATATTCCCGACCGGCTTTTCAGCTCCGGATCTTCGCCGAAACCATCGGACATAAGACGTTAACAGAGGGGACGCGATCAGAGCCAACCCGCACCCGCCCGCCAGTCGTCACAACCGCAAATCGCCTGAGCGAATCCCTGCATCGCTGGCGGCATTTTTATGGACTACCTCGTTCGCAGCCGCTTTCGACTCGTTCTCAAGGATGTTCCGATTCTTCCTCAAGCGACCTTTCTCGATTGACTTCACCGGCTGATTCCGCGCAAACTTCTCGCAGCGCAGGCATTCAGGCCAACGGCGCCGCTCCCGTAAGCCCTGCAAAAGCAGAGGACGTCGCGGCAGCATATTCCGGCCAGAAAGAAATGAAGGCTCCGCATGAGTGATCCCACCCCTCAAAGTCTCAAAAACCACGCCCGCCTCGACCCGCCTTATCACTTTGTTCTCTCTGCCGTACTTGCCGTGAACCTGTTCATCGTGTTGTGCTATACATGGAAGAACCTCAACTACTTCACAGAATGGCTAGTAGTTCTGTCCATCGCCGTATTCATCCCTCTTCTCAAGCTGCGCAGTTATCCGCTCAAGGTGCAGGACCGTGTCATCCGACTGGAAGAGCGGCTTCGTTTGCAGGCTTTGGCGCCGGCAGAGTGGCACGCGCAGATCTATCGGCTGAGCGAGGATCAGTTGATCGCGCTCCGCTTTGCGTCCGACGACGAGGTTGTCGCGTTGGCCAAGCAGGCCCTGGAAGAAAACCTCACCCGCAAGCAGATCAAGGAGCGCATCAAGAGCTGGCGCCCAGACGACTGGCGCGTTTGACGACCGAACAATCAGGGCTGGGTGCGCCAGGTCTCGCGTTTGAGACCTGGGATGCGATAGATCCACGCCCTATTCCGTCGGTCCCTCTTCATCACTGGATCTCGCCTCAGCCTTCTTCAGCGCCTCCGCATCCAGCCCGTGCTCATGGCGGTAATGTTCCACCGGCATCTTCCCATCCCACCACGCCCAGTTCATTGGATACACATCGGGATCGAGGAACACCTGGTAGAAGTGCCAAACGACGATAGCCAAAGTTGCCAGAATCGCCTCGTAGAAGTGGATCGCCGTGGCCACATCCACCCACCAGCGCGCCAGCAGATTTCCCACCCAAACCTTGGCCCATAGCATAATGCCCGTGACGCCCATTAGCGCAGTGCCCCATACCAGCGCCCAATACTCCGCCTTCTCCGCATAACTGAAGCGCCCAAACTTTGGCCGCTCCTTGCTCAGGCCCAGGTAATAGAGCATCGTTCCCCACGCATCGAACACATCCTTCGGGCCCGGCGCAAGGTCCCAAATCAATCGCCGTCCTTCGCGCGTTGCCGCTAGATAAAAGACGTGGTAAATCCCCGCCGCGATCAACACCACACCTGCCACTCGATGTGTAATGCTGCGCAGCCCTTCGCCCATTCCCAGGACTTCGGCAAGCCATGAGTTCGGAAACCGCAGCGCAAATCCCGTAATCACCAGCACAATGAAACTCGTGAACAAGATCAAATGCTGCCAGCGCTGATTCGCGGTCATCCGCACCATGAACGGATTCTGGATCTTTCTCCGTGCCACGGCCTTGCTGCGCCAGATAATCGCGTTGTGCAGGAACATCGCGCCTATGACTGCGATAATCAGCGCCAGGTAGAACCACCTGACCCACCGCACCGCAATCGCGCCAACATCCTTGGTCACACCCTGGTCCATGTGTACCTTGGTCAAGGTAAACTTCTGCGTGACACCGTCGTGGCATTTCCCGCAGGTCGCGCCCAGATGCGCACGATTGATCGTCGATCGCGGATCGCTCGACGGCAGAATGTCATGTACCCCATGGCAGCTTGAGCAATTTGCAGCAACCACCGAACCGCCCTCTGCCGCAAGACCGTGATAGCTGTCGAAGTAGCTGCTCACACGGTTTCCTGGGACACCGAATTCCTGCGAAAGACGCACTCCCTCATGGCATGGCGCGCAGGTATCGCGGGAAAGGTTCTTCTCCGACGCCGGCGAGTTGGGATCTGCATGCGACTTGATGGAGTGGATCCCGTGGCAGTCGGTGCAAACCGGCGCCAGTTGATTGCCGCGCGCAATCGCCTGCCCGTGAATGCTCTGGTTGAATGTGTTTTCGATCTCCGTATGGCACTTGCCGCAGGTGCCCGGAACACTTGATTTGTAGATCGGCGATTTGTTATCGCTCGCGGGAAGAATCTCGTGCGCGCCATGACAATCCGTGCACACCGCGGCCTTCTTCGATCCCTTTTCTACGGCTCGTCCATGCACGCTTTCCTGGTAAGAGATGAATGCCTGCGCGCTTTCCCCATTCGACTCCATCAGGAACTTCTGTCCGTGGCATCGTCCGCATGTCGCGGGAATGTTGCTGTGATTCACCGGCGACTTCGGATCGTCCGCGGGCAGGATTCCGTGTTCGCCTCCATGGCAGTCCTGGCAGTTCGCGCCCAGCCCGCTCCCGGCCTTTGCCGGTTTGGCATGGTAGCTGTGGGAATAAGCCGCTTGCGCATCCGCGTGACACTGGGCACAGGCCACCTTGGCAGGCGGCGCATCGTGCACCAGGCTCTTCACATCCTTGTGGCAATCCACGCAAGCGAACATGCCGCCGTGGATCGAGTGTTTCAGCTTGGCTTCGTCCACAAACAGGCTGGCCTGCTTGCCGTTCACGTCTTTGGTCAACGTGTTGTCGGAGTGGCACGTAAGACAGTCCTGGTCCTTGAGCTTATGCTCGGCCCTCGCCGAACCAGCACCCATCACCAGTACTGCAACCAATATCCATGAAAGAATTCCGCCGCACTTGCTCTTCCCCACCCTAAACAGCCCGGACATGCTTGCCTCATCATCTGGGGAAGCTCGCTACTCCGTGGACCTGCTCAACAATCGACCCCGTGTGCTCTGAATCCGGCTATTCCCTGAAATACGCGCTCAACGTCAGAATCAGCAAAATCAGCCCGATCGAGATCGCAGTAAATCCAATCACGCGACTGAAGTTCACCTGCCACGTTGCGGGCTTCTCTCCGAGTCTCGCTTCGAGTTTTCCCTCACGAACCATCCGCGCGTATTCCAGCGGCCGCTTGTGCTCGAACTCTTCTTCGCTCTCTACGCCGGTGAAAATCACCATGTCCATGGGAAAGCTGTCCGGACGCAAATGTGTGTTGACGAAATGAATCGAGAAGATGAACAGGATGGCCAGCAATCCCTCTTCACTGTGAATCACCAGCACCGCATTCAAAGCCCAACCCGGAAGGAAGTGCGCGAAGAACGGCGCGAACCACATTGCATATCCTGAAAAGCCAATGACGATCATGCCCCAGAACACCGCCCAGTAATCGAACTTCTCCCAATAAGCGTAGCGCTCGAATTGCGGCTTCGGCCCCAGTCCAAGCATCCAGCGCAGGTGTCCGAGCAGGTCTTTGACGTCCTTCCAATTCCCCACCATCGAGGTCGATCCCCAGAAGATTCCCTTTTCGCGGTTCACAATTCCGCGTTGAACGATGTCCTTCACGTGAATCAGAAAAGCCACCGAAAGCACGATCGCGCAAAGCTTGTGGAAAAAGAGAATTGCTCCGAACCCGCCCACGCCGCTGGCGAACATCCGCGCCCAGTAGCTCTGGCTGAAGCGCAGCGGCAACCCCGTTCCCGCCAATCCAAGAAACGTGGTGAACAGTACCGCATGCATGTATCGTTGCGCGCGCGTGAAGCGCTGGAAGAACCGCCCCTCCTCGTGTCCCTGCAAGGGTTTTGCATCAACTACATCGATCTTGTTAGGTTGATCCAGGTCAGGCATTGTTTCCTCCCTCTGCCTTTTTGCGCTTGATCTGGTCATATCGCGAGCGGATCAGCCACAGTACGGTGTGAATCACAAAAAATGTAAGCACGCTGGCAAGCAGCAGATTCATGAATAAGCGAATGAAATAGAGAGCCGGATTCAGCTTTCGGTTCCGCGCATTGGCATGCGGCTGATACTGCACGAAGCTCGCGTTCGCGCCCGCATGGCACCGTCCGCACGTCTTCACCAGGTTTGCTTTGTTTACCGGGCTGCGCGGATCGGAAGCCGGCAACACATCGTGCGCTCCGTGACAATCCCAGCAGCGCGCTGTCTCAACATATCCACCGAGGGCACCAAGCTGCGAGTGGAATGTATCCCGATAGGTGCTGAATTTTTCCTTATGGCACGAGCCGCAGATGGGCGTAGACTGCGTCCGGAACTCGGCTTCCGTCGGCTGCAAAATTGCATGCGCCGTATGGCAGTCCGAGCAGACCGGAGCGTCCATCTTGCCGGCCGCAATTGCCTTGCCATGTACGCCAAGTTCATAGTCAGCGGTAATGCCCGCATGGCAATTTCCGCACGTTTTCGGCACGTTCGCTTTGTTGGTCTGGCTCAACGGGTCTTTGCGGCTCAGGATGTGATGCGATCCATGGCAGCTCATGCAGTTTGCCGCAACCAGCAATCCCTCTTTACTCAGTGCGAATCCGTGAATCGAATCGATATAAAGCGGATAAACGCTTGCCAGCCCGTGCTTCTTCGCCATTCCCTCGCTGCCGTGGCAAGTGCTGCAGGTTTTGGGAATATTCAACGGATACACAGCCGACCTGGGATCGGTTTTCGGATAGATATTGTGCGCATCGCCGTGGCAACTGGTGCAGGGATGATCGACCCCGTCCGAATGCACGCTGCCCGCCAGCCCCTGAGCTTCCTCGGCATGACATGTTGCGCACTTCACCGGCGCTATTTTGTCCGGGTGCGGATACCCTTTGATGTCAGCGTGGCAATTGACGCACTGCAATACACCGTGAGTACTCGAGCCAAATTTGTGCTCATCCACGCTGATGCTTTTGCCCGACCCATTCTGCATTCCGGCGTCCGCATGGCAAGCCAGGCAATCGGTGTTCGCTTGAGCCAATGCCGGCGCCGTGCCAATCAGGAGCGCACAGGCCAAAAGTGCCAGCCGCATGGCGGAATCCGTTTTCATTTCAACTCCAAGGCCTCTAAAGAGCGCGCGTTAACCGCGCCGTAAGCAATCCAAAAAACGGTCAGGGTCTCATCCCCAAGGGAATACCGGCTTGCAGCCGAATGCCGCTTGCCGGCTCCCTTCTGCCCGTCTTACTTCTGCAGCGTACGGATAAATGCGATTACATCCTTGATCTGCGCGTCGGTCAGTTTGCCCGTATATGCCGGCATCTTCCCCTTGCCATTTGTTGTGCTGGCAATGAACTGCGCATCGGATGCGCCGGTCATCGTCGGGTCCTTGAACGACACAACTTTCATGCTCTTGGCCATGGGTGTTGCGGCCAGTCCGTCGGCCCCGTGACACATCGCACACTTGGCCTTGTAGGTATCCGCTCCTGGCGCTTGCGAGAACGCAGGCGACGCCATCGACGTGGCAAGCAGCACCAAGGCTGCCATTCTGAATCGTTGACTCATCGACTTGCTCCTTTGCCGGGCGCTGGCAGAGCCCGGTCCAGTTACGAGTGATACTGCCTACCTTTCAATGTCGTATGTGATGGTCACCACAAGTCCAACTCGCTGTTGCCACATTCCGAAGCAATCCAAGTCTATCCATCACATTCCATTCATCCGCGTCCTTTTCTCGCGCAAGTGATACGGGTCACATGCCACCGTGCACCCGCTCCTGCACAATATGTGCGCTGCTTGAGGACCTATCCCATGGGCACAGCTACGATCTTGGATACCGCAAAACGTTCCGCATGGAAGACCATGCTTACTCTCCCTGGAGATGCTGTCCGCCAAATCCAATGGCGCTTTGCCGATCGCTTCGACCTGCAGATGCTCGTACAATCGGCACGCAGCGTTGCCCGCGGCACCGTGGCTCGCCTGGTCGCCGGCGGCGAGCGCAACACCCACGAGTGGACCCCGGCAAAGGCGGAAATGCTTGAAGCATTCGATCGCGCGGGCGTGACTGCAGCTTTCATGGAACCCGAAGAGGGCGGCTTTATCTCCGGCCCAAAAAACCTGGCCTTATCCCTCTCCGCGTTCGAATTAGCCTGGGTAGACGGCGGCGCTGCTACCGCCAGCCTCGCCAGTTTTCTGGCGCTCTCGCCCATTCACGAGAAGGGCACACAGGAGCAGGTCACGCGCTACAAATCCCTCGCCGCACCTCCGCAAAATGGTGAAGAGAGAAAGCCATGGCGCGGAGCCTTCGCTCTCACCGAACCAATCCCCTACGTTGGCGTGGATACCGGCATCTTGAACGGCAAAGTCGCAATTGCCGAATGGAAAGAAGATGAAGAGCCCTGGCTGCAAGTGGACAAGCGCGGCCGCTTCATCACCAACATCGCCTTCGCCGATTTTGTTACCGCCGCCGTCAACTCCTCCGACCCGCGCATCAAGGGCAGTTGCGTTGTCATTCTCGAAGTGGGCGACGAAGGCGCATTCGATCGCGGAACCCCCACCAAAAAGCTCGTCCACCAGCTTTCCTCTACCGGCGATCCCGTCTTCAGTCTCAAAGTCCCAGCGAGCCGCATCGTTGGTGGATATACCGTCAAAGATGGCGTTATCATTCCCAACTTCAACCACGGCGAAGTGATTGAAGCTGTCTTCCGCCGCACCCGCGTGCCTGTCGGCCTCATGTCGGCGGCGAAGTTGCTTTCCGCCGTCGAGCCCGTCATCCGTTATCAGCGCGAGCGCTTCCGCGGCGCCGAGGGCTCCAAACCAGGGTCCGTTCGCTACGAACAAGGAATCCAGCAGCGGGAAGATGCACTCCATCGACTGGTCGATGTGTGGGCCACGGGCGAGGCCGCTGCTTCACTTGGATTTGCCGCCGCGCGCCTCTTCGACCGTCTCGACCCTGTCGAGAAATACAAAAACGCAATCCTCAAAGAACGCGGCGTGCAAGGCGGCCGTGCGGAAATGAAAGCCCTCAAGGACAGCGAGCAGCGCGCGATCGAAATGCTTTCGCTGAGCGAATTCAGTCCGCGCCGAGCCACTCTTGAAGCCGATCCCCTGGTGCAGTTTGTCCTAATGGACGCCGAAGCCAACGTCATCTGTCCCGCTACCAAGCTGTGGAACACAGGCCACGGCACCAACATGATGCGCGAAGCCGTCAGCCTGATGGGCGGTTACGGTATTACGGAAGATTGTCCTGGGTTCCTCGGACAGAAATGGATGGACTCGCAGCTCGAAGCCACTTACGAAGGCCCCGAAGCCGTGCAGCGCCGCCAGCTCACCGTTACCATGACTTCAGAAGTTTTCCTAGCCCAGTTCAGTACATGGACTGGAGCCATGCGCCGCATCGCGTCCGATCATCCGGGCACCGGCGCATGCACACTCGCGTCAGCGATGAATCTATGGCAGTGGACGCTCAACTACCTGCAGAAAGCCACAGACCCTGCCGGCAGCAAGCTCTATCATGGGCAACGCCAGGGCGTAACCTTCGCCCTCGCCGACGCACTGTGTTGGCTACTTGCCTCGCGTTATCAAATCCTCGACATCCTCGAACTCGAAGCCCACGGCGCCAACGATCCTGTGGTCAGCGAAAGCCTCGAAGGCACCGTGCAGTTCCTCTCCGACCTGGCGCACACACAGGCCGCGCAAGCCGCCGGCGAAACTTCCCGCATCTGCGCCGAACTGGTCTTCGGATACAGCGAGCATCCTTCGTGGCAAAACGAATCGCACAGGGCTTGCTTCCTCTCGAGCGAGTTGGAAGCATACGAAGTAACCATGCCCGGCATCAGCGCCATTGCCGTCGACGTTCTCGCGGCAGACGGAAGTCATCCACAGAAAGCCGGCCCCTGCGCAGGGTGCACCGGCAACAGCGAATTCCTTCGCCTGCAGAACAAGCTGACAACGTGCCTCAGCGGCGCCCGACTCGCCAAAGACCGCGCCGCCGACACCGTAAGCAAAGTCATGATCCCGGAAGCCCTGGACTATCCCGCATGAGTATTGTCACAGAATTCCAAGCCGAGTCAGCCGCGAAAATTGGTGCCCCCTGTCTCGCTTTTGAGACATGGGAAAGCGAGGATTCCTCGCTGAAGTCGCCACAAACACTGGGTGCCCCACCCTTTCGCCTTTTTCCCGGCGAGAGTGTGGGAGAGCACGAATCCAAACCCACTCTCTTCCCCTGGTGCAACGAATGAGTCCGGGAGCCCCAATTTCCACCCAACGCGACCTCGACCGTCCCACCATGGAAGTCGACATAGCCTGTGCCGGCTTCGGCCCCGCAATGGGCGGCTTTCTCACCACTCTAACCCGTGCCTGGTCTGAGAATCCGGCCGATCCCGCCTTCGAAAGCAAAACGGCTCCCGGCATGCCATTGCAGGTTCTGTGCTACGAGCGGGCCGACGACGTGGCCGCAGGGGTCAGCGGCGTAGTTACCCGCGCGCAGGGCATTCGCGCCACATTTCCGGATCTCAATCCGGCAGAGATTCCCATGGCCGTCGAAGTCGCCGAAGAGCGGGTCTTCTATCTCCTCGACCCCTTCGGAGCCAGCCGGCGTTCCTTCACTCTCCGCACGGCCGACAGAGCTCTTCGCGCAGCCGGCCGTCTCATCGGACTCAAAGACCTCGCTTTCGAACTGCCCTGGACTCCAGCGTTCCTTCACAAGCACAACGGCCTTGTGCTTTCGATCGGCCAGTTCAACCAGTGGGTCGCTTCGCAACTGATGTCCACCGGTCTGGTGCAAATCTGGCCCGGCACACCAGTAAGCGAGCCGCTCTTCGACGAGACCAGCTCAGGAAGGAAAATTGCCGGCTTTCGCCTCGTGGATCAAGGCGTGGACAAATCCGGAGCAGCCCCTGAAGATAATCAATCCGGCTTCATGCCGGGCATGGACATCCGCGCCAGCCTGACAGTGATTGGCGACGGCCCGGTCGGCGCAGTCTCTCAAGCCATCGACCAGAGGTTCGGTCTTCCGACCGGCCATTCCCATCGCGAATGGGCTCTCGGCATGAAGTTCGTCATTGAACTGCCTGAAAACTCAACCCTCAAACCAGGCACAGTCTGGCACACCTTTGGCTACCCCGAGCCTGAGATCTTCGGATTCCTCTACGTTCATCCTGAGCGGCTGGCCTCCGTTGGGATTTTTGTTCCCTCGTGGCTGAGCGACCCATCGCGCACTGCTTACCGCTATCTGCAGCACTACATCCAGCACCCGGTCCTCTGGCCTCATCTCAGGAATGGAATTTTGCGCTCCTGGGGCGCCAAGTCGCTTGAAGAGTCCGGCCAGCACGGGGAGCCTTTTCTCACTGGTGACGGCTACGCCCGCATCGGAGAATCCTCCGGCTCAACCAACATGCTCACCGGTTCCGGCGTAGACGAAGCGTGGACCACCGGCACGCAACTTGGTGAGGCTGTTCTCGATCTGCTCCGCGCCGGCAAGCCCTTCACGCAGGAGAATCTCAGTGCGACTTATGAAACCCGCCGCCGCGCCAGTTGGGTAGAGCGCGGCGCACATGAAGCAAGGAATGCGCGCAACGGCTTCCACGGCGGAGTCGTTAAAGGCATGATCGGCATGGCTCTCACCGGCCTGACGGGTGGAAGGCTGTCACTCCATTCCCGCATTCCTCTGGCCCACAAGCAGATTCGCACCAAGGCCTCGCGCCTCAAAGTCAAGAACGGCGCAGTCCTGGCCCTTGCCAACGGACGCCCGCTTCATGACGCCCTGCTCACAGCCTGCGGCTGGCCCGAGATCCCATTTGATGGGCGACTCCTTGTAACGCAGCAGGACGCGCTGCTCATGGGCGGCAAGGTCCAGGCCATGCCCGGCTTCGCTGATCACGTACTCTTCCGCGACGCAGCCCTCTGCATTTCCTGCGATGAGAAGACCTGCATCTCCATGTGTTCCGGCCAGGCACTCTCACTCGGCAAAAATAATCTGCCGGCGTTTGAACGTGAAAAATGCATCCACTGTGGCGCCTGTCTCTGGAACTGCGGCCATTCCGCAGACGGCATCCACTCCAACATCGACTTCCGTGCCGGGGCGGGAGGGCTGCACTCGGCGGAAAACTGATTGAACAGCTTTCAGCCTTCAGCTCTCAGCTTTCAGCGTTCAGTTCAATGCGCTGTAGTCGCTCTTGAATGATTTGATTAAGCGAGCATGGGAGAACAGATATCGATGGCGCAGAATGTCCACGACTTGATTGTGTGGCAAAGGGCTATTGAATTGACGGTTTGTATCTACAAGCTGACTCGCTCATTCCCCAAAGATGAGCTGTATGGCGTGACCTCGCGGATGCGCAGGGCAAGTGTATCAGTCGCCAGCAACATTGCCGAAGGTCGAGGCAGACTGAATCCCGCCGAATTCCGCCAATTTCTCGGTATATCGCAGGGGTCGATTTTCGAACTGAAGACCCAGCTTCTGGTCGCTCGGAAGCTCGCGATTGCAGACGACATGCCTTTGTCCGAGGCGGAATCTCTAAGCGAAGAGGTCTCAAAAATGCTCGCATCGTTCATCGAGAAGCTTCGACCTGCACAGAAAAAGCTGAGAGCTGAAAGCTGAGAGCTTACCATTCAGGAGCTAAGAACATGGCAACTCCGCTTCACATCGTCGTTTGCGCCGGCATCGTCCCCGATCCCCTGCAAACGCTTGAACCCACCACCACTTCCAACGGTCCCGGACTGAAAAATGAGTTGACCCTTCCAGCGGTTCTGGACCCATGGGCCGCCTCGGCTCTTTATGAGGCTTCGAACATAGCCAGCAAGAATCCAGGCAGCAAACTCTGGCTTGTTTCTTTGGGGCCCAAAGCCAAGCTGCAACAAGTGATGATGACCATCGCCCAAAAGGTTGCATTCGAACTCGTCCCCATCGACGGCCCCATTGGCGGGTTCCCCGACGCGCACTCCACAGCGGCCATCCTCGCCGAAACCATCGCTGCGCTACCGGGCCTCGACCGAACCAAACTCCTGCTATTCGGGGGCTGGGAATCGGCCACGCGCGGCGCAGGCGTTACCCTTCAAATCGTCGGCGAGCGGCTCGGCATCACCGACCAGTTTCAAGGCGTCGATCAGTTCGAACTTCGGGATGACGGCTCCTTTGAACTTCTGGAGCGCGTCGAGGGCGGCAAGCACCAGGTCTCGGTCTGCGCTGGAGCACCGGCCGTCCTGGGCTGGGCCACCGGCAACCTTACCGAGCCCCGCAACAACCCGCAGGTCGGCATGGCCAACATGCGAACTATCATGCCCGCGCTGCAAAAAGCGAAATCGGCGGCACTCGTCGCCAACGGCCTTCGCTACGAGTCTGTATCCCTGCCCAAGCAGCAGCGAACGACAAGAGTCGTCAAAGATCTGTCCCCAGACGAAATCGCCGCAGAGCTAGCTGCCTGGATCGGAGCCGAATAATGGAAAGCATCCTCGTTCTCACTCACACAGACGAGACTGGCGCCGCATTGAGCAAACCCTCGCTTGAATCCGTAACCGCCGGACTGGCCCTCGCCGCTCAACTCAAGGCCTCTCTCTCCATTGGCATAGTCGCCGCCGACCCAGCGTTCGCGGCCAACTCCCTCGCATCGATTGGCGCGCGTCTCCTGGCGGTGTCGGGCGATGCCTTCGCCCAACCGCGCTACGCAACCGACGCGGCCGCCTGCGAAACCCTCTGCCGTGCTGCGAACGCGACAATCGTCGTCGCGCCAGGAAGTTCGCGCTTTGCCCGTGTAGCCGCCGGAGTCGCCCACCGCCTTTGTGGCTTCATTGACACACACATCACTAGCCTCAACGCGGCCGAGGCGAACATCGAAGCCACTCGCTGGTTCTATCGCCAGCGCATCGAAGCGGTTCTATCTCGCGATTCCCGTCCATGGTTCCTTCTTCTGGATGCAGGCACCCACGCTCCGTTTACCGGCGAAGCAAGCGCAGCGAACGTTGAGCACATTTCAGTTGAACTTCCGGCACTCCGAACCACCGTCACCGGTCTGCGTGCGCCTCAGCAAGGTGCCCAGACGATTCGCCCAGACGCTAAGCTCCTCTTCGTTGCCGGCGCCGGTTGGACCAAGAAACAGCCCGATGGCCAGACACACGTCCCCGAAGCAGCCGATCTGATCCTCGGCTTCCTACGCAACGCCTCCGCATCGCTCGGTAGCAGCAAATCGCTGGTCGATCAGGGCGGCGAAGGGAACTCCGTGCTTCCCTTCCTCACACATCTGAACCAGATCGGCCAGACTGGCGCTACGCCTCGCCACGCCAAAGGCCTTTCTACCTGTTGCCACGGCGAGGAGCCTCACGTGGTCGGCTGGCGTTTCATTGCGGAGCGCCGCGCTATTTCGCTTGACCCAAACTGCGGCTGGACTCGTGGCAAAACCGATGTTGTTTATGTTGCCGACGCATTTCAGGTCATTCGCAAACTCAACGCGCTGTTGGAGAGCGGCAAGGGTTAGGGAAGACAGGAGCAGAGGATTCACTCCAGCACCCTATTCCCTCGGGGGCTGAAGCCCGGCCACTTGTGCTGCATTATGTACGGGCTGAAGCCCGTACCCTTCAACGCTGAGGCTTGCACATTATGTACGGGATGAAACCCGTACCCTTCAACGCTGAGACTGCGCGGAGCCTCGTTATATTTTGAGCGTTCCTGGAAGCGAGAGGGTTTCCATGAGCTGCTTCATTGCATTTTCGTCTCCCGCGATCTTCTCGAGCAGTTCATTCTTGAGTTGTTCGCGTTTGCCGTAGAGGCGGAGCGGCTCGGGCGGGTTATGCAGCAGATCTTTGCCGACCAACGCGCGGACGATAAACGGCATATACGACGAGTAGTCGCCCTGCATGCTTACCGTCTGCGTGGTATACGTCTCAGGGTTCACCTTGCCCCACGAGACTGCTTCTCCCGGCGCGCAGGAGGACAAGCTGCCGTCCGTCACAGGAGATGAAACGATCTGCGCGTCATAGTCATAACCACGAATGTTTTCCAGGAAGAAAATCTGCGACAAAGCCGGCTCTGGCTGCAGCGAGTAGTTCTTCGGAACTCCGCCGCCCAGAATCAGGATCGCCATCGATTGCTGCTCCGACCCGAACAAGCCCCAGTGATGGTACGCGCAGGATTCAAACACGTCTTCGTGCAGATCGTACTCGAACCCGTACTTGATCTTGCCCAGACGAGCCAGCGTCCACAGCTTCACGGAATTCAGGAACACGCTTCCATCGGCAGGCGCCCCGATGAAAACCGGTAACTCAAGATCGGCGCACGTGCTCATCAGGCCCGGCACAATCCCTAGCGCCTTCTCCCGCTCGCCATAGTGCTTGCCGAGCAGATAGTTGCGTTCCGTGGTCGTCATCCGCTTCTGGAACTCCGGCCTCTGCAGAATTTCCGTCACCACCGCGTCCTGGTCGAAGAGCACCTGCTCTTCGAAGCCTGTGTCCGTCACGCGAATGATGCCATTCTCGCGCAACTCGGCGTCGTCGCCAAACAGCGCCACTTCGCGTATCGGGCGTTCCGCGGTCTTGCGCAGGCAATCGTGCCCATCGTGGTAGCAGATTGCGTCGGTTACGGTGATATAGGCCGTGTTCGCCGCCTTCAGCAGGGGAATTAGCCACGCACGGTGCTGATCGGAAACTGTGATCGGTCCCGCACAGGTCACCACCAGCGGTATCCGCTTCTCGATCACCGCCTTAAGCGCGTCGTAAACCCGGCGCAGGTAGGCGCCACCGAACGCCGGAAGAGCCGACTCAAATACCTCGCCCAGATCCTGGCATTCTGTGACGGGCTTTCCGGTCACCGCTCTACCCATCAGTCCATTCATCTTGGAACATTCGCTCATAAAAATAGCCTCATCTCAAGGTAACTTCCGCGTCCGAGGTCTCGCAACCGCGCACCGAGGCGCCAGACCTCCGGGACGGGCTCGTTGTTGAAAAATTCACATTCGGGGTGGGGGACAAGTTGGAACATTCCCCTCCCACCCCTCGCAAGAAAGCAGGAAGGGGTTTCTCCGACAACGCTAGGACTGTGATGAACAGGGTCCCAATTGAGGTTCGTGGTTTCCCGCCCTTGCGACAGAAAAAAGTCGCAAGAACGGGGCACGGAGCATTTATCGCGCCCCAGCGCGGCGTTTATTGTAGACGTAACTTAAGCGCGAGTCATACTTCTCAGAATGACAGGAGCACGCAGTATTCTGCGCTGACCGACAATTGACGGCTTGTTGGGGAGTACTGGTTTCTGCGGGACTCAGTTTTTCGGCAGCACCACAAACGGCCCGCCTAATTCCCCGCCCTCGAACGCTGCCTGTCCTAGCGCTGGAATGCCAATTTCCCACTCCGGCCCAGCCAGTTCCGGCATTGGCCGCGCCTGGAACAGTTTCTTGCATTGCCTGGCCGTCCACTTGGCCCACGCCTTCGACTTTTTCCGCCGTGCGCTATCGGTCGAAATCCCAGTGCCCGCATACATTTGCCGGTATAACTTCGATAGAAACATGAAGGCAATGCGCGCTCGCAAAGTTGGCGTGCACGCGGACCGCTTCCAGATCGCGCTCCAGGTGTAGAACGTGTCCCATACCTTCTGTGTCCGCTCGCGGATCTCGTCCGAACTCATCGTAGGATGCGGTGTAAACATCTTGGGCCTGACTTCGGTCGGAATCATCCAGTAGCGCGTAATCGGCACGTCGCCAACCATGGTCGGATGTGTCGACTGTTCCTTCTCCCAGCGCCCAAAATCGACAGTACCCGGAAATGGCGTCATCATGACAAACTGCGCAAACGTCACGCCGGCCTTCATCGCCATGGCCACGGTTGCGTCAAAGGTAGCCGGCCTGTCCGTAGGCAGTCCGAAGATAAACGAACCTAACACATGCACGCCATGCGCTTTGAATGTCTGTAACTGCTTCGCAAGCGCCTCACCGGAGTAATTCCAATCCTTGAATACGGCTTTCAACCCTTCCGGAGTTACAGCTTCCACACCTACCAGCGCGCCCTTGATGTTAGCTTTCCGCATGGCATCGAGATAACTTCCGTCCTCGCCTGCCTCCATGGTCATTTGCGTAAAGAACACCATGTCCTTCGGCAGCTTGGCTAACTCATCCATCAGTTGCAGCCGCTCATTGCGAATGCCCGTCAACTCTTCCAGCTTGGCCGTGTTTCCCTGCTCCCGCGCCAGGCGCAAATCTGTAAATGTAACCGGATAGAAGTTATCGTCAGCCAGCGCAATAAACCGGAACCCCAGCCGCCGCAGCGTCACAATCTCGTCGATCACGCTCTGGAACTTCCTCTGCCGCGGCTTCTGCCCATCGGTCCGCCAGACGCTGCAGAAGGAGCAGTGCTTCGGGCATCCGCGAATGGTCTGGACCGAAGCCCACATATATTTTGCCGGGTCCATCAGGTCCCAGCGCGCGGCCAGGAACTGGCTGCCTTCAATCCGCCCGCCCTCATACACCCGCTCCAGCTTTCCTGCCAGGCAATCCCTGACAGCCTTGCCCCAGGCAATGTCGCCGTCGCCTTTCACAACCGCGTGGCCCTCGCCGCGCTCCAGAGCTTCTTCGGGAAACAGCGTTGCGTGAATGCCGCCGTATACCACCGAGGCTCCGCGCGCGCGCGCCATCCGGCCCACCTGGTATCCTCGCAACGCATTGCCCGTGTGCACGCTGATGCCCACAATGTCGCCCTGCTGAATCGACTCAGGGTTAATCTGTTCCAGCGACTCATCTACCAGGATGGGATCGCCCACCTCTGGCGGTGTGGCCGCCGCAAGCACAAACAGCCAGCGCGGCGTAATTACCGCAGTACCAAAAGAATTGTCACTGGGATTGACCAGATGAACACTCATACGATTCAACCTCTCTTCGTTCTGGTGAAGCTGGCTTGCGCGTGAAGTGGCCTCAGAGAGCGAAATCGTAATCGGTCGAATCGATGGCGGAATTAGATGTCCGCATGATGGGCTGATGCCGAGTTTTTCCCGTTGGACAGTGTGGAAATCTTACAGGTATTGAGCCAGAGAGTGTGAGCAATACTGATCACTTCTGGCCTTCCTGAACAAAACTTCAGACAATCTTCGCAGTCTTGACGCTTTTTCTTCCGTGCATCGCAGCCCATCGTCGGCCACGCACAGCAACACAGACCCTTGACCGTGTTCGATTCCGGACGGCCTCCTCCATGACCGGACACAACAACCCCCGCCATGTCGTTCCTTCCGATTGCTATCTCAATGGGAAAGAAACAGTTAGCAGTCCACCAATTTGGCCGCCGGAATGCAGATTGAATTCTAACCGATGGGGCTTGAGGAGGAACTTTTAATGGGAACGCTAGGCCAGGATATTCGTTACGCATTGCGGCAATTGAACCGGAGCCGCGGCTTTGCGGTCGTCGCAATTCTCACGCTCGCACTGGGCATCGGCGCCAATACCGCCATATTCAGCGTCATCGATTCGATCCTCCTCGAGCCTTTGCCCTTCCCCCATCAGGACCGATTGGCGCAGCTACAGGCCGAGGCCGGCTCTTCGACCTCCAGCTACCCAAAAGCATGGATCCGTGAATACCAGCGCCGCGCAACCAGCCTGTCCAGCGTATCCGCGTACACCCTCAACACGGAGTTCAACGTTACCGGGATCGGATCGTCTGCCCGCGCCTTCGGCAGCGCCGTCAGTGCGAACCTCTTCAGCACGCTCGATGTTAAACCCGCGCTGGGCCGTTTCTTCGCTTCATCGGAAGAGACGCCGGGGCAGGACCACGTCATCGTTCTCTCCAACGGCTTCTGGCGTCAGCAATTCAATGCGGACCCGAACGTCATCGGCCGCACGATTCTCCTCGATGGCGTCAATCGTCAGATTGTCGGCGTCGCTCCACCGCAAATCCATTTCCCTGACTCAGACACTCAATTCTGGATTCCCATTGCCTTCAAGGAAGGCGACCGGGTTGACCTCTGGGGTAACTTCGAATATCTGGCAATAGGCCGCCTTCGGAATGGCGTAAACCCCAGTCAGTCTCAAGCCGAGATTCGCTCACTCCGCCGCCAGATGGTCGCCCTCTTTCCCTGGACCATGCCCGATGAATGGGCAAACGCAGTCACCGTCAATCCGCTGCTCAACTCCGTGGTGGGTGATATCCGCCCTCGCCTGCTGTTACTTTCAGGAGCGGTCGGCCTGGTGCTGTTGATTGCCTGCGCCAACGTCGCCAACCTCATGCTTGCCAGGGCCGCGGCACGCCAGAAAGAAATCTCCCTCCGCTCCGCGTTAGGGGCGAACACGGGACGGCTCGTCCGCCAGATGCTTACCGAAAGCGGCGTGCTTGCAATAGTCTCCGGCACCGTGGGCGTGCTGCTGGCCGCTGTCAGCTTGAACGCTCTCAAGCTGGTGCTGCCGCCGGACACGCCTCGCCTGGCGAACCTCGCTCTTCACGGCCAGGTATTCCTGTTCGCAGCGGCAGTCTCTCTCCTCACCGGCGTGCTCTCGGGGCTGGTCCCCGCTTTGCAGGCCGGCAACAGAGACCTCCAGGGCAGCCTGCGTACCAATGCCGGAAACGTCTTTGGCACCGCGCACCGTTTCCGCATCTCCCGCCTGCTGGTGGTCGGCCAGATCGCTCTTGCCGTGGTCGTCATCACTGCCGCGGGAGTCATGCTGCGCAGCCTGTCCCGGCTGGCCAACACCGATCCGGGATTCCGCGCACAGCAGACTTTGACGGCGCAAATCTCATTAGACCGGTCAGCATGCGCGCAGAAGACTCCCTGCGCAGGCTTCTTTGAGACTCTGCTCGATCGCGCACAGGCCCTGCCAGGCGTCGAATCCGCTGCCCTGGTTGACAAGCTCCCGCTTACCGGATTTGACGACTCGTTTGTCTTCGACGCGGAAGGCCACCCGCGCGATCCCCGCCAGGTCGCCTTGCAGGGTTCGCGGCGCATCGTCTCTCCTGGATATTTCCAGTTGATGGGCATTCGCTCCCTGCGCGGCCGTTTGCTGAAGGCTGAAGACTACTCCGGCACCACACGCGCCATGGTCATCAATCAAACCGCAGCACGCCAGCTCTGGCCCGATCAAGATCCCATCGGGAAGCATATTGAGAACGTAGCCGATGGGGCCTTGCCCGGGCAGCTCGATATGAACGTAGCTTCCATCGTTGTTGGAGTTGTCAGCGATACTCGCCATCAGAGCCTGGACACAGGCGCTGGCCAGGAAACCTACGTTGCCCTGACTCCGACCGATGAAAAGCCGGTCATGAATATTCTGATTCGCTCGAACCTGAGTTCGACGGATCTCGCCTCGAGCCTCCGCAGCCTTGTTGCACAGATCAACCCATCGGCGCCGGTCACAAAGGTGCGCACACTCGAAAGCGTTGTCGTTTCATCTACCGCCGCGCCGCGAGCGCTCACACTGTTGCTTACCACGTTCGGAGTCTTGGCACTGCTGGTCGGCGCAATCGGCGTCTATAGCCTCATCTCTTACACCGTCAGTTGGAGAACACGCGAAATCGGCCTTCGCCTGGCACTCGGCGCCAACCGCATTCAGATCGCCCGGCTGGTGCTCGGCCAAAGCCTGGCACTAGCGGCCGCTGGTTCGGTTCTCGGAATTGCCGGAGCTGTAGCCGCCACGCGTCTGATGAGCCGCTTCCTGTTCGAGACCAGCCCGCTCGACCCGCTGACGTACTCGCTGGTTCCGGTGCTCTTTTGTGTGTTGGCCCTGGTAGCCGCATGGGCTCCCGCCCGTCGCGCCGCCAGCGTAGACCCCATGATCGCGTTGCGCAACGAGTAGGCACTTCCCACACCGCCGAGTGCGATGACGGATCGGACGATGATCAAGAGTGCGTCACGATTTCCACGCACCCCCGCAAGAAAGTATGCGACCAGCGGGCCCGGTATTTCATCGGATGAGGTGCTGTAGGAATTCCGAAGATCCCTGAGGGCTTCGCGACCCAGCAGCGCTTCGAATACACGAGGAACGGTGGCCCAGATGCGAGCGATGAGAGCAGACAAATTCGGAGAGGGTGCGAGCCTCGCACTTGTCGAACTCCCCAAACCAGCGGTGTCCGACGGAAGAGTCCTGGTGCGCATGACTGCGGCGGGGATCACACCCCTCGACCACACGATTCTTTCCGGTCATTTTCCGCAAGTGAAGCCGCCACTCGTGCTGGGGTGTGAAGGCGCAGGCGTTGTGGAAGAGGGGGGCGGGGCGGAGTTCCCTGCCGGTTCGCGGGTGATGTTCACCGGGGCCTACGGAGTAAACGAAAACGGGACCTACAGTGAATGGCTTGCCGTGAAAAAGGAGAACCTCGGCCCCATCCCAGAGGGAGTCGATGATGTGAGTGCCGCCGGCATTCCCGTCGCGTATCTGACCGCATACATGGCTCTGCGCCTGGCTGGTTTCGAGGCCGGCAAAACGGTGCTGGCGGCTGCCATCGGAGGATCTGTCGGGAACGCCGCGACACAATTGGCCCGGGCGTTGGGGGCGAAGCATGCAATCTCGAGCACTACCAGTCAAACAAAGGCGCAGCAGGCGAAGGCGCTCGGATTCGACGAGGTGATCGATACCTCAAGCGAGAAGTTGGCGGAGGGCGTGCGCCGCATTACCGAAGGCTACGGCGCAGATATTGTCATCGACGGCATCGGCGGTGAAGTCCTGAGCGAGGCTCTCACAGTGCTCGCGCCAGGCGGGAGTTTGACGACGCTCGGTTATTCGGCGGGGCGCGAAGCGACGATCGATGTGACGGATCTCATCTGGAAACGGGCCAGTATCAAGAGCTTCTCGTTGTTTTCCCAACCGCTGTCCTCGTGGACCGAGACTTGGAATACGATCGTCCCGTTGTTTGAATCCGGAGCCCTCAAAGCAATCGTAGCTAAAACCTTTCCCCTGGAACAGGCAGCAGATGCATTGAGGTTCCTGATTGAAAAACGTCCTTTCGGCAGAGTAATTCTCATTTGCTCGTGATTTGCGTCGCGCGCGGCCATGGGTCTTATTCCGTCAGCGGACTAAGCTCGATTGACGGGCATAACTCCTGGTTTCCTGCGCCGACATGTATCTCCACGAGGAGCGCGGCTACACACTTGTAATCCTCGTGCTCCATTCCAAATCAACAGAACCAGAGGAGGCGGCACATTTTGTCCGCCATCGGTGGAGCGCCGCGAGAATCCTCCTGCTCGAAGGCGAATCCGCAATCGACTATTGGCTCATCGACGAGCGGATCGACCCTAATGTCCATCCGGCTACGGTGCGCGAGGCTGCAATTCCGCTCATGACTGAAAGCAAATATCGGATTCCTGCATAAACACCGAAAAGTTCCTCAACCATTTACGTTAGCGGGTGCAGATCGCCAAGCACAGTTGGAATGAGTTCCGACAGGGTTGGATGAATGTGCATGGCGCGTTGCAGGGTGGTATAGGGGCATCCCGAATACATCACGTCCAGAATGCAATGGATCGCTTCATCTCCTCCTGTGCCCAGAATCGCCGCTCCGAGGATCTTCTTGCTCTCTGCGTCAACCAGGACCTTCATGAACCCCATCGTTTCGCCCTTCTCAACTGCCCGGCCAACTTTGGTCATCGGGCGAGTCCCGATCATCGCTGGCCGTCCGCTTTGGCGGACCTCGGCCTCAGAAAGTCCGATTCGCCCCAGCGGCGGATCAATGTAGAGCGCATGTGCCGGGATGCGATCGCTCACTCGCCTCGGATCGTTGTCCAGCAGATTGGCCGCTACGATCTCAAAATCATTGTAGGAAGTGTGCGTGAACGCACCCTTGCCATTGCAGTCTCCCATCGCCCAGATGCCCGGAACATTGGTTCGCAACTGATCGTCTACCTGGATGTATCCCCGGTCGTCGGTTTGAACTCCCGCGCTACCCAGGCCAAGGTCGTCCGTGTTGGGCGTGCGGCCCACTGCCAGCAACACGTGAGAGCCGTGCACTTTGGGCTCACCCTCTTCACAACTGACATGGACGTAGATACCCTCATCACTTTCTTCGAAGGCAATGCATTTGGAGCGAAGCCGGATATGAATTCCTTCCGACTCCACGATCTCTTTGACCCCTGCCGAAATATCTTCGTCTTCATGCAGGATGAGACGGGAGCCTTTCTCGACGACAGTCACATCGCTGCCAAAACGGCGAAACATTTGCGCAAATTCCAGGCCGACATAACTGCCCCCAACGATGACAAGGTGCTCTGGTATTTCTTCAAGCTCAAGGATTGAGGAGTTAGTTAAATAGGGAACCCGCTCAATCCCGGGGAATTCGGGTACCACCGCACGACCACCGACGTTGATAAAAATCCGATCGGCGCTCATTGTCTCTGAGCCGGCTGCGATCTCATGGCTGGAAACGAAGCGCGCCGATTCATGGAAGACTGTGCAGTTCTTCATTCCGCGCAACCACTGCTCGACCCCGTTACGCGACTGGGCCGAGATCGCGTCCTTGCGCGCTTTCACAGCTTTTAAATCAACCTGAATCGATCCATCGATCGTTACTCCGAAGTCATTGGCGCGTCGCGCGATGTGGGCCGCATGCGCACTCGCTACCATAGCCTTCGTCGGTATGCACCCAGTATTGACGCAGGTACCTCCGAACAACTTCCGTTCGATCACGGCCACCATTTGCCCCGCCTGGGTCAGGCGACCCGCCAAAGATGGGCCAGCTTGTCCAGCACCGATGATGATTGAGTCGAAATGATGATTCATTGCGTCACCCGCAACATAAGAATAATGGCGGAGGTAACTCAGTTGGTTGAAATTCGGAAGCCAATATGAATGTTGATGAAGACTTATCGCGCCTCAAACACCGTAATGGACTCCGCCGGCTCCTCAATTTGCAGTTTTGCTGTGCCTGCCACCGAGCCCAATCCCGCCGATGCCCGCACGGCGCGAAACTCCGTGCAATCTGCCAGCGCTGTTCCTTCCACATTCAATTGAATTTGCCTATTTAGCTTGGCCTTGTTTACGACAATCAAATATCTCTCCGTTGTGTGATTGGCTGAACAGCCGGCCGCGTCCGGCGCGCGCACAAATGCAAAGACGTCCTCATCGACAAAGAGATTCTGCTCCACGCCGGTTTGTAGCGGCAGATGGCCAGCCCGCAATGCAATCAAATCGGCTGTCCAGGCAAAGACCTCCTGCTCCGTGGCTGTGCGGCCAGCCTTGGTAAAGGCGCTGTGTGCGTCCCCAGCAAAGCCGCCGGGAAAATCGTGCCGGTTATCAGGGTCTTTACCGCCCTCCATGGCGACCTCGTCACCGGAGTAGATTTGTGGCATGCCGCGCAATGTTAAAAGCAGACCGAGTGCCAGCTTTTGCTTCGGGACGGAAGTGTTTGCTTCGGTAAAGAAGCGCGTTGTGTCGTGGTTCCCGATGAACGGCACCAGCCGCTCGGCGTGGGGATAGAGCGAGTCCTGCCGAAGGACTGTAGCCAGTTCTGTCATCGACTTGTTCTGGGTGAGAACGTCGCGCAACGCAAAATAAACAGGAAAGTCAAATGGCGTGTCGAGGCCTGAATCAATTCCTTCGTGGGCTTCTCCTCCCGCAAAAAACGATGCGACTTCAGGATCGCGATGAAAGATTTCGCCCACTGTGGTCAGGTGTGGATACGCGCTGTGCAGCGCAGCATGAAAGTCATGCCAGAAGGCGCGGCCCACATAAGGAAAGGTATCCAGGCGAATACCGTCGAGGTTGGCCGTCTCAACCCACCAGATCGCGTTTTGGATCAGGTATTGCGAGACCAGCGGATTCTCCTGATTCAGGTCGGGCATGCCGTCGGTAAACCAGCCGTCGGTGATATCGATCCACGCCTGCCTGGGGGTATGTGGGTCGACGAGCTGATAGAAGTCATACTGCGCCGCGCGATGGTTTTGAAGCGTGCCGTGAAGCCAATCGGGCGCAGGCGGGTCGAGGACCCACGGATGTTGGATGCCAACATGGTTGGGTACCAGATCGATCACCAACTTCATACCCCTGGCGTGCAGTCCATCGGAAAGAGTCCGGTAGTCTGGGATGGTGCCAAAGTGCGAGTCGACCGAAAAGAGATCGGTGGCCGCGTAGCCGTGATAGGACTCGGGCATGGCGCCGTTGGAAGCGACCGGAGTAGTCCAGAGCGTCGTAACTCCGAGGTCGTGCAAATAATCGAGGTGCTGCGCAATCCCGGCAAAGTCGCCCCCATGCCAGCCGCGGGGCGCCGCGCGATCGTAGCCGGGTTGATTGTTGGCAGAATTACCATCGGCGAAGCGATCGGTCATGATGAGGTAAAGCACATCGGCGGAAGAGAATCCGCGATGTGCATTTGGATCGCCGGAACGTTGTGCCAACAAAAATGGCAAACGCGCCTGGCCATGGCTGTTGACGGCGGTCAACCATAGCGTCTGAGCGCCAGCGGAGCGCGTCTGAAGCCACAGGAACGCCCAGTGGCCATTCTCTGAGGTCTGCGTTCGGATCAGCCTTACGTTCTCACCCTTCACCGTGAAACGAGCTTGATGAAGGTTCTCGCCACGCACAAGCAACATCGGATCCGGCAGACCAGCCCACCAACCCGGGGGATCGATCTTGTCAACGCACGGGACGCTCGCATCGTGCGCCCCGGCACAGGCTGACTGAGCTTGTCCGGATATTGAGACACCGCATGCGAGCAGGACAACAGCGATCACGAATAGGCGCGAGGGCAGTGGCATTTCAAGCTCTTTCATCTGAGCAAGAGTATAACTATTCCGCAGATTCGGCCACACGTGCGGAAGCCTTGAAGATTCCTCCGCGCCGCGGCGGCAGGTTCGCGCAACCGGGGCGCAGAGGAAGCCGCAAGAGATCAGAAAGTGAAACGAGCCGCCAACTGAATTTCGCGGTTGCTATATGCCTCGGTTCCCTCGACCTGCCCGAAGTTTTGGCCGGTCAAGTTGGAATTCGGGTTTGTGAACTGAGGTGTGTTGAACACGTTGAAAGCATCTCCATGCAGCTCCAGCGTGTACCGCTCAGTTAGATGAAGGTTCTTTTGGGCGCTGAAGTTCACCACGCGGTAGGCTGGTCCGTAGATCTGGTTGCGGCCCAGGGTTCCAAGGCGCGCGTACACAGTCTGACCGTTGGCCGAAACAGTGGGAGGATTGGCAAACGACGCCGGATCGAACCAATGTCCGGATATACTCTTTGGATACGAAATTGGACCCACCAGGTCAGGACGGTTTCCGGGGTTGTACTCTCCAGTGGAAAGGTCTGTCGGAGTGCCACTCTGCACAAGGGCGATCAGGCTCGTCTGCCATCCGCCAATCAGCCAGTCCATCGGACGGGATACATTGCCGCCAAAACGTTGACCACGCCCGAACGGCAACAGATAGAGAGCAGACGTACTGAACACCTGGCGCTGGTCCTGGCTGGAGCTGCCATAGCTCGCTTTCGGATCGTAATAGAGAGCCGCGGTTTGACCCTGGAAAGCACCGGTCGAGTCATCCAGCGTGTGCGACCAGGCATATGAAACAGTTCCGATCAACCCTTTGCTGGAGCGGTGTTCTGCATGAATTTGCAGGCCGCTATAATTCGACTCGCCGTTGTAGTTGTTGTAGTTGATGTTTCCCAACCCCGGGAAGTTCTGGATTCCTGTCCCGAACTGGTAGAGATTGTACGGGTAATACGAGGAGAGGTTCGTGCCCCGCGTTCCGACGTAAGCGACATTAAGTACATACTTGGAACCGATCTGCATCTCCACTTGCAGGTTACACTCCTGCACCGTGCTGTTGTTGTTGTCCTGGTTCACGGCAATCATGCTGGTGCCCGCCGGCGGGTGCGCTGGATTGAAATTGGGATAGCCACGAGCCGGAAGTGCAGTGACCACGGTAGACGGGGTGGTGTAGCCAGTGCAGTTGTAGCCACCGACAGCGCGGTTTGGTGTTACTGACGAGAGCTGACCGGTGAACGTAATGCAATAACCGTTGGTGGCCAGATAGTCGTTGCTGCCACCGAAAGGCGCTTGTTCACCGAGCTGATTGTCGATGCCGCCGTAGTCAAGGAAATAGAAGATTCCATATCCGCCGCGGACTACAGTCTTCCCATCTCCCAGAAGGTCATAGGCAAATCCAAGGCGTGGACCGAAGGCATGGTAATCCTGGTGGACGATACTCCTCGGCACTCCGCCCTTGCCCGCCAGCAGGACAGTTCCGTTGCTCAGATCAAATGAAGAT
>JBELAI010000048.1:0-33186 GCA_049508975.1 Occallatibacter sp. | reverse complement strand
GGAGTTTCAGTGGCCCAAAAATGAAGAGCACGGATATATCTCTTTGAAGATTACGATAGGCATTGACGGGCTCATCCACGATCCCCAGGTGATTACGTCTACGTCGCCAGCGCTTACCACGGCTGTGCTGAAATCGCTCGCGCAATGGCTCTACGTTCCCTACAAGCTCAACGGTGAACCTGTAGAGGCAGAAGAAGAGCTTGCCATTATTCACGGGCCTTCCAATTGAGTCGGAGAATCCTTGGTTTCAGAATAGAAACCAGAGATTTCCAAAGTCTGCGGCCCGTTGCCGGCAGCTACGGCTTCACCGAAGCCGCTCTCGCCGAAACTCCACTTAGCTCCGCCGCCCGCGCCTCGGCATAAGCCGCAGCCCCCAGCAATGCCGCCCGGCTCTCCAGAATAATCCGCACAGGCATATTAATCAGCAACTGGCTCAGCCGCCCCTTGTCCGTGAACGCCTTCATGAACGTACCGTCCTTCAGCTTCGACAGGATCCGCGGAGCAATACCGCCGCCCACATAAAGTCCGCCCACCGCGAGCACCTTGAGCGCCAGGTTCCCCGCCTCAGCGCCATACGCGGAAACGAACATGTCCAGCGCCTTCTCGCAAATCTCGCTCTTCGCTTGTAGCGCCATCTCCGTGATCACGCCATTCGGATCGTCGACCCCTGCAAGCTTTTCCGTCAGCCAGGCCGGCTCTTCCATTCCACGCACTTCGCGCAGAAACTCGTAGATGCTCGTCAGCCCCATGCCGGCAACCACGCGCTCGAAACTCACTCGTCCGTTGTACTTTTCCTTGAGAAAGCGGAGCAGGTCGATCTCGTCTTCATTGCGCGGCGCATAATCCACATGTCCGCCCTCTGAAGGGTAGGGAATGTGCTTGTGCCCGTTCCAGATCAGCAGTCCCTCGCCCAGCCCGGTCCCCGCGGCAATCAGCGCTCGGTTGCCAATCTGGCTTGAGTCGCCCTCTGCGAGCGTGTAAATCTGTTCGGGCGAGAGCTCGGCTACCCCGTAGCCATTAGCCTCAAGGTCGTTGATCAGGAAGACGTGTTGAATGTCGAGGCCCGCGGAGAGTTCGCGGCTGTCGAGAGTCCATGGCAGGTTGGTCAGTCGCAGGCGGCCGTCGCGCACCGGGCCCGGCACGCCAAAACATGCGGCCGTTACCTTATCCGCGCCCAGAAAATCCTTGACAATGACTTCCAGTCCCGGATAATCCTTCGCCTTGTAGACCTTGTCCCGTGTGTATTGCAGCTTGCCGTTGCTAAAGTCATACAGCGCCAGGTCAACCTTGGTGCCGCCCACATCTCCCGCCAAAATCATCTTTCTCTCTCCAAAAACCCACAGCCTTCCCCATTCGTCGCGGGCAAAAGCGCAGCTGCAGCCTTATCCAGAATCAGGGTAAGTATACCGCTTGAAGGCCAAATCAGCTGGCTGGGCAGCCTTTCCGGGTCGCGCGGTCCTGTTAAAACTTCGCTTAATACGGCGGCCTTGTCCGCCCCGGAAATAAGGAAGAAGACTGAATTGGCGTGATTGATGACCGGCCAGGTGAGCGTGATGCGCCAGCTCTGCTTCTGCTGCGGCACATGATTCGCGATGGCCAGGTGTCCGAGCTCGTGAAGGGCCCCCGTGTGCGGGAATAGCGAGGCCGTGTGCCCGTCCGGCCCCATGCCAAGCTGGACCAGGTCAAAGCGAGGGCTCTCCGCGCCTTCCAGCCGAAACCCGTTGCGCAGCTCCGACTCGTAGCGCGCAGCTGCCGCTTCCGGCTCCAGTTCGCCCAGCATGCGGTGAATCTGCTCCGGCTTCAGCGGCACCTGGTCCAGCAGCGCCTCCCGCGTCATGCGGTAGTTGCTATCCGCGGCATCGGGCGGCACGCAGCGCTCGTCCACCCAGTAGAGATCCAGGCAGTCCCACGGCATATGGGCGCGCCAGGGTTCGTTGTGATCCGCCAGCAGCGCAAATGTAGCCTTTGGAGTCGACCCGCCACTGATGGCGATCCGCGCCCGCCCGTGCGCCTGCACTGCTTCACCGGCCATTTCCAGGAAGTATTGCGCCGCCCGCCGTGCCAGCGCCGCCGGGTCCGATTCCACGTAGTACTTGATTTGCAGCTTTTTCCCCGTGCCCATGCGTACCTCTCCTCTTTAAGTTACTCGAATTATTTGGATGTGGTGTTACGAGCAGGGTTTCTTCACTACTTTTCAAATCAATTTGAGCCTTTCATGCCATCCTTCGATAAGTCAGCCCAAGGAATACAATCACTATGGTCCTAAGTGCTATACTGGTTCAATGACTGAAGCCCCTCCCAGCACGTTGCGGGTGTTTGGGTCAAAGTCGTTTATGCGTTTTGCTCGGCGTTTCGGAATCAGCGATGCAGATCTTTGGGATACCATTATCGGCCCTTGTGATGCGGATCTTGGTGGAGGCGTTTTCAAATACCGCCTTGCACGTGAGGGAGAAGGTTCCAGTGGAGGCGCAAGAGCGTTAATAGCAATAAAGCTCGGGAAACGCGCCGTCTTGATGTTTGGCTTCGAAAAGAAGGATCTTGCGAATGTCAAACCTGACGAATTGAAAGGGTACCGGAAGGCAGCGAGAATTTACCTCGGCTATACAGAAGAAGAGATATCGGCAATCGTCAAGCACGGAGCCCTTCTCGAGATTGCTCGATCAAGGAAAGGAGCGAGACATGGCAAAGCCTTATAAGAGCGACGCATTCGCGGCGCTGCACGAAAGCATGTCTGACCTGCACCAGGTCGGCGCTATCAACAGCAAGACAATGCGTGAATTCGACCGAGCATGTCTAACCCCGGTCATGAAGCTGTCGCCTGCGGCTATTCGTCGCATTCGGGCAAGAGCGGCCGTCAGCCAGGCTGTCTTCGCAGCACATCTGAACGTATCCACAGGAGTGGTCAGCAAATGGGAGCGAGGCGAAAAGCAACCCCGCGGCCCTGCGGCGAAACTGCTGACTCTTGCGGCCAGGCATGGCATCGCCGCAATCGCATAACCGCCTACCGCCCCAGATACGCCCGATACTGCGTCTCCACCACCCCGGCAGCCCGCGCCAGCGCCAACTTGGCCACGTTGTACTGGTACAAGCTCTCCACCAGGTTGCTCTGCGCCGAGGCCAGCGTGGCCTGCGCCGTAACTAGCGGCAGGTTGTCGTCCACGCCCGCATTCACTCGGTCCGTCTCGTCCGACAGCTCCCGCGTGGCCAGTTCGACATTGGACCGTGCCACTTTCACCAGTTCCTCTGCCGCCCCCACGTCCAGCAGCGCCGACCGCACCTGCTGGTCGATATGCCCACGCAAATCGGCGAGCTGAGCATTCACCGCGTCCCTCTGCGCCTGGGCCGTATCGATATTACCGCGCAGCTTGGCCTCGCGGAAAAGCGGCACGCTCAACGTTCCCTGTGCCGCAAAGGTGCTGTGCGTAATGACTCCGGTAACCGTGTCCGTACCAAAGTAGCCGCCGAAGCTCAGTGTTGGCAGCCGCTCGCTGCGATAGGCGTTGTGAATTGCCTTGTACTCTATGGCCTGATTCTGAAGATTCTGGTAGTCCTGCCGGTTCTTATAGGCGATAGCCCGAACCTCTTCCGGAGTCTCGTCGGCCAGTTCGCTATAGGGAGCCGGATCGCTGAGCACAATCTTCTGTCCCGGCGCCACGCCGATCTCCCGCTTCAGCAGGATGAGGTCCTTCTCAACCGCGTTTTCCGCCAGAATGCTCGACTGCTGTTGTGCCAGCAATTGCACCCGCGCCCGCAATTCGTCCAGATTCGCGGCAGTTCCGGCCTCATGGGCAGCATGCACCTGGTCCAGCAGCCTCTGATCTTCTGCTTCAAGTGCTTTCGCGTTGTCCACTTCGCTGGCCGCCGCAATGGCGTGCAAATAAGCCGTAGCCACCTGCTGCACCACCTCGCCGCGCGCCGACATTTTTGCAAAATAAGCCGATCGTTCAGCCGCCCCCGCAGCTTTCCAGCCGGCGATCACAGGACCCGAAAAAAGCGTCTCGCTGAAGAGAATCTGCCCCTGCGTCAACGTGTCTTTCGTGATGAATGAGAGCCCCGTAGGCGTTTTTCCGCCCGGAAACAGCGCACTGAATGAGCCGATAATCCCCGCTCTAAAGCCCAGCGCCGCCAGATCGTGCTGGTAGACTCCGGTCGATCCAGACAGCGCAATGGTCGGTAAAAACTCCTGCAGGGCGACATTCTTCTCCCCCTGAAATGTTTTCTCACCGCTCTCGGCTTCCTTGAGTCCCAGGTTGTTTTTGAGTCCCATGCTTATGGCGTCGTCCAGGGAAAGCTTCAGAGTCTCATCGGTGGCCGCATGGAGCGTGATGCTTCCGTAAAACGCATTTGATGCGGACGAAGGATTCGATCCCTGCGCGCGCATAGGCCCAGCCGCCAAGGCCAGACCCAAAGCCAGACCAAGGCCCGTCACAAGAACCGGCCGCATCCCCCGCCGGGAACCAAAATGGAGCACTCGGATCACTAGCATCTATTCTCTCAGATGAGACGAACCTTCAGCGGGATTCCAGGATTGCGCCGAAAAGACCGCGATGGCGATAAACAAACGTCCTATGTCCTAACTGCCATAAACCCAAGTTGCACTGCGGCATCAAGCAGTTGAACGTCGCCCGAGATGAATGCTCGATTACGAGGCCGGCCTGAACACCAGGCGAGTGCTCCAGCTAGTTGCAGCGCATCCGCGGAGCGCAGTGGGAAGCGTCCGACGAGGTGCTCGGCTTGACTTCGGATCTCATTGCTGGGGTGCACCTCGCTCCACTTGCAGCGTAGATCTTGAAGGACAACCTGAGCTTGAACCTGCCCTTCGGAAGTCAGCTGACCCATCCTGATTAGGCGTGCGAAGGCACTGCGCACCTCCACGGGCGCGGCCCACCAAACGAACATGCCGTATTTCTTGCTCATCGCTTCTGCAATCAGCGTGGCCTGTTGCTGAACGCATAGAGGAACCAAAGAGCTCGAGTCCCAAAATGCGGGCTCCATTTAGCGGTCGCCCTTCGACCATTCGATGGCTTCCCTGACAGCTTCGTCGGACACACTTGGCCTGGGTAACTTCCAGAAAGCGTCCCAGTCCATCGGTTCTGAACTTTCAGGAAGCTTCAAGATTCCCGCCGCTACCAGCCGCGCCTCTTCGGCATCGAAGTCCTCGGTTGGCTGAATCGGCAGAATCCTCGCCACCGGGACATTCCGGTCGCAGATAATAACCTCCTCGCCATTCCGCACAAATCTGAGGTAGGCGCTGAGTTGATTCTTGAGAGTCCCGATGTTGGCTGTCCGCATCCGGTCATTCTACTCCAACTTGGCTAACATAGCCAAGTTGCACTCCATCTCCAATGCTTGGGTGCCCCCCGTCCTCGAATTTGAGACCGGGGAGACCACCAATCCCAACGATCACCGTCCTAGATCTTCTGCCGCATCCACCTCCCCCTCCGGAACAGCAAAATACTCGCTCCCGCAATGGCGCATTCCGCAATCACGATAGCCAGAAACGCCCCCTCCGACCGCAGGTTCCATCCCGTCGCCAGCCACCACGCCAGCGGTATCTCCAGCACCCAGAACCCGAAGAAATTAACAATCGTCGGGGTCAGCGTATCGCCCGCGCCGTTGAACGCCTGTAGCATCACCATCCCATAGGCGTAGCCGATGTTCCCGCAACTGATGGTCCGCAGCGCCATTGCCGCAATCGGAACCACTGCCGGATCGTTCACAAACAGCCCGACAATCGGCCTCGCAAACACAATAAAGAAGACGCCGATGGTTCCCAGAAACGCCATGTTGTAGAGCCCCGTTCTCCACACCGCTTGCCTCGCCCGCTCCGGCTGCCTCGCCCCCAGGTTTTGCCCCACCAGCGTGGCTGCGGCATTGCTCAGACCCCAGGCCGGCAGAATGAAGAACACCACAATCCGAATCGACACGGTGTACCCCGCAACCGCAGCCGAGCCGAAATAGGAGATGATCCTCACCAGCCCAATCCAGCTTGCATTGGCAATGGCGAATTGCAGAATTCCTGTGAACGAGACCCGCAACAGCCGGATCATCACTCCAACATTCAGCCGCAGATGCCGCACCAGCACGTGGATTCGTTCGGTGCCCTTCAGTAGCCGGTAAAACTGGTAAAGCACTCCAATGCTGCGCCCGGTGAAGGTGGCCAAAGCCGCCCCGGTCACGCCCAAATGCGGAAACGGCCCCAGCCCGAAGATCAGGCATGGATCGAGAATCAGGTTAATGATGTTCGACACCCAAAGGAGCCGCATCGCAATCGCCGCATCGCCCGCGCCGCGAAAGATCGCGTTGTTTAAAAACAACATGATGATGGCCCCGCAGCCGCCCAGCGCCACGCGCGCATAGCCCGATCCGCTCGCCACAATCGCTGGCGAAGCGCCCATCAAGTGCAGCAATTCCGGCGCAAATATGCCGGCAGGAATACCGATTCCGAGCGAAATCAGCAGCCCCAGCGCAATCGCCTGCACCCCTGCGATCGCCGCGTCCTCCGGGTCCTTTTCGCCGATACGCCGCGCAACCATGGCCCCAGTCGACATGGCGACACCCAGCCCGATCGCCATGACCAGCGCCAGCATTGACTCGGTGATACCCACGGTGGCCACAGCATCGGCGCCAAGCCTCCCTACAAAGAACACGTCGACAACTGCAAATAGCGATTCCAGCACCATCTCCAGCACCATGGGAATGGCGAGCAGCAGAATGGCGCGATTCAAGTTTCCTTTTGTATAGTCCTGGTGCGAGCCCCTCAGGGCTTCGCGCACGGAGGACCAGAGACTGCGTTCGCCGCCGTCAGCCGGCTGCGGTGTAATGAATTCAAGAACAGACATACGGAACTCCACGATGCGAATGCGAAGCAGGCGCATCAGCGAGGGTGTCACGCTGCGATCAAATCAGATGATTCGGATCATCTAGTGTCAGTCTCGGAAGTCCTTATCGAAAGCGGACCTGTCATCCTGAGCGAAGCGTACTTCAGCGGAGTCGAAGGACCTGCTTTTCGGGGGCCCCTAAGATCCGACACTAGATTGTGCAGTGCTGGTACCCGGGGTTGGAGCATCCTCGGGAAGCCGCTTGAGAGCGGCAGGATCAATCAGCCCGAGGCAATGTTCAGCGGGTAGGTCGTACGGCGACAGGCATGAACATGTTTGTCCTCCGTGGCCGAGGTCCGGCGGGTTTTTATAGAGTACCTCAGTTTTGAGATTGGCGGCTACAATTCGGAAATTAAATTTATCGCGGCACCTGGCCGGGTGCCCCATCCAAATCACAGTTTCATCGTGAATCGGGTGGGAGACCACAATGCTCGACCGGCGCCTTTTACAACTGCCTGCTGGTTCTTCCCTACAACACCATAGTGATATAAGCCAGAATCAATATCTGCGGAATCCAGAAGTTACAAATCTTATATGTCCTGGTGCTAAGCAGATTCTTCCGCAATTCGCTTTTAAGCAACGACCGAAAGGCGATCGCCATCCACAGCAGCGCCGGGCAAATCAGTATATTGATGCTGACCGTGACCGCCTGCTCCCAATCGAACGCTGTGCCGTTGAATCGCGACCATGCGTGCAGCGCGCGGGACAGAATCGCAAAAACCAGCATCATGTAGGCAGCACCCCATAACTCCGGCGTGGCGGCCGTGCCCTTCAATGCGCGATCTGTGCCTTGCATCCGATTCCTCGATTGGAATTGATACTAACCGGGAGCGAGGTGAATCTCTATAGCACTAATTGGCACAAAGCCATAACCAAATCGCGGCATGAATTAGTCACTTGCGCGTTATTCGTTTTTCATGCTGGGCTTCGTTAAAAATGCTCCGTGCACCATCCTTGCGATCTTTTCTTGTCGCAAGGGTGGGAAACCTCAAACCTAAACCATCGCCCGTTCCTTCACCGCCAGGTACTGGTTCAGCACCGACGAAGTCAGCGCCTCCGGATTCAGGTCCAGCGTCAGCGCGCCGTGCTCGTGCAACCGAGCCAACAGCACCTCGCGCCGCCCCGCCATCTCCTGCGCCGCCGCCGCGCGAAACATCTGGTCAACATTTTTCGGGCGAGCCTGTGCAATCGACTCCACCTCCGGCTGCGCCATTGCGACAAACAACAGCACATGCCGCCGCAGCAACTGCACCGCTCCGTCAATCACCTCTGGCCGCATCGCAGTTTCCGCAAGATCCGTAACCCACAAAATCAGCGACCGCCTCGGTTGCAGCCGGTTCAGCGCCGCGGTAGCTCTCAAGTGGTCAGCCTCGCCACTCTCAGCCTTCACCAGCGCCAGACACTCGATCAACTGCCGCAGGTGCGCCGCCCCGCGCCCCGGCAACAGCCTCTGTTGAATGCTCTGTCCATAAGCCAATAATCCAACGCGGTCGCCGGAAAAAAGCGCAAGCTGAGCCAGCGCGACAGCAGTGGTGCATGCGTAATCGAGCTTCGAATGCGGATTGTCCTCCGCACCGCCGGCAAGCCCAGCGGCAACCCGAACCCGCGACCGCATCAGCCTTCCGCAATCGAGCACAATCCAAACCGCCTGGCTCCGCTCCGTCTGATACTGCCGCGTAATCAGCCCACCCCGCCGCGCCGTAGCCGTCCAGCAAATATCCCGCAGATCGTCACCCTCGCGATATTCCCGCAGGCTCTCAAAATCGCGTCCCAACCCCCGCAACCGTGCCTGCCGCAGTTGCAGATCGATCTGCCGGCTCCGCGAAAGAAAAATCTGCTGCTCCTCGCCCGTCCGCAGCGCAGGATAAACCCGAACCGTCTGTGTCAACGGAGCCCGCGCCCACCGCTCCGCCAACCCCAGGCCAGACCGGTAGCGAAGATAAAGCCAGCCCGTTTGCCAGTCACCCCGCTCCTGCGGCACAACTTTATAGCGCACACTCGCCGGAACACGCGGAAAAGCCGTTAGCAGATGCGTCGCCGGCACAGCCACCAACGCCACCGGCAAATCGTCCACCAGCCGGCACTCGACGATCAAGCTGCCATGGTTCTCAATCGTGATCTCAATCTCCGTCTCCGAATCCAGTGCCGGCGCATTCGACCAGGTCCGGACCGCACTCAACTCACGTGCAGCCGGCAGCCGCAGCCCGTCCAGAAATGCGAACAGCAGCACCAGCAGGTCCCAAGCCGGCATCGAGTAGGCCATCCGCGCGTCCCAGAATCCCGGAATCAGCCCCAGAAACCCCACCAGCAGCAAGCCAATCGTCCGCGCCGTTAGCCCAAATGCAAACTTGCTCCGCGGCTCAAAAGCAGCACGCACCGGCCCGGGTTGGAGAGATGGAGCAATCATTGGAGGGGCTCAAGCCAGATCGATTGCAAATGCCAAAGCGCGATTGAATTCAGTTAGCTTGCGCCGGGACAGCGATCCAACGTATTGCGTTAATGCTGATTTTGGAATGCTCGTAAGACCATCGCACCATATCCAGCAGTCATGCTTCATTCCTTCATCGATCCCAATGCTTACTTGCGTTGCGGCGCCCTGTCCGTTTGTGAAGATTGGCGCGCAAATCACCGTTGAAAACCGTGAATCAATCTCAGATTGACGGCTGGCAATGGCGAACGAGCGGTACTTCTTCGGATCTCCTGGCGGCTGATGCACTCGATAGAGGTCGCCTCGACGCATCGTTTCTCAGTCTTCCGATTCAAACGTGATCGGAGCCTGATAGCGAAGCACATCTTCCATTTCGCTATTGAAGTAGTCCGCGTTGGCATTCATGAGTTCCATATCCCGCTGGTGAATCGCCTGGCGGGCCTGATCGCGCAGATGGTCTTGCAGCACCTTCTCTATAAAAGCCGAGCGGGAGGCGCGCTCGCCAATCAGCTTGTCGATCTGGACAAGCAGAGGCACCGAAAGTGTGATCGACGTCTTCGCCTTGGTAATACCCCTACTCATACCACCTTTATACCACCTTTTCGACCTATTGTCGCGGCACCGGCACCGCCGCAATCACATCCGTCAGCACGCGATCCGCATCGAAGCCCTCCAGCTCCGCCTCCGGCTTCAGCATCACGCGATGCCGCAGCACCGGCAGCACCGCCCGCTTCACATCGTCCGGAACCAGGTAATCCCGCCCATCGAATGCCGCCGAAGCCTGCCCCACGCGCATCAAGCTCAGCGCCGCCCGCGGGCTAGCCCCCAGCAGCAGCGTAGGCCATTCCCGCGTCCGCCGCGTGAGCGACAAAATATACGTGTAAAGCTCCGGCTCGATCCGAATGGCCCGCACCTCCGCCGTCGCCGCCGCCAGCAGCCCCGCCGGGATCGCCGCAATCGCAGCGTCTTCCAGCAGCCCCGCGCCCGATCCCGCATGATGCCGCTCCAGAATCTGCATCTCTTCCTGCTCCGACGGATAAGACACCCGAATCTTCAGCAGAAACCGGTCCAGTTGCGCCTCCGGCAGCGGATAAGTCCCCTCGAAATCCACCGGATTCTGCGTAGCAAACACAGTGAACCACGCCGGAAGAGGCCGCCTCACGCCATCGCTCGTCACCTGCCGCTCCTCCATGCATTCCAGCAAAGCAGCCTGTGTGCGCGGCGGCATCCGGTTAATCTCGTCCACCAGCAGCAGATCGGTGAAAACTGGCCCGGCATGGAACGTGAATGTGTCAGAACCCGGCCGCAAAATGGTCGTCCCCAGAATGTCCGCCGGCATCAAGTCTGGAGTAGCCTGCACCCTCTGAAACCCCAGCCCGAGCAGCCTTCCCAGCGTCTTCACGATGAGCGTCTTGGCAATACCCGGCACGCCTTCCAGCAGCGCATGACCCTGGCAGAGCACGGCGATCAGAACCTCTTCAATCACCTCCGACTGACCGGCAATCACGCGCCCCAGTTCCCGCCGCGCGTGGCCAATCAGCTGGTTGGTTGCATTCAGGCCTTGCACTTCTCGCGTCGCCGTCTCAACCTGTTCTGTATTTTCCCCATTTTCCTCGTTCATGAAGCCCTTTCCTGATGAATGGAATGAATGTCTCTTCGTTTCGCTGCCGCTCGCAAGCGTTCCTCGTGCCCGTGAAGTTTCTGGATCAGCGCCAGAGCCTCGCGCGGAGTCACCGTCTCTCCCCACGCAGCCTCTTCGCACGCAGCCAAATCGGCTTCCAGCGTCTCGTCCGTTTGTGGAAACCGCCGCCGCAGCACAGCCGCCAACTCCGCCATCGGCATTTGCTTGCCGCGCAGTCCGCAAAGCCGCAAAACATGCCGTCGGAATCGCTCCAAAGCAATGGCTATCGCAGTCGAAGATGCGCCCGCATTCCTGTAAAGCGAGCCCAGCGCCTCAAGAAACTCGATCGGCGTTGCTCGAACCGCGGCAGGCAATTCGCGCACCGGCCCACTGCGCCGGCTGAAGCTCAACACCACCAGCAGCATCACCAAGATCAAGCCAATCCAGAGCATAGTCCACGCCGGCCCTGAGGCATAGCTGAACGTAGACCGAATCTCCCCATGCAGCGACTCGTCCCAATAGAAGTGGTGCCCCTCGCGCGGTCCCAATGAATTTAGCAGCAAGTCAAGATCGTGCGCGCGCGCCAGCGACCCGTTTTCGAGCGGCGTCGAACTCGCCCACCAAACCACATGTCCCTTGCCCCAGTCGTACTCCACCACCGCCGGCTGCCCGGCACAGCTATAGTCAACGCGAAATGCCGGATTGCCCAGCTGCCACTTCGCCTGTGGAACCATCCAAACCTCGCCGGTCGAAGCCAGCGGATCGAGCCCTTCCGGCTCAAGTTTGCAAGCAGCAAAGGTGAACGTATCCGGCGTATCGCTAGCCTCGCCCGGCAAGATGAACCCGCCCCAGAAGCCTGTCGAGAGCACGCGCCCGCCCTTTTCGATAATCTGCCGAACTGCCTTCAGGTCGCTCGCTTCGCGCGTCAGCGGTTCCGCAAAGATCACCACTGTTTCCGGCCCTGCGGTCGCAGCCAATTCGCCCAGCGGCCGTTCCCAGCGTTCAATCGGATAATTGGACCGAAGCAGCGTCTCATAAGCCGCCAACGCGCCGTGCTGTCCAGATAAATAACTCGATGGCAGGGGATTGCTATTGTTGTTCGCGCCCGGCATCAAGATCCCGATCACCACCGCAAGGCCAGTGGCAATGCTCAGGCACCAAATCAGCAGCCGGCGATCTTTCTTGTCCAGCGAGGAGAGAAACTTCATTGCTGCGCGCCTCCCTCCGCTCCCAGGCGCGCAGCTCCCGTGCCCGAAATCAGCGCCGATGCAATCTGTTCCGCCTTCAAATAATCGCCCTCGCCCGCCGGCCTGCCACCATACCAGACGCGCTCAAAGCTCCCAGTAAGGGTAGCCAGTCCCGGTTGCCGCGGATCGTCCGCAGCCACAAGCGCCAGGTACTCACGCGGCGTCCGCGCCCGGTCCGCCGGCCAAAGCCGCTTCGACTCCAGCCGCGAAATCGCCGCCCAATAGAGAAAGTGAATCGCCTCGCGCCACAGCCCTGCCGCTGCCGCCCGCCGCGCGTCTTCCAACCACAATTGCCAATGGATCGCCGAAGCAGCTCCCGCAGCCGGTCCATGGTCCTCCGGAACCAGACGAATTCGCCACTTCCGCTCCAGTTGCAGCAGCCCCCATACCAATCCCAGGCACACAACCACCACGAATCCCCACACCAGCGCGCGCCCCAGCCACGGAGCCCGCGCGCTGGCCTTCACAGCGCTTTCCAGAATCCCGTTGAGCCAGTTGCCCACTTTTTCGAGAGCCGAGTCCTTGGCAGTAGGTTCCTCCAGATTGCGGAATTCGCGCTCGGCCAGCACCTGCTTCATCACGTCCCGTTCCTGCGTGTGGTCGGCCACAGCTGCCGCTGCCGCGTCGGCCTGCGCCAGGTCGTTCGCCAGGCGCCTCTCCGCGTTCTTCAAGAGCTGTGTAGTCGTCGGCGGCGCCGGCCGCACGTTTTCCCAGGTCTCAGAGCCTTCGGTGACGGCAGGCCTGGTCTTCGGTGGCGGAGCATCCTTGTCCTGCGCCTTCGAAAGCAGCACCCGCACCCACCCATAGCGCACCAGCCTGCGTTCCGCATTCGGCACAGAGGACACGGGGACCTCGTCGTCCGCACCAACCTGCCCAGGGTCGCAATTCTTCACATCCCGAGCCTTCGAGCAACCATCCACCAGCGCACTCAGAGATCGCAAGTGCGTCCTGTAGTCGTTCAGCGAAGCATCGTGCGGCTTATTCGGCGATACAGCGGTAGAGGCGGGAGGCTCCGCGTTCACCTGCGCAACCCCGCGAGTCTGTGCCGCAACAAAACAAGCCGCCAGAGCAACCCTCGCCATCCACGCCACGGAAAAACTCATTCCATGTTGAATACTTGCTTGCTTTGTAACAGGGCACGACTTTGCAGAATGCGGAAGAACTCCATGGAAGAGGCAAGAAGTGTCAGGGCACGGCTTCAGTCGTGCCGCAAAAGCGTGAGAATAAAGTTGGGCGTTAGCCCCTGAGGCACGCTCTTCGAGCTCTTCACTCAAAATATGGCCCTTTTCCGAAGCCTCGATGGCCGTCCTCATCCTCAAGCCTGCCCCTCCCCGACCCCAGACTCCGCCTCAGCAGTCAGCGCTGCGGCTCCATTCATTCCCGCCGTCTCCATCATCCGCTCGATGTCGTACCCTTCCTTGCGTACCCGCTGATCATAGTAGAAGAGGGTCAATGCAATGGGATAGATGGGGCCGACGAAGGCGTAGATCGCAGTAACCAAAAGAAAGGCGGCCGAACCATACAAATTGCGCATCGCATTTGCGAGGTGCAGCAACCTGCCGACCCAAAACATCGCCTGCCCGACCAGAAACTCCAGCCCCCAAGTCAGAACCCACAAGGAAACGAATACAACCAGCCAGGTAAACCAGATCCGCGAGCGGGTGCCTTTGGAAAGAGCCCAACTCCGCCGCAAAGATTTAAATCCCCTGGACTCTTCGAGTGCCGAAACTGGGACGGCAAATGAAAGACTTGCGCCTATCCAAAGAAAGAGATACAACCCCAGAAACACAACAAGCGCGCTCAACAGCGGAAGGGTCCATTTGAGTTCCCGGCTCAGGAGACCCGTCGCGCCCGCAAAGAAACTAGCGCCAATCGCGAGAGCCATAAACGCAACCTCAGGGACACCCAGCTCCACGACTACCTTCAGAATTGCAATCCAGAGAAAGCTTCGCCAACGGGTTCCGGCAAATCGAACCGAGGAAATCATAGAGCGCTCTTCGCCGAGCACGGAACTTGAGGCCAAGATCAAAATCGCAGGCTGCACGAGGATACTGAAGATGCTCGAAATGTGATAGAAAGCAAGCCCGACCACGAAATTCCACACGAAGACCTCAAGCTTCCCGTGCGGATCAAGGAGCGAATGCACGTGCAGCCATGTCCGATCGGCTAAGTGGATCAACTCCATCGCAAGCACCGGCAGCACAGCCACCCCCGCAAATACCAGCAACCGCGACTTATAGATCTGCAGCGTCCGATCCAAAATCTCGCCCAGATTCATGGGCCGCAAAGTCGCAGTCAAGCTATCTCCTGGTCTTGCACAAGTTGAATAAACTCCCAGTTTCTTGAGCGCCAGGGAATCGCAGGATGAAACACGCTGGCAAAAATTAATCTCCGAAATCTTCCCGAAGTTTGCAGTCTATTTCGGGAAAACGCGCACAATCGATTCATGGCCTCCAAAGCACTTGAAATCTCTCGGCACAATCTGTCAGCTAAGTGCCCGGTCCGTACCGTGATTCACCCCCCCCTCCCCCCCCTTTCCTCCCATGCGCATGAAAGCAATAACGTTACGTCGAAAAAACGCAAATTAACCCCCGAAAACAAACAACTTACGTCTCAGAGCCAGTCGGAGATTGGTCACTTTGCACTTTCTTCCTGCGCAGAAAATACCAAGTCAATCCAAAGGCGATATAGGCCAGGTAAATCCACGGAATCCGAGCATGGATCGCGTCCGTAGCCGAGCGCAAATCGAAAATCACAATCAGGATCATCACCAGCACAGTCACAACGCTGACCACCGCTACTCGATGCGAATGCTGCCCTAGCGCGCGCCGCGCAAAAGGCAGCGCCACAGCCACCAGTGCATACGCCGTGAGAAAACCAAACACCGACAGCGAACCCAGCCAGTCGTACATATCCGACCCTTGAACACCGCGCAGCGCCAGTGCCGCCGTCAAGACGAACATGAGGCCCGCCGACAGCGCAATCGCCGTTCCGGGCGTCCCGTGCCGCCGGTTGGTCCGCTCCAGAATCGCGGGCAACAGCTTTCCGTGAGCCATGCGCAACAACACCCGCGCCGCCGCTGTTGTGCATGCCAGCACGCAGGCGAACATGCTCACGGCCGCACCAAAATCGATGCCTACGCCCAGCGGAGAGATGCCTGCCTTAGCCGCCAGCAGATGCAGCGGGCTGGTGGAATCGCTCAACTGCGATGCTGCTCCGCGGAAGCCCAGTACTTCGCTGTAAGAACACAACATGAAGAACACGCCCGCCAGAATTGCGCATTGCAGCACCGCACGTGGAATCGTCTTCAGTGGTTCGCGTGCTTCTCCGCCCAGAGTCGTCGCTGCCTCAAACCCCACAAAGCTGAACATCGATAGCACCAGCGCGGGGCCCAGGGCGGAGATGGAAACCCCCTTCAGCCTGAACTGATCCATATCGAATTGGAACCCGAAACGGAAGATCAGCAACGCGAGCACAATCAAAATCAGGCTGACGGAGACTACCTCGATCCACAGCATCAATTCCGCCGAAAGCTTCACGTCGCGATACGCAATCCACCCTGCTACTCCGCACACCACTGCCAGCGAGAGCAGCGCAGGCGGTGTCCAATGAAAAAACTGTTGCGACAAAACTCCCGCGTAATAAAGTGCGCCACCCGCTACGGAAGCGCCCGTAGCAATGTAAGCCAGCAGCAATCCCCACGCCGCAATCACTCCAAACGCCGGCGGCAACGTATCCGCTGCATATGTGTAGAGAGATCCCGGCGAAGCCGAAAGCCGCGCAAACCGGCTGACGCAGAAGCCCACCAGCAGCGTAGCCCCGGTGGCCAGCAGATAGACAAACCACGTAGCGTTCCCGGCCAGCGCAAATACCAGCGGAATAGTCAGCGATGGCGAAGTGGAAGGCGCCATTGCCGAGACGGATTGCGCCAGCGTCTCCAATGGACCCAGCACGCCGGCATGGAGTCCGTAGTTCTCCCTGCCGTCCCGCTCGTACACTTCGCATGTGGTCTGGCTCGCCAAAGTCCCGCCTTCCGCTCCATGGCCACAGTCCGCGGCCATCGCGACTGATTGTCTTCTGGTTGCTCCAGTCTTATGCGAAGGCGGCGTCGCGGTCAAGGCTGGAGGGCAATAATCGAGGAAGAACTGGGTGCCCACCCTCGCCGCATTTTTGTTCTTGCGGCCAGGGTGGGATTGGACGACTTTCAAGCAACGGACTCTATTTTCCCGTTACCTTAGCTTTGATTAAGTCATCAATATAGTCCGGTTTCGCATCGTCCCGCAACAGGTGCGGATAACGCTCCCCTCCGTTGTAGTGGATCGTTGCGGTGTTGATGTAATCGTCGTCGACCACCAGAAGATTGATAGGCTGCGAAGACTCCTTGGCTGACTTGATCGCGTCTTCCAGCAGATCGTGCGTGTAGACACGCCCATTCACGCCAATCACCTTCATGCCGGAAGAAATTCCCGCGTCAAATGCAGAGCTCCCAACAAGCGAGTCGCCGACAGTGCCGTCCGGCCCGAGCTGCAGCCCGATGGAATAAACATCGGTTGCGCCGCCACGCCGACCACTCAGTTTGGAAGGCTCGCCATTGAACACAACCTTCCAGCCGCCGTTCTCAATGCCGCCCGTTGGCGCTTCCGGAGCCGTTGAATCGAGACGCGTGTGGAAGAACGTTGCCCAGTCAAACGGCGCGATCGCATTGAGCGCGGCTACCAATTGATCGAAGGTATAGGTCTTTACTTCGGGGCCGTTGTTGGCACCGCCGTGAAAGGCCTGTGTGAAGTCGTCAATGGATTTCTGCCCTTTCGACTCGCGATGAACAATCGTTGCGACTTCAAGCCACAGCAGATCGCCTTCGTCGTAGTAGTCCGTGCCTCGCTTCCATGTGAACCAGCCTCTGCCGCCAAAGCCCAGTCCCGGCTCGCCGATAGCCGTATCGAGCAGTGGCCGCCAAGTGCGCCCGGGCCGTCCAGGTCCCAACGACCCAGCAATGCTGGCCAGATATTCGTGATACTCATCCGGTGTCCACAACCCGCTGCGTGCCGCCAGCATCGGCCCGAGATAATCGGTCAGCCCCTCGTATCCCCACAGCAGATCGGTTTCCATCGGCTGCTCGTAATAGGGAACAGCGAGGTCCGCGGGCCGGCGGAATTTTCCATTCCAGGAGTGCACAAACTCGTGCGCCAGCAGCCCGCCAAGCGCCATGCCCGCACCGGGCGAAATAAGCACGCGTTCAGGCAACCGGCTGTCGTTCGATTCGTGATGTTCGAGGCCAAAATGTGCAACATGGTCGCTCAGCGTGAGCAGGAAATGGTAGTCGCGATAATGCCGCGCGCCAAACAGCTTGCCCGATTCCGCCACCAGGTTCGTCATCTGCTTCTGATTCGAGGGGCTGATCTCGAGAGCCGCTGCACTGTCCGCAACCAGGTCGAGCTCATGATGAATCGGCTCGCCCGGCGGCGTAATGTCGATGGCCTTATAGAACTCGCCGGCAATCACGGGGGAATCCACAAGCAGGTCCAGCGAGATAGGCTTGAAAGAAATCGTGCTGCCTGATTGCGATTCGATCGGCAGCGGAGTTCCAAATTTCCACCCCCCCGGCAAAATCAGTTTCGCTTCATAACTCAATTCCTCGGCCCGAATTCCGGCCGGATACAGAACCACGTCGTTCCACTCCAACACGGTCAACTTGTCCGTTGCAGAGTTTCCGTCCGGCTCAATGAAATCGAAATTCGCGTGCAGTTCGCTGACGCCTGCCGGAATGTCGACATGAAACGTGAATACATCCAGCGTGTCGCGCTTCCAGGGAATCACCGTGCCATTGCCCTCGAATTTGAGGCCGGTCACGCTGCTGATGGGGCCGTTGGGTCCGTGCTCGCCAGGGATCCATTTCGGATAGTAGATTGTCAGAGGGCCGGGCTTTACGGGAATAACTTCGTGAGAGTGCAGCAGCTTCCGCGGAGTCTTGGTCGCATCCACGGTGAGCGAGATAGTTTCAGCAGCGAGCGGGACGGAAGCAGTGAGGGCGAGAATCGAGGCGAGAAACAGCACAGAACGAAAACAGCAGCGACGCATGCAATTGCTCCTTGGTAGAGACCGGGTAGAGAGAGGACAATCCCTATCCGAGAATCATACCGCCCGAAGTCGTTGCACGCTCAATCGCGAATGCCTCAGGAAGCGGTTGCACACGGCCAGATCGGCGTAGTGCAACCCTCTCCCGCAACTGTGGTCCACTCCCGCACGTACCATCGCTTTACGAGCCCTTTCGTGACATACGGATCGACCCGCGCGAAGTTCTCCGCAACCTCCGCCGAGTCCCCCTTGAACAGCACCACCGCGCCGTCCACAGGATTGGCCAACGCCCCGCCCAGCAGCAATTCGCCACGCTCGCTGGCCGCCCATGCCAGTTGCAGGTGCGCCTCGCGAAACTCGGCCCGGCGCGCCAGGTAGTCGTCGCCCGCTTCGTAAAACAGAAGATAATGCATTTCGTTGGCTCCTATGCTAATGCCGGTTCAATGATCTTAATAGCCGCCAGGTTGACGGTGGCGAACTGAGTATAGCGCTCGCAGAGCGAAAAACGATCTCCCCGCTCAGCCGGTACAGTCGCCCAATTACCTGAAAATTCGTCGGATTATCCACGCACGAGGGGCCGCGTTTTTAATCGCAATAAATTCATCTTCCGGCTGTCTTTCTGAGTTATTCTTCCTCCACTCGGAATTCACGGCGAAGCAGGAGAGGAATCATGCCAAAGAAAACCGTCACTCCCCCCTCAAAAAAGCACCCCGTACCCACCAAGCCCGCGCCTAAGCCCACAGGTGGCAAACATCGCCCGCCCACCAAGGGTGCATCCCCTACACAGCCGCCGCCAGTCACCACTGGTCAACCCGTCTTTGGCCAGCCCCAGCCGTCGCAGGACCCTACTTCTTTCTCCCAGCCCGTTACGGATCAGAACGAGGCCGAAGTGAACCTGCTGGAGCCTTTGCCGGCAAGTGGCCCCGACCCCACTGTGCTCACAGAACCCGTGCTCACTCTCGCCCAGGTATACGGTGCGGGCGGGCCGGCCAAGGAGTCGTCGATCACGGCAGCCGGCCAGATCGTGTTCCATTCTGCCGGCGACACTGGCAGCGTCACCGGTCCGCAGACCCAGTCTCTTGTTGCGGATAAGATGGTGACCGATTTCGATGAGACCGATTCCGCCGACGTGCCGAGCTTCTTCTATCATCTCGGCGACGTGGTCTACTATTTCGGCGAAGCCACTTACTACTACGATCAGTTCTACGAACCTTACCGCGATTACCCTGCGCCGATACTTGGTATTCCCGGCAATCACGACGGAGTTGTGTACTCGAACGATACGGCCCAGACCCTGGAGGCGTTTGTTGCAAATTTCTGTGCCTCCGCTCCAATTCAATCGCCCGACGCAGGTGGTCTGGTCCGCACGGCGATGATTCAGCCGGCCGTTTACTTCACCTTTGAAGCGCCATTCGTCCGCATCCTCGGGCTCTACAGCAATGTGCTTGAAGATCCGGGCGTCATCTCCGCACAAACCGGTACGGCGAGTCCAAACACAATTCTCGACTCCCGCCAGGTTGACTTTCTAACCGCCGCCCTCAAGCGCATCAAGGCTGAGAACTTTACCGGCGCGGTGATTATCGCGGTGCACCATCCGCCGTTCACAGGCGGGACCGAGCATGGAGGCAGCCCGTTGATGCTTGCCGATATCGACTCTGCATGCAAAGCCGCAGGCGTTTGGCCTCACGCCGTTATCTCCGGTCACGCGCACAACTACCAGCGCTACACCCGCACCGTGAATGACCTGCAAATTCCGTTTATCGTTGCCGGATGCGGAGGCCACAACCCGCTTTCGGCCATGCGTACTACTCTGCGCACTCCGTTTCCCATCGACAGCACACTCACGCTCAACAGCTACGATGCCACCGATTACGGCTATCTGCGCGCGGTGGTGAATGCCACGACGCTCACTATTGAATATCATCCGCAGAGCGACGGAGGAACGACCAAGACCCCGGACGACGTAGTGACGGTGAACCTGGCCGCGCACTCCGTCTCTTAGCGCTAGTGCTCAGAGCGTTTGGATCGGTAGCCCCCGGGTCTCAAACGCGAGACCTGGGGGCTACCACAGTTGGAGGGCGAGTTACACAATCACACGATCATGGCACTAGCAAATCAGCCCATGGCCGCCAACACTGCGTCGGCAAACTGCGTTGTCCCGGATGTTCCACCCACGTCGCGTGTTAGTGTCTTGCGCTCCGCATAAACGGCATCGAGAGCCGCATGCACCTTGTCGGCCGCAGCCATTTCATTCAGGTGCCGGAGCATAAGCACGGCCGATTGAAGCAGAGCCGTCGGATTGGCAACGTCCTTGCCGGCGATGTCTGGCGCAGACCCATGCACCGCTTCGAAGATTGCGCATTCGTGTCCCAGGTTTGCGCCGGGGACCAGGCCGAGACCGCCAACAAGCCCCGCGCAAAGATCGCTCACAATGTCGCCGTAGAGATTTTCCAGCAGCAGCGTGTCGTATTGCCAAGGATTCATGACCAGTTGCATGCAGGTGTTATCGATGATGTGTTCGCCATAGAAGATTTCCGGAAATTCTTCCGATACCTTGCGTGCGCAGCGCAAAAACAAACCATCGGACAGCTTCATGATGTTCGCTTTGTGAATGGAGTGAATCTTCTTGCGCCCATGCTTGCGCGCATACTCAAACGCAAACCTGGCAATGCGCGTCGAACCCTTTTCCGTAATTACTTTGATCGCTTCAACCACGCCGGGAACGACTTCGTGCTCCAGCCCCACATATTCGCCCTCCGTGTTTTCGCGGACGATGATCAGATCGAGGCCGGGCCAGTGGGTCGCCATGCCGGGAAGATTCTTGATGGGCCGAAAATTGGCGAAGAGTTCGAACTTCTTGCGGAGCGTAACGTTGATGCTCTTGAATCCGCCGCCGATCGGCGTGGTGACGGGACCCTTCAATGCAACCTTGTTGCGCTCGATCGATTCGTAGAGCGCGGTAGGTATATATTCGCCATATATCTCGAATGCCTCAGCGCCCGCAGCGAAGCGTTCCCACTCGAACTTGACTCCAGTCGCTTCTATGATGCGTACGACGGCCTGAGTTACTTCCGGGCCTATGCCGTCCCCAGGTACGAGAGTTACTTTGTGAGCCATACATCCCTTTCAGATTGCAGATGACAGGTTACAGATGACAGTTCTTAATGCCCGGCTATCGGCGTTCAGCGCTGCCCGGAACTCTCGAACAGATGACGAAGTTACACAGGCAGGGCAGCCGGGCTTGCTGTCATCTGTCATCTGTAACCTGCCATCTGTCTCATTTCTTCGTCTTCTTTCCGCCCAGCAGCCCTTCCAGTTCTTCCTTGAACTCCCGCACATCCTTGAAATCTCGATAGACCGACGCGAACCGGATATAAGCCACAGTGTCCAGACCTTTCAGGTGTGTCATGATCAGTTCGCCCACCTCGCTCGTCGTCCGTTCGCGTTCAGGAGCGTCCATCAGAAAGCTCTCGGTTGCGTCGACAATCGCTTCCAGTTTGCTGGCCGGTACGGGCCGTTTTTCGCAAGCGCGCAACAATCCGCTTAGAACCTTCTGCCGATCGAAACGCTCGCGACGCCCGTCCTTCTTGACCACCATGTAAGGGATTTCGTCGATGCGTTCGTACGTGGTGAAGCGGCGATTGCAGCTCTCGCACTCGCGCCGCCGACGAATCGAGTCGGCTTCCTTGCTCTCGCGCGAGTCGACCACGCGATCCTGCGCGAATCCACAATAAGGACATTTCATAACTGGTTTGATTCTAAACCAGCGGCTTTGACCCGACGTTCAAACCAAAGTCTGGTGTTTGGTGCAGGGCCACAGTATTCTTGCAACGTTTGGGACTTGAGGAGTGGACCGATGCTGAACCGTCGCACCTTTCTGAAAACCAGCCTGACCACCGGGGCTGCCGCGCTGCCCTTGGCTGCCGCACTGGAAACCCTGCATCCGGCGCAAGCGGCATCCGCTGAAGAAGCAGCTGTCGCGCTGCCCTTCTCGCAAGTAATGGTCGCGCTGCCCTCGCGGCTCGGTCTACTGGACGAAACAAAGCAGCCATGGCAGCAGCGCATCCGCCGCGTAGGCCAGAGCAACATGACCGAGCACGACCCCGCCGTCATGAACATCGAAGAGTGGGCTGACTACTGGCACAACTGCGGCACAGATATTGTGTACATCAGCGTCACCGGCATTCTCGCCTACTACCCGTCAAAGGTGAAGTTTCATCGCCACGGAGAATTTATCAACGGTCGTGACTTCTTCGGCGATTGCGTAGCGGCAGCCCGCAAGCGCGGCATGCGTGTAGTGGCTCGCATGAGCCCTGACCTCAACTGGGGCGATGCCCTTGAAGCGCATCCCGAGTGGGCCATGCGCAACCGCGACGGCTCCGTGCAGTTCAGCGGAGAAGAGCCGCGCCTGTTCAAGACCTGCATGTTCTCGACTTACATGGACGACTACGTTCCGGCCATCATGCGCGAAGTGAATTCGCTCTACGATGTGGATTGCTTTTACACCAACGGATGGCCACCGCTCGGCAGCCTTCCGGAGTGTCACTGCGCGATCTGCAGCAAGCTCCCAGCGCCCGATACGGTCGCCTACTGGCGTGCCTTCAACGACCGGCTGTTTGAGTTATGGAACAAATATGACTTCATCGCCAAAGAGAAAAAGGCGGACAGTTTTTTCTTTGCGAACCTGGGCGGCAACGTTCACGCCGGTCCAAATCTTGATCGGCTTGGCAAAACTGCCGTCTGGTTTCAAGGCGACAACCAGGGACGCACCAACGAAGATCCAGCGGTATGGGGAGCGACGTTGCAAGGCCGCGTTTGCAATGCCGTGCTCGACGGCAAATTCGCGGCTAACATTACCGCAGCTTACTCCACCAGCGAAGTCCCGTGGCGCAACGTCGCGAAAAATGCCGCCGAAGCGAAAATGTGGCTGAACGAAACAGTCGCCAGCGGCTTGGTTCCGTACTACCACTTCATCGGTTCAGAGGCGGGATTTGGCGAAGACCGCCGCTGGCAAAAAGTGGGCTCCGACTACTTCAAGTGGACTCAAAAGCATGATTCTCATTTGAAGGTCCGCCGCTCGATCGCGAACATCGGCGTGGTGATCGGCCAGAGCACGCAGCTGCTTTACCCAGGCCCCTCCACAGCGCGCTCGCACACCTATATGCGAGAGACCACACATGGAATCTACGAAGCATTGTTGTCCGGCCGCTTCGCGTTCGACTTTGTGCATGAAGAACGGCTCGACCCGGAGCGCCTTGCAAAGTTTCGCGCGCTGCTGCTTCCCAACATAGCGATGCTCAGCGATCGCCAGTGCGAACAGCTTCGCGAATATGCCCGTCGCGGTGGATCAATCATGGCTAGCTTCGAGACCGCCCTCTACGACGAGGAATTGAAGCCGCGCGCGGAATTCGGCCTCGCCGATCTGTTGGGAATCAGCAAGGCCGGCGAAGCCATCGGCACCAATGGCAACGCGTATTACGGACGAATCGAGCGCGACCATCCTATTCTCGATGGCTTTCACGACACCAACTGGCTGCCCGGCGCCCAGAATCGAGTGCCTCTCAAGCCGGTGCGCAATGCGGTGCTGACTGTCGTTCCAGGGTTTGTGCGATACCCACCGGAACTCGCGTATCCGTCGCCTTCTCATACCGACGAGCCGGCGGTTGTGCTCGGCGAAAATGGCGCGAGCCGCGTTGCGTATTTTCCCGGAGACATCGAGCGAACTTATTGGTTAACTGGCCACGGCGACCTGCTGCGACTGCTGCACAATACCATTCGCTGGATCACCCGCGATGAGCGCGTGGTCAGCGTCGAGGGGGATGGATTCGTGGAGTTATTTGCGTGGGAAACAGACCCCGGCTATGCAGTGCACATCCTCAACTACACCAGCCCCAACGCGCATCATGGCTGGATGCAGGAAGTTTACCCGCTAGGTCCGCAGGTGGTGAGTCTGCGGCTTCCGGCAGGCGTAATAGTGCGATCCGTTGAGCTCTTATGTGCTGAGACGTCCGTGCCATTCGATGTGCAAAACCAGCTTCTCCGCTTTACGATTCCGCGCGTCGAGGACTACGAAGTCGCGGCGGTCACCTTAAGTTGATTCGGAGGGCGGAGTTAACCATTGCAGAGCGAGTGGTTGTTTTCGGCTAGCTTAGAAACTCCGCAATAGCTCCCACTACCGTCTGCTGTTCGTCCTCGCGCAACTCCGGAAAGATAGGTAGGGCCAGCACCTCTTTCGCAGCTCGCTCCGCCTCGGGAAAGCTTCCTTCGCCATAGCCCAGATGCTTGAGCGCATCCTGCAAATGCAACGGCACCGGATAGTAAATCTCCGACCCGATCTTCCGCTTCGTCAGGAACTCGCGCAGAGCATCGCGCCGGCGCGTACGGATAATGTACTGGTGCCACACATGCCGGCTGCCTGGAACCTCGTGCGGTAGCACCACGCCATGCGCGGGATACTTGCCGGACTCAGCCAGCCCCGCCGCATGGAACAGCGCATGATAGCGCTTGGCCACCGTACGGCGAGCCTGATTCCAGCCCTCGATATACTTGAGCTTGACGGAGAGAATTGCCCCTTGAAATCCGTCCATGCGCGTATTCCAGCCCACTTCGTCGTGGTAATACCGGCGGCGCATCCCGTGCTGGCGCAGCGATTTGACGCGCTCTGCGCACTCGGCCGAATTGGTCGTCACCATGCCCGCATCGCCGGCAGCACTCAAGTTCTTCGTGGGATAAAAGCTGAAAGCTGCCGTATCACCTAGTCCGCCGGCCTTCCCGCCCCGCCATTCGGCCCCCCAGGCTTGTGCTGCGTCTTCGACGAGCTTCAGTCCAAATTTCTGCCCCAGCGTGGAAAAAGAGCCCCAATCCGCACACTGCCCATAAAGATGAACCGGCAGAATCGCCCGAATCGGCGTAGGTGGGGGTGCGTTCAGAACCGCTTCAACAGCGGCCGGCGAAAGGTTGAAGGTCCCAGGGTCAATGTCGGCAAGAACGGGAGTCGCACCTGCACGCAGAATCGAGCTGACTGAGGCAAAGAAGCTGAAAGGGGTAGTAACTACCGCATCGCCCGGTCCAATGCCATCCGCGACCATCGCCAGCCACAGTGCGTCCGTTCCAGATGAGCAACCCAGTGCATGTCCCACGCCTAGGTGGGCGGCGGCCGACTTTTCAAACGCGGCTACCGGCTCCCCAAGGATAAACTGCTGCGTCTGAAGAACATTGTCGAGGGCTTCGAGCAGTTCCTGGTGCAGAGGGCGGTACTGACGCTTCAGGTCCAGCATCGGAACAGACTGCATCGGACCGGCCGGAATGGTAGGAGTTGATGCTGCGTCTTGCACTTCAATATGGTACCAGCAGCCAAAGTCGGGCGTCTCGCTTCAGGAGCCACCGACTGAGCAATTGGGAACATGCAAGGGCTCTCGGCTCAGATAAAAAGGAGTTCCGGGCTCCGTTACGATATCTCAGATAGAAAGCTGTGCGGAGGCATTTCAGGCTCGCGGGAAATCCCGGTCATCGCAAAGGGCGGTGTTCGGGAACACGGACAGAGTTGAAAAGGTTAGTTAATCGTTCTATTGTTGAGCCATTGCGGAAAAATACGGCGACCGGGCTTCCGGAGCTGTTTCCGCGCATTTGTGCTTTAAACCGAGAAGTTGCATCTCAACGAATAAGAGAGAGTAGGAGATCGGCACATGGAGAACAAGCCGGCACAAAATATTCAGGACACATTCCTGAACACAGTTCGCAAAGACAAGACACCGATTACGATTTATCTGGTCAGCGGCGTCAAGCTTACCGGAAAGATTCGGTCTTTTGACAAGTATTCGGTGCTTCTGGAGAACAATAGCCAGGAGCAGTTGATCTTCAAGCACGCCATTTCGACCGTTGTCAGCAACCGAAGCGTGATGCATACGGAGCATCGGCCGGTGGCCATGCAGACTGGCACGGGGCCGACGCCGATGTCGGTTGCCTCCGGGGCGCCGCTAACCGCGGAGCAACGATAGTAGGCGGGGAGCGGTCTCGATTGGCAGTTGAAGAGAAAAGGACGGCTGGTTCGGGGGTCAAGCCTGAACGGGCGGTCCTGGTAGAAGTGGATCTGGGCCGGTCAGGCCGCCCGCGCGGAAGCCGCGCAGGTGCCTCAGGTGCGCGCAGCGCGTCAGTGCGCCCTGAAACGGCCCCGGACACCCCAGACGAGTCAGAATCCTCAAACCTCAAAGCTGGCGGAGCTCTCCTAGGTCAGGCCCTTCCCAACGCTTCTACCGCACTCGACGCGGAGGAATCTCTCGCCGAGTTCCGGAAATTGGTAGCTAGCGCCGGCGGCGTTGTGGCTGCAGAGGTAACGCAGCGCCGCCCCCGCCTCGACCCGGCAACCTTGATCGGCTCTGGCAAAGTGGAGGAGATTGCCGGTATCGCGGCTTCCACTCAGGCCGATCTAGTGCTCTTCGACTGCGACCTTTCCCCGACTCAACTGCGCAATCTCGAGAAGTTCTTGCCATGCCGCGTACTGGACCGTACGCAACTGATTCTGGACATCTTTGCCCGCCACGCACGAACCAGCGAAGGCCAGCTCCAGGTGGAATTGGCGCAGCTCGAATACATGCTCCCTCGGCTCACAGGAAAGGGGAAGGCCATGTCCCAGCTGGGCGGCGGCATCGGCACACGCGGCCCTGGCGAAACCAAATTGGAAACCGACCGTCGCCGGATTCAGGCCCGTATCGATCACTTGAAGGGCGAGCTTGACGCAGTGCGCCGGGTCCGCAAGCAGCAACGCCAGCGGCGGGAGGCGGTACCAGTGCCAACGGTGGCCCTGGTGGGCTATACCAACGCCGGGAAAAGCACCCTGTTCAACCGGTTGACTGGCGCCCAGGTGCTGGCCTCGTCCCGCATGTTTGCCACTCTTGACCCCAAACTCCGCGCCATTGAACTTCCCAGCCGCCGCAAAGTGCTCCTGTCGGACACGGTCGGCTTCATTCGCGACCTGCCCCATACCCTCGTCACCAGCTTCCGCGCGACACTCGAGGAAGTGGCGCAAGCCGAGGTGCTGTTGCACGTCCGCGACGCGTCTTCAACCTATGGCGAGGAACAGAAAGCCCAGGTAGAAAAGGTTCTCGGCGAATTGGATTCGCTTTCCAAGCCGCGGATCGAGGTCTTGAACAAGATTGACCTGCTCGATAGCCATGAGCGCGAGGGTTTTCTCTCTCGTGCCCAGAGCCAGCCCGCAGGCGAGGCAGCGGTCTCCGCCTATACCGGCGAGGGAATTGATGCGCTGCTGAAGGCCATTGACAGCGCGTTGCACTCCGATCCAGTCGTCGAAGCGGAGCTGAGCGTGCCGCAGCATGAAGGCGGCGTGCTCGCGGCCATCGATGCAGGAATGGTCGTTTACAGCCGTGAGTATGAGGGCAATCTGGTCAAGCTGGCGGTCAGCGGCCCCGCGTCGCTGATGGGCAGGCTCAGGAAGTACCGCTCGCGAGGCGAATAAGAGGTTGTGATCCTTGCAGGCGTGGTTGGTCAGGCTTTGCCGGGCATCTATGATGAGTTTTCCATGTTGACGAGGTTGCTGGGGCCCTCAATTGCCCGGCGATTCGTCGCTTTAAGGAGTCCGAATGAATCCCTGTGAGCCAGAGGCGGGCCGCACGATTACTACTCTTTCAACCCGTGAGGTTTACAAGAACCACTGGATGCGCCTGCGCGAAGACCAGATTCTCCGTTCCAACGGCAAACGTGGCATCTATGGCGTCGTCGAGAAGGAAGACGCGGCGATCATTTTGCCGGTCGACAACGGCCGGGTGTGGCTCGTGGAGCAGTTCCGCTACACCATCGGCGAGCGGGCGCTGGAGCTGCCGCAGGGCGGGTGGGAGATGGAGGTTGAGAACCCTGAAAAGCTCGCCCGCGGGGAACTGAAAGAGGAATTGGGCCTTGAAGCCGCAGAGATGACCTACCTGGGGTGGAACTGGATTGCGTACGGATTCACGCGACAGAAGCATCATGTGTTTCTGGCCACCGGTCTGTCGGAGTCAGAGAAGGACCCCGACCCCGAGGAACACGACCTGGTGGTGCGATGCTTCTCTGTGGAAGAATTCGAAGAGATGATTCTCAGCGGGACGATCCGCGATAACTGCACGCTGGCGGCTTGGGGCATGTATATGCTCTGGAAAGCGCGACGCGGGTAAATCGCCCCCAGTTCAGAAGATTACGCGGGCCTGAATTTCTTGAAGGCGCGAACCGTCAGCAGGATGAAAATCAGCAGGACAGCTAGCTGAGTGATTCCGAAGCCGGGAGACGCCTGCGAAGGCGCGATCGCGTGCAGGGCCGGCACTTTAGCGAAGCTCTGCGCAATCAGAACGAAAAAGTTGAAGTAGAAAGCTAGGCAGGCTGAAATGACATAAGTCCCGCGCCAGACGCCGGCGAGTTTGCCGCTATAGAGTGCGACGGCCGCCAGAATCAGCACAATCATTGACAGGATCCCAAGGATAACTCCCGGCGTAACACCTTTGAATGGGAACAGGAATCCCGTCAGGCTGGTCGCAGCCGTGGTGACCAGAAAGAGCGCGGTCAGAATGGGGAGCTTCCGCGAGTTCAGCAGCCCGTAGACGATGAATATTCCGGCCGCAATTCCAACCAGGCTCAGGAATACGTGAAGGTAGGTAAACTGCTCCAAACTCAAACCAAGGATCATGAAATTGTCCTTTCAGAGGTCAAGATGGGTATTTCGGCGGGCGTAAGTTGTTTGTTTTGGAAGGCGTTTTTGGGTTTTTTCGACGTAACCTCATTATTTTCATGGGCGTGGGCGGAAAAGGGGGGGGAGGGGTGGGGTATTTTTGATGGTGGACAAGGGGCGGACAGGTCGAACTGAGGGGCTGGAAGCCCGGATTCCTGTGCGCTGTGGAGACCATGAATCCATTGTGCACGTTTTCACGAATTAAACTGCAAACTGCGGGAGAGTTTCGAAGATTATTTCCTCGTGGCTCTGGTCGATAGGATCCCAAAAAGCAGGTCCTTCGACTCCGCTGAAGTACGCTTCGCTCAGGATGACAGGTCTATTCCTGATATGAACATTGGAGATCGTGTCGCTCACCCGCGCACCTCAATGGCAACATAAGGCGAGGGATATTCCGGCCCGATGTACTCCGCGCGCGGGCGTATCAGCCGGTTGTCGTCGAGCTGCTCAATGACGTGCGCGGCCCAGCCGGAGATACGACTGATCGCAAAAATCGGTGTGTAGAGATCGATGTCGATCCCCAGTGTCGCGTAGGTGGAAGCGGAGTAGAAGTCGACATTCGCGTTGAGCTTCTTGTCGGCGTTGATGTGGAGCTCAATGGCGCGCGACATATCGAACCACTTGGGCTGGCCAGCATCCTTGCCCAACTGCTCACTCATGCGGCGCAGGTGTGTGGCCCGTGGGTCCTCGGTCTTGTAGACCCGATGCCCAAAGCCCGATATCTTCTGCCGTGCCGCAAGCATGCCCTTCACATACTCCACCGGATCGGCGCCCGACTTGTCGATGGCATAGAGAAGCCGCATCACAGCCTCATTGGCCCCGCCGTGCAGCGGCCCTTTGAGCGCGCCAATCGCCCCTGTAACGGCCGAGTGAATGTCAGACAAGGTAGCGGCAATCACACGCGCGGCAAAAGTTGAAGCATTCAATTCGTGGTCGGCGTGCAGAACCAGCGCCACATCCAGCGTTTTTGTCGCGGTTTCCGTTGGTTTGACTCCGTTGAGCATCCAGAGAAAATTTCCGGCGTGGGAGAGCGACCGGTCCGGCGGAACAATTTCGAGCCCCTTGCGGATGCGATCGTAAATGGCCACGATCATGGCTATTTGTGCGGTCAAGTTGTAGGCTTTGCGGACGTTGGCGTCGTGCGAGTTGTCTTTCTCATCGGCGTCGTAGAAGCTCAGCGCGGAAACCGCCGTGCGCAGAACCTCCATTGGCGTGGCGGATTTCGGAAAGCTGCGGAGCATGTCGATAATCCGCTGGTCGAGCGAGCGGGCCAGGGCCAGTTGCGACGAGAACTCGCGCAGGGCCAACTGGTTGGGGAGTATGCCGTTCCAGAGCAGATAGGTTGTTTCTTCGAAGCACGACTTCTCGGCCAGCTCATGAATGTCGATGCCGCGATAAGACAACACGCCGGCGTCTCCGTCGATCCAGCAGATCCCGGAGTTGGCAGCAACAATTCCTTCCAGACCCTTCCCAGCGACAACAGTCGACATAGCTTTATGAACTCCCTCTTACGATGACGGTCATGAATTCGGTAAACGTAGCGGTGAAATGGTCCTGATACGAGGTTCAGTGCCGATTTGCAGTAAAGATGTTTATAACGCAGCCATTGCACGATTGTCACGGCTGGTGGGACGCGGGCAGTGGGCAACTTTGGAATTCCAGGTTCGGGTGAGAGGGGGAAAACCGGCTGGAAGGCCGATTGCTTATTACATTTTTATGGGGCAACCGGCAGATTGGTGAGTTCGTTCTCGCCAGGGCATTCGATCGAAGTCGGCAACATGAAGCTGTTTACCAAAACATAACTGCCGAGTTGGCGACAATCCAGGGTGCGCCGGGATAAACCGGCATGTTGTAGGGGATGAAAGAGCCCTACAGGAAAGGAACTAGCGATTCCATCCTGACCTCTAGTCTTGCAGGCGTCATCGCGAGGTGGCGCTTGAAGCGTAGACCGAGGCATTGGTGGGCGGGGTGATTGAGCTTCGAAAAGTTGGTGAATGAGGGTGCCGACTCCATCCTGAGTAGGGGGAAGGCAACACGGCAGTCGCGCTATTTCGCGAGTGGCTGTCCGGCCCTCCGTAGTCGATAGAACCTGCGCACGCTAAGAAACAACATGCACGAGAACCGGGAGATCTCCAGCACGCCTTCACCGTCAGGTGAAGGCCGGTCCGCGAAGGCCATAAACCACAATGCGGACGTGCACGTGCTGGAGAAGTCACACTGCGCCGTAGTACCTATGATCCAACCGAACAACGGGGGGCAACCCTCTGCGGAGGCTGGGGAGGAAAGGGCGCAGATGAAGGAGAACACCGTTCAGTCACACATGCTCTCGACACAGAGCGAGGACCGCATGTCCCAGGGACTGGAGGGTGTGCGGAAAGCAGCAAAGGATAGGAAGCAGGAACGGTTCACCTCTTTGCTCCACCATCTGAACGTTGATTTACTCCGCGATAGCTTTTACGCGCTTCAGCGTAAAGCTTCGCCGGGCGTAGACGGCGTGACGTGGCTGGAGTATGAAACTGGCCTCGAAGATCGGCTCATCGATCTACACAGCCGGGTTCATCGTGGAACGTACCGGGCGCAACCTTCAAGGCGAGTCTATATACCGAAGGCTGACGGACGGCAACGCCCGTTGGGCATCGCGGCTGTGGAAGACAAGGTCGTCCAACAGGCCGTGGTGACGATCCTCAATCAGATATACGAGGTCGACTTCAAAGGCTTCTCCTACGGGTTCCGTCCGGGCCGAAGCCCGCATCAGGCGCTGGACGCACTGACTGTGGGCATCCAGCGGAAGAAGGTGAACTGGATACTCGACGCTGATGTTTTGGGCTTTTTCGACAACTTAAGTCACGAATGGGCCTTAAAGTTCATCGAGCATCGAGTGGCCGATCGGAGGATACTTCGCCTAATTCGGAAATGGCTGAAGGCGGGAGTATCGGAAGACGGCCAATGGTCGGAGACAAGTAAGGGTACGCCGCAGGGGTCGGTAGCTTCACCGCTGATCGCTAATGTGTATCTGCATTACCTCTTCGATCTGTGGGCTGACGTCTGGCGCAAGAAAGTGGCAAAGGGGGATGTGATTATCCTCCGATATGCCGACGATCTAGCACTGGGTTTTCAGCACCGGGCGGATGCCGAGCGATTCCTTGGACAGTTCAAGGAACGGCTGGCAAAGTTCGGCTTGGAATTACATCCGGATAAGACCCGGCTGATTGAGTTCGGGCGCTATGCGGCCCGAGATCGGAAGCTGCGTGGGGAAGGGAAACCGGAGACCTTCACGTTCTTGGGCTTCACCCACTACTGTGGGCAACGCCACAAGACCGGGACCTTCACCGTCTGGCGGTTCACTGCGAAGAAGCGCATGGTTGCGAAGCTCAAAGCCATCAAGGCTGAGCTTCAACACCACAAGCATGAGCCCACCAGTGTGGTTGGTGATTGGCTTCGGAAGGTGGTCTACGGTTACTACCAATACCACGCTATCCCCGGCAACATCGATCAGCTCCGCCTCTTCCAGAATCGCGTCAATCGACTGTGGCGTAATGTACTGGTTCGCCGCAGTCAACGCTGCATCCTTATCCCGAAGCACGCTTTTACGCCACTCATCCTTCATAAGAACCGGATGCGTAGACGCGCACGTCCGGGTCTGTCCGGGGGGCGCTCAGTGATGAGCGTCCCTACCGGGTCCGCAACCCGCTAATAACGTGTTCATGGCAAGATTTGTTGTATGACAGACGGCTCTTCTATCCAAATCGAAATGTTGCTTGCGGCAGCGGTTCGCGACTATCTTCTGCAACAACCAGGGCAAGAATACAGAATCTCGGAAGACGATTCTCTCCGCACCGTGTGCGTCGTGGCCTCCCGCTTCGTCCAAGGTTTACTTACGAATGCAGACGGATGGAGCAGGTACGCTTGGGTAGACGACATTGAACCGTGTACAGCAGATCGAGACTCGTCGAACGGTCTGCTGCTCACGGGGTTGTTGATTTGGGCGAATGGCACAAAATCCGAGTTCTTGATAGACCCTCTGTACGCATCAATCCGTCTTTCTGGCAGTTCTCCGACACAGCTAATCTACGAGATACGCTTTGGGAATGCTGATCGAGGCTTAGGAAAATGTCCATTCGGCTCGTCCCAGGATTATCCCTACGTTCCCGTTGACCATTGGCTCTTCACATTCGTCTCGGTCGGTTAACGGGCAAACGGACATTGGGGCGAAAACGCGGGGT